>NC_020059.1:482750-790500 GCF_000330885.1 Rhizobium tropici CIAT 899
ACGGGCGATCGAGCCGGCAAGGCCCTAAAACCGCCGGCTTCTGCGTCGATTGCCGTCACGCTTCGTCAACTTTGGCCCGGTAGAAATCATGGAAAGACCAGGCCCAGAATGCCTGTGTTAATCGCGGGCCAAAGAGGCTATAGCGCATGCAGACGAAAAGACAGGCGCGCCGGCAACGGGCCGCGGTCAGCGAAGAGAAAGCCGATCGGCAGAGCATGGAAACGCATCATATCGATTTTTCGACCGTTCTCGATGTATCCGCGCTGAAGGCGGAGTGCGAGGCTCTCGCCAAACGCGGTCTGGATAAGAATGAAGAGCGCTCCGCGCTGCTGGCGCTGTTGAAAAAGGCAAGCCAGGATGGACGGGAAGAAGCACGGCGATTGCTGATCGCCGACGGCAGCGGGCTCAATTGCGCGCACCGGATTTCCTGGCTGCAGGACCAGATCATCACCGTCCTCTACGATCTCACTGTCCATCATGCCTACCCGAAACAGGCCGGCGCATTTTCCGTCACCGCCGTCGGCGGTTACGGCCGCGATACGCTGGCGCCGGGCTCCGATATCGACCTGCTCTTCCTCTTCCAGCCGAAACCAGCGAGCGAGACGCACAAGGCGGTCGAATTCATTCTCTATATGCTTTGGGACATGGGCTTCAAAGTCGGCCATGCCACGCGCACGGTCGAGGAGTGCATCCGCGAGGCCAAGTCCGATATGACAGTGCGCACCGCCATTCTCGAAACCCGCTATATCTGCGGCAACGTCGCGCTGGAGCGGGAGCTGCAGGCGCGCTTCGACAAGGAAATCGTCACCAATACCGGCCCGGAATTCATCGCCGCCAAGCTCGCCGAACGCGACGAGCGCCATCGCAAGGCCGGCGACACCCGATATCTGGTCGAGCCGAACGTCAAGGAAGGCAAGGGCGGCCTGCGCGATCTGCACACGCTGTTCTGGATCTCGAAATATTACTACCACGTCCGCGATCCAGCCGAGCTGGTGAAGCTCGGCGTGCTGTCGAAGCAGGAGTATCGTCTCTTCGAAAAGGCCGAGGATTTCCTCTGGGCCGTGCGCTGCCACATGCATTTTTTGACCGGCAAGGCGGAAGAGCGGCTTTCCTTCGATATCCAGCGCGATATCGCCGCAGCCCTCGACTATAACGCCCGCCCGGGCCTTTCGGCCGTCGAGCGCTTCATGAAGCACTATTTCCTTGTCGCCAAGGATGTCGGCGATCTCACCCGCATCCTCTGCGCCGCATTGGAGGACCAGCAGGCGAAGGCCACTCCGGGCCTCACCGGCGTCATCAGCCGCTTTGCCAACCGCTCGCGCAAGATCCCCGGTACCGTCGAATTCGTCGAGGACCGCGGCCGTATCGCGCTTGCCAATCCCGACGTCTTCAAGCGCGATCCGGTCAGTCTCATCCGGCTGTTCTTCGTCGCTGATATCAATGGGCTGGAATTCCACCCGGATGCGTTGAAGCGCGTCACCCGCTCGCTGAGCCTGATCGACAACGATCTGCGCGAAAACGAGGAGGCGAACCGGCTCTTCCTCTCCATCCTTACCTCGAAACGCGATCCGGCGCTGATCCTGCGCCGCATGAACGAGGCCGGCGTGCTTGGCCGCTTCATTCCGGAATTCGGCAAGATCGTCTCGATGATGCAGTTCAACATGTATCATCACTATACGGTGGACGAGCATCTGATCCGCGCCGTCGAGGTGCTGTCGGAGATCGACAAGGGCAGGGCTGAGGATATTCATCCGCTCACCAACAAGCTGATGCCCAATATCGAGGATCGCGATGCGCTCTATGTCGCCGTCCTGTTGCACGATATCGCCAAGGGCCGCGAGGAAGACCACTCGGAAGCCGGTGCCGCAGTTGCACGCAAGCTCTGCCCGCGCTTCGGCCTTTCACCGAAGCAGACAGAACTGGTGGTCTGGCTGATCGCGGAACATCTGACCATGTCGATGGTCGCCCAGACGCGCGACTTGACCGACCGCAAGACGATCATCGATTTCGCCGACCGGGTGCAGTCGCTCGACCGGCTGAAGATGCTGCTGATCCTGACCGTCTGCGACATCCGCGCCGTCGGCCCTGGCGTCTGGAACGGCTGGAAGGGTCAGCTGCTGCGCACGCTCTATTATGAAACCGAGCTGCTGCTGTCAGGCGGGTTCTCCGAAGTGTCGCGCAAGGAACGCGCCGAAGCTGCCGCCGAAGCGCTGGAACACGCACTTGCCGATTGGAGTCAGAAGGAGCGCAAGGCCTACGTCAAGCTGCACTATCAGCCCTATCTGCTGTCGGTACCTCTGGAAGACCAGATCCGCCATACGCAGTTCATGCGTGAATCCGACAAGGCGGGCAAGGTCCTCGCCACGATGGTGCGCACCGATAGCTTCCACGCCATTACCGAGATCACCGTGCTCTCGCCCGACCATCCCCGTCTTTTGACCGTGATCGCCGGCGCCTGTGCCGCTGCCGGGGCCAATATCGCCGATGCGCAGATCTTCACGACATCGGACGGCCGCGCGCTCGATACCATCCACGTCAGCCGCGAATTTCCCGACGACGCCGACGAACTGCGCCGTGCCGCCACCATCGGCAAGATGATCGAGGATGTGCTGGCCGGCCGCAAGCGGCTGCCGGAGGTCATAGCGACGCGGACGAAGAACCGCCGCAAGAACAAGGCTTTCGTCATCCCACCGTCGGTGATCATCACCAACAGCCTCTCCAACAAGTTCACGGTCATCGAGGTCGAATGCCTCGACCGCCCGGGCCTGCTGTCAGAAATCACCGCCGTTCTTTCGGATCTGTCTCTCGATATCCAGTCTGCCCGCATCACCACCTTCGGCGAAAAGGTCATCGATACCTTCTATGTCGCCGACCTGGTGGGCCAGAAGATTTCCAACGAGAACAGGCGGGCCTATATCACCGCACGCCTGAAAGCCGTCATGGCGGGCGAGGAGGATGAAATGCGTGAGCGTATGCCGTCGGGCATCATCGCGCCCGCCGCCACGCGTGGCGTCGCCGTCGAAAAGTCAGACACCGAGAAGAAAGCCGGTTCAGCCGCATGAGCCTAGTCAAGAAATTCATCACCGTCGGTGGCGCGACGCTCGGCAGCCGCATCTTCGGCTTCGCCCGCGAAACGCTGATGGCCGCCGCCCTCGGCACGGGGCCGATGGCTGACGTCTTCTACGCTGCCTTCCGCTTTCCGAACCTCTTCCGCCGGCTGTTTGCCGAAGGTGCCTTCAACGCCGCCTTCGTGCCGCTCTTTGCCAAGGAAATCGAGGCGAACGGCATTGATGGCGCCAAGCGCTTTTCCGAGGAAGTCTTCGGCGTTCTCTTCTCGGTCCTGCTGCTGATCACCATCGTCATGGAACTGGCCATGCCGCTCCTGGTGCGTTGGGTCATCGCGCCCGGTTTTGCCGACGATGCCGAGAAATTCGACCTGACGGTCCGGTTGGCGGCCGTGATGTTCCCCTATCTCATGTCGATGTCGCTGACGGCGATGATGAGCGGCATGCTGAATTCGCTGCATCATTTCTTCGCCGCGGCCGTGGCTCCGATCTTCCTCAACCTGGTGATGATCAGCGCGCTGTTCTACGCGATCTATTTCGGCGCCGATCCGCTGACCACCGCCTGGTATCTGTCCTGGTCGGTACTGGTGGCAGGCGTGCTGCAGCTGGCCGTCGTCTATATCGGCGTGCGTCATGCGGGCATCAGTATCGGCCTGCGCTTTCCGCGCTTCACGCCCAATGTCAAGCGGCTTCTGCTTCTTGCGATCCCGGCGGCCATCACCGGCGGCGTCACTCAGATCAATCTGGTCATCGGCCAGGCGATTGCCTCGGGCAAGGAAGGCGCGATCGCCGCCCTGCAATATGCAGACCGCATCTACCAGCTTCCGCTCGGTGTCGTCGGCGTCGCGGTCGGAATCGTGCTTCTGCCGGAATTGGCGCGTTCGCTGAAGTCGGGCCATATCAAGGAAGCCGCCAATATCCAGAACCGCTCGATCGAATTCGTGCTGTTCCTGACGTTGCCGGCCGCCGTCGCCCTGTGGCTGCTCTCCGACGATATCATCCGCGTGCTTTACGAGCGCGGCGCCTTTAACGCGAACAATACAACGCTGGTCGGCTCCATACTCGCCATCTTCGGCCTGGGCCTGCCGGCTTTCGTGCTGATCAAGGCCTTGCAGCCCGGCTTTTATGCCCGCGAAGATACGAAATCGCCGATGCGTTACACGGCGATCGCCGTCGCCGTCAATTCGGCGCTGTCCATCCTGCTTTTCCCGGTGCTGGCCGAACGCGGCATTGCGCTCGCCGAGGCGGTTGCCGGATGGCTGAACGCTGTACAGCTCTTCGTGACCCTCTATCGCCGCGGGCATCTCGTCTGGGAATGGTCGCTGGCGCGACGCACCGCCATGCTGCTCGTCTCCTCCGCCGTCATGGGTGGCGTCATCGTATATTTGTCTCATCGGTGGGAGCCACTTCTGGGATCCGGCTCGACGCTGCTCACCAAGACCGGCGTCCTGGGCTTGCTTATATTGATTGCGATGGCAGTGTATTTCATTGTCGCCTTCCTGATCGGCGGCGTGGATGTGGGCATGATACGCCGCAATTTGAAGCGCAAGCGCCCGGCGCCAGCGTCGGATGCGAAGGCGGTGAACGGGGAATAACAAGGCTCCTTCGCCCCGCAATGCGGGGAGAAGGTGGCTTGGCGCGATCGAACATAGTGAGATTGCGGCAAGTCGGATGAGGGGCTTTCACCGATATTCCCGCCGAAATAAAGTATGCAGGCGCCGTTATATCAGCGGCTGGCCAAGATAGTCTGCCCACGCCGAACGTTTGTACATGGCCCCTCACCCTAGCCCTCTCCCCGCAAGCGGGGCGAGGAGACGATTCAGTCAGAAGCGGAGCCCCCCATGCCCCAATCCCTCTTCCTCGTTACCCTTGTCATCGATGATTACGACCGTGCCAAGGCCTTCTACTGCGATGCCCTTGGCTTCGAGTGCTTGGCTGACGAGATGCAGCCGGAGGGTAAGCGCTGGGTTGTCGTCAGGCCGGAAGGCACCGAGGGCGCCGCGCTATTGCTCGCTCAAGCCGTCAGCGACAGCCAGCGTGCGGCGATCGGCAACCAGACCGGCGGCCGCGTCGGCTTCTTTCTGAAGACGGACGATTTCACCCGCGATCATGCCGCGATGAAGGCAAAGGGTGTGCGTTTTCTGGAGGAGCCGCGCCATGAAGTCTATGGCACGGTAGCGGTCTTTGCCGATCCCCATGGCAACACTTGGGATCTGATCCAGCATTCTTCCTGAGACTCTGTCACATAGCCACTTGATCCCCATCGATCCCACGTGCATAAGCCGCTCGAAACCAAGGGTCGAGCATTGCTCACCCGGGCCCTCCACAAGCCTTTTGAGGACGACATGACCGAATTCAAGCCGCTCGTATTCTCCGGCGTTCAGCCTACCGGCAACCTCCACCTCGGTAACTATCTTGGCGCGATCCGCAAGTTCGTGGCCCTGCAGGCCAACAACGACTGCATCTATTGCGTCGTCGACATGCATGCGCTGACGGCGCAGCTCGTCCATGAGGACATGCCGAACCAGACGCGCTCGATCACCGCGGCCTTCCTCGCCGCCGGCATCGACCCGGAAAAGCATATCGTCTTCAACCAGTCGGCCGTGCCCGGCCATGCTGAGCTCGCCTGGATCTTCAACTGCGTCGCCCGCATCGGCTGGATGAACCGCATGACGCAATTCAAGGACAAGGCCGGCAAGGACCGCGAGCAGGCCTCGCTCGGGCTTTATGCCTATCCAAGCCTGATGGCTGCCGACATTCTGCTCTATCGCGCCACCCATGTTCCAGTCGGTGACGACCAGAAGCAGCATCTGGAGCTGACCCGCGACATCGCCATGAAGTTCAATCTGGACTACATGGAGCATATCCGCCGCACGGGTTATGGCATCGATATCACCGTCGGCGACGAGCCGGTGCACGCCTATTTCCCGATGGTCGAGCCGCTGATCGATGGCCCGGCGCCGCGCGTCATGTCGCTGCGCGATGGCACGAAGAAGATGTCGAAATCCGACGCATCGGACCTCTCGCGCATCAACCTGCTCGATGATGAGGAAAACATCTCCAAGAAAATCCGCAAGGCCAAGACAGATCCGGATGGCTTGCCGAGCGAAATCGCCGGTCTCGCCGGCCGTCCGGAAGCCGACAATCTGGTGGGCATCTACGCGGCCCTTGCCGACAAGTCGAAGGCGGAGGTTCTCTCCGAATTCGGCGGCCAGCAGTTCTCCGTCTTCAAGCCGGCGCTGGTCGATCTCGCCGTACATGTGCTCTCGCCAATCATGACGGAAATGCGCCGCCTGATGGCCGATCCCGGCCATATCGACGCCGTGCTGCGCGATGGCGGCGCCCGCGCCCGCGCTCGTGCCGATGTGACCATGAAGCAGGTTCGCGATATTATCGGCTTTCTCTATTGATATCGGCATGCAGGCCGCCGCCTGAATCGGGGGCTTGCAAAACGTCGTCTTCGGGTGTCAGAGTCGCCGCATGGTTTCAAAACGTCTCTCACGGCTCGAAGGTCATCGTCGCAAGTTCATGGCGGTCATCGACGGCACTCCAGAATGCCAGCGCGCCGTCCATTATGCCGGCCGGCGCGCCAAGAACTCCAATGGCGGCCTCGTTCTGCTCTATGTGATTCCCGAGGGCGACTTCCAGCAATGGCTTGGCGTCGAGGAGATCATGCGGGCGGAAGCGCGTGAGGAAGCGGAGGCAGCAACGGCAAAGGCGGCGCAGGCCGTGCGCGAGAATGTCGGGATTGACGCCGAAATCGTCATTCGTGAGGGATCGGCCGCAGAGCAGATCAATGCCTTGATTGAAGAGGACCGGGACATCGCGCTCCTCGTTCTAGCGGCAGGGTCTGCCAAGGAAGGTCCCGGTCCACTGGTTTCGTCGATCGCCGGTCGCGCAACCGCTTTTCCGATCCCGGTGACGGTGCTTCCGGACACGCTGAGCAACGAGGAAATCGACGCTCTGAGTTGATGGGCAGACGCCATTTCTTGAGAAACATTCTCTTGAATAGGATGGCCAAAAGGCCTATCTTCTTTTGAAATATTCTAAAGTCGGGACAGGGTTTTCGCCCGCCGCATGGAGATCAAGATGTTCATTCAGACCGAAGCGACGCCGAACCCCGCGACCCTCAAGTTCCTGCCGGGCAAAGTGGTGATGGAAAACGGCACGGCCGAGTTCCGCAGCGCCGAGGAAGCCGAAGCTTCGCCGCTGGCTGCACGCCTCTTCGAAATCCCGGGCGTCATCGGCGTTTACTTCGGCTACGACTTTATTTCCGTCTCCAAGGAACAGCAGGAATGGCAACATCTGAAGCCCGCTATCCTCGGTTCGATCATGGAGCATTTCATGTCCGGCAAGCCGGTCATGGGCTCGGCGTCGGTTCTCTCCGAAGTGCAGGATGCCGGCGGCGAATTCTTCGATGAAGGCGATGAATCGATCGTGCTGACCATCAAGGAGCTGCTGGATACCCGCGTTCGCCCGGCCGTTGCCCAGGATGGCGGCGACATCACCTTCCGCGGCTTCCGTGACGGCAAGGTCTATCTCAACATGAAGGGTTCCTGCGCCGGTTGCCCGTCCTCGACGGCGACGCTGAAGCATGGCGTGCAGAACCTGCTGCGCCATTTCGTGCCCGAAGTTCAGGAAGTCGAAGCCGTTTAATATTTAGGCTTTTCGGAAAATTTGACATGATCGTACTGGCGCTCGACACGGCAGGTGTGGATTGCGCTGCCGCTGTGTATGATAGCGGCAGTGATTCTGTGATGGGGGAGGTCACGGAAACGATCGGACGGGGGCATGCCGAGCATCTGATGCACGTTGTCGACGGAGCGCTGGCGAAAGCCGGCGTAGCGCTTTCGGCGATCGAGCGTGTCGTCGTGACCGTCGGCCCCGGTTCCTTCACTGGTATCCGCATCGGCGTTGCAGCCGCACGCGGATTTGCACTTTCCCTCAATGTTCCAGCAGTTGGCGTCACGACCCTCGAGGTCATGGCAGCGACCGCGCGAGCACAGAATCCGGGCAAGTCGGTTCTGGCTGCCATCGATGCCAAGCGCGAGGAGATCTATCTCCAGAGCTTCGGTGCCGATGGCAACCCGCTGGACGAGGCTCGGGCCGTGACGATCGACGAAGCGCGGGCAATCGCCGGCGCATTCGATGGGGTTATCACCGGAACGGCCGTCGCCCGGTTGAGCGACGCGCCGCCTGCGGAGCGGCCAGACGCATTTCCGATTGCCATCGTCGCCCGGCTGGGCGCCGGCAAGCCTGCCGGCGAAAAGCCGAAGCCGCTTTATCTTCGCGGACCCGATGCCAGACCGCAGGCCGGATACGCAGTTGCCAGGCAATAGACATGCTCGAATCCTATCTGACCTTGAAAGCCGAATACGAAATCGTCCCGATGGAACTGAAGGATTGCGCCGAAGTGGCACTCCTGCATGGTGAACGTTTCCCGCGGGTATGGGACGAGACTGAATTTCAGGGTCTCCTTTCGCAGGAGACCACCTTCGGCTTCGTTGCCCGCCAGACCAACGCCATCCTCAGAAAGGCGCTTCCCGGCTTCGTGCTGGCTCGCCATGTGGCGGGCGAGGGCGAAATCCTGACGATTGCCGTCAATGCCAAACTCGGACGCTCCGGCCTTGGCTGGCGCCTCATGCAGGCGGCTTTGCGTGAAACCCGCAATCGCGGCGGCGAAACCATGTTCCTGGAGGTCGACGGCAGCAATCAGCCGGCCCTCGGCCTTTACCGCAAGCTCGGTTTCGAAACCGTCGGTGAGCGCAAGGCTTACTATGTCGGCGAAAACGGCCAGAGGTCGACGGCGCTTGTCATGCGCCGCGTTCTTCGCTAGAGCATTTTGCAGCCAGGTGGCATCACCTGGCGCCGCACAAATGCGACAAAACAAATGGATAGAGCGACAATTCGGCGCTCTAGCCCTTGTCACAGTCCGAACAGACCGAAGACAGCAATCGATGGATGATGCCGTAAAATCCCTGGAGGAGCTTTGCGCCGAGCGCGGCATGCGCATGACGGACCAGCGCCGGGTCATTGCCCGCATCATCGAGAGTTCCGAGGATCACCCCGATGTCGAGGAGCTCTATCGACGCTCGGTGGAGGTGGATGCGAAAATCTCGATTTCCACGGTCTATCGCACGGTAAAGCTGTTCGAGGATGCCGGCCTTCTTGCCCGCCACGATTTTCGCGATGGCCGCTCCCGCTACGAGACCGTGCCGGAGGAACATCACGATCATCTGATCGATCTGAAAAGCGGCGCGGTGATCGAATTCCATTCGCCGGAGATCGAGGCTTTGCAGGAACGCATTGCCCGTGAACATGGCTTCAAACTCGTCGATCACCGGCTGGAGCTTTACGGCATCCCGCTGAAGAAGGACGAAGGTTGACGTGAAGGCTTTCATGCAAGAGCGAGCGATTTGATGACCTGGCTGCGCATCGGCTGTGCTGCTGTGGTCATTGGCGTCGTCAGCGCGGTGATGCTGCCGCTGCAGATCCTCTGCCTGCGCTTTGACTGGAAGCTCCGGCGCTATCTGCCGCGCTATTGGCATCGCATCGTCTGCTATTGGCTTGGCGTGCGCATCCACGTGATCGGCAAGATGGAGACGAGCCGGCCTCTGATGCTGGCGTCCAACCACTCGTCCTGGCTCGATATTCTCGTACTTTCGGCTGTCGCCGATGTCTCTTTCATCGCCAAGTCGGAAGTGCGGGACTGGCCGATCTTCGGGCTTTTCGCGCAATGGCAGAAGAGCGTCTTCGTCGAGCGCGAACAGAAGCGCAAGACTGGCGAGCAGGTGAATGAGATCGCCGATCGTATGGCGGACGGCGAAATCATGGTGCTCTTTCCCGAGGGGACGACCTCGGACGGCAATCGGCTGCTCGAAGTCAAATCCTCGCTGTTCGGTGCTGCCGCTGCCGCCCTGCCGAAGGCGCCGGATGCCGTCGTGCATGTCCAGCCGGTTGCGGTCGCCTATACCCGCGTCCATGGAACGCCGATGGGCCGCTATTATCGCCCGCTGACGGCATGGCCTGGTGATATCGAGCTTGTGCCGCACCTGAAGGGCATCATCCAGTGCGGCGCCATCGATGTCGACGTTTGTTTCGGCGAGGCGGTGGACTATCGCGCCGGCACCAATCGCAAGGAAGTCAGCGCCACTATCGCCAGGCGCATCCGCAATATGCTTGCCAGCCGCCTGCTCGGGCGCGAGATCGCCTGATTCCAGGTGATTCCAACTTTTTCATTTTCTCCGAAAGCAAAAGCCACTACATAGCGGCCCATGACCAAGGATAGCCTGACCCTCGACGCCCCGGCGACCGACGCTTTGCAGCTCGGTTCCCGCGACGGCTCCAACAGCCGCAAGGTCTTTATCAAGACCTATGGCTGCCAGATGAACGTCTATGATTCCACGCGGATGAGCGATGCGCTCGCGCGCGACGGCTATGAGCCGACCGAGGACATGGAAGAGGCCGATCTCGTCCTTTTGAACACCTGCCATATCCGCGAGAAGGCGGCCGAAAAGGTCTATTCCGCGCTTGGCCGCCTGCGTGAGATGAAGAAGCGCAAGGCCGCTGACGGCCGCGAAATGATGATCGGCGTCACCGGCTGCGTCGCGCAAGCTGAGGGCGAGGAAATCCTGCGCCGCGCGCCTGCCGTCGATGTCGTCATCGGCCCGCAGACCTATCATCGCCTGCCGGACGCGCTGCGTCGCGCCAAGGAAGGCCAGCGCGTCGTCGACACCGAATATGCGATCGAGGACAAGTTCGAACATCTGCCGATCGCCGAAGAGGCCAAGATCCGTGCCCGCGGCGTCACTGCCTTCCTGACGGTGCAGGAAGGCTGCGACAAGTTCTGCACCTTCTGTGTCGTGCCCTATACGCGCGGCTCCGAAGTCTCCCGTCCGGTCTCCCAGATCGTCGAGGAGGCCGAGAAGCTGGTGGATGGCGGCGTTCGCGAGATCACGCTGCTCGGCCAGAACGTCAATGCATGGCACGGCATCGGCCCGAAAGGCGAAGCCTGGAGCCTCGGCGATCTCCTCTATCGCCTGGCGGAGATTCCTGGTCTCGCGCGCCTGCGCTATACGACCAGCCACCCGCGAGACATGGACGACCGCCTCATCGGTGCCCATCGCGATCTGCGGACGCTGATGCCCTATCTGCATCTTCCGGTTCAGGCTGGCTCGGATCGTATCCTGAAGGCGATGAACCGGCGGCATACGGCGGCCGAATATCTGACGCTCATCGAGAAGATCCGTCTTGCGCGCCCCGATATCGCTCTTTCGGGCGATTTCATCGTCGGCTTCCCGGGGGAGACAGACCAGGATTTTGAGGATACACTGAAGCTCATCGAGGGGGTGAATTATGCACAGGCCTTCTCGTTCAAATATTCGACGCGGCCGGGCACGCCCGGTGCGGAGCTGAAGGATCAGGTGCCCGAAGAGGTCAAGACCGAGCGGCTGGAGCGATTGCAGGCATTGCTGCTGCGGCAGCAGCATGCGTTTGCGGAGGCTTGCGTCGGCAAAACAGTGGATATCCTTCTGGAAAAGCCGGGCCGGATGCCGGGCCAGTTGATTGGACGCTCCCCTTGGCTGCAATCTGTGAATGTTGATGCAAAAGCATCGCAAATCGGTGACATTATTAACGTACGAATCACCGGAACCAGCACCAACAGCCTTTTCGCTGAGTTGCTCTAGGTTCCGGACGGATCAAAGGAGCCGCACCGCTTGAACGGACAGGAATTGGTTTCTTCTTCATCGCGCCAGCCCCGCATCGCGAGCGACGCCAATCACTTCACCCTGACGTTCGAAAACAATCGGTTCGCCAGCGAGCTTTTTGGGCAGTTCGACCAGAATCTGAAGCTTCTGGAGGAGCGCCTCGGCATAGACGCTCGCGCTCGCGGCAATTCCGTCGTCATAACAGGCGATGTGCTGGCCACCAACCAGGCGCGCCGCACGCTCGATTACCTCTATGACAAGCTGCAAAAAGGCGGCAATGTAGAGCGTTCCGATGTGGAAGGGGCAATCCGCATGGCGGTTGCCGCCGACGACCAATTGACGCTGCCGACCATGGAGAGAAAAGCAAAGTTGACGATGGCGCAGATTTCGACGCGCAAGAAGACGATCATTGCGCGGACGCCGACGCAGGATGCCTATATGCGGGCACTGGAGCGCTCCGAGCTCGTCCTCGGCGTCGGCCCGGCCGGCACGGGCAAGACCTATCTCGCCGTCGCGCATGCTGCCCAGCTCCTGGAGCGCGGTGCGGTGGAAAAGATCATCCTGTCGCGCCCGGCCGTCGAAGCCGGCGAGCGCCTCGGCTTCCTGCCCGGCGACATGAAGGAAAAGGTCGATCCCTATCTGCGCCCGCTCTATGACGCGCTCTACGACATGATGCCCGGCGACAAGGTCGAACGTGCCATCACGGCAGGCGTCATCGAGATCGCGCCGCTCGCCTTCATGCGTGGCCGCACGCTTGCCAATGCCGCCGTCATCCTCGACGAGGCGCAGAACACGACATCCATGCAGATGAAAATGTTCCTGACGCGTCTCGGCGAAAATTCGCGGATGATCGTGACGGGGGACCCGAGCCAGATCGACTTGCCGCGCGGCGTCAAGTCCGGCCTGGTGGAGGCGCTAGAGCTGCTGAACGGCGTCGAGGGCATCACCATCGTCCGCTTCAAGGATACGGACGTCGTCCGTCATCCGTTGGTGGCGCGCATCGTCCGGGCCTATGATTCCACCTATGCCGCAAAGGCCGAGGAAAGCGATCCGCAGATTTGATCTGCGGCACGAAAGCTCATGGCCGAACTCGACATACAGATCAGCGTGGAGGAGGGCGATTGGCCCTCCGAAGAAGTATTGCAGTTGCTTGCCGAGCGCGTGCTGGGCGAAGCTGCAGATTATCTTAGGAAATACGAGAAGCAGCCATTTCCAAAAATGGCGCCCGAATTGTCGCTAGTTTTCACCGACGATGCCTCGATCCGCGAGATCAATGCGGAATGGCGCTCTCAGGATAAGGCGACGAACGTTCTTTCCTTTCCGGCTTTTCCGCTTGAACCCGGCGGCAAGCCCGGCCCGATGCTGGGCGATATCATCATCGCCAGGGAGACGGTGGAGCGTGAAGCGGTGGAACTCGAAAAGAGTTTTGACGACCATCTCACGCATTTGATGGTGCATGGTTTCTTGCATCTCTTCGGCTACGACCATATGAATAATAGCGAAGCCGAAAGAATGGAGGGGCTGGAGACTCGCATTTTGGCTAGTCTTGGCCTATCTGATCCCTATGCGGGACAAGACCCCATTTGATCTGAACCCTGTCTGACCAGGAACAATGAGCGACTTTACGACAAGATCGGCCCCCGAGGCCAAAGACGGAGCCGATGCAGCCTCCTCCGACGAGGTAGGCAGTAGTAGCAACGGCAAGCGATCCCACTCTTCCTTCTGGGCACGTGCCGCGCGCATTCTGCGCCCGGCACAGGATTCCGCCCGGTTGCGCGAGGACCTTGCCGACGCGCTGATGACCAACGCGGCCGGCGACGATGCCTTCTCCGCGGACGAGCGGGCGATGCTGCACAATATCCTGCGCTTCCGCGAGGTTCGCGTCGAGGATGTCATGGTGCCGCGCGCCGACATCGAGGCCGTGGACCAGAATATCACCATCGGCGAGCTGATGATCCTCTTCGAGGAAAGCGGCCGCTCGCGCATGCCCGTCTATGCCGATACGCTGGATGATCCGCGTGGCATGGTGCATATCCGCGACCTGCTGTCCTATGTTGCCAAGCAGGCTCGCAACAAGCGCCGCAGTGGCGGTGCTAAGACGGCGGCGGCCGCAACGGCTGCACCTGCGGCCGAAAAGCCGGCGCGGTCCGTCAAGCCAAATTTCGATCTTTCGCGCGTCGATCTGCAGAAGACGCTGGCGGAAGCCGGCATCATCCGCAAGATCCTCTTCGTGCCGCCCTCGATGCTCGCCTCCGACCTGCTACGCCGCATGCAGGTCAACCGCACGCAGATGGCCCTCGTCATCGACGAATATGGCGGCACGGATGGTCTGGCCTCGCATGAGGATATCGTCGAAATGGTCGTTGGCGATATCGACGACGAGCATGATGATGAAGAAGTCATGTTCAAGCGCGTCTCCGAGGACGTCTTCGTTGCCGACGCCCGTGTCGAGCTCGAGGAGATCGCCGCTGCGATCGGTCCTGATTTCGACATCGCCGAGCAGGTGGACGAGGTGGATACGCTTGGTGGCCTGATCTTCTCCGCCCTTGGCCGCATTCCGGTGCGCGGTGAGGTGGTGCAGGCGCTTCCAGGCTTCGAATTCCATATTCTCGATGCAGATCCACGCCGCATCAAGCGGGTGCGCATCACACGCAAGCGTCATGCCGTCCGGCGTCGTCCGGCCAAGCTCGAGGGCGAAGCGGGAACGTCTGAACGCGGCTTGCTGGCACACGAAGCGATCGCCGAGGAAATGCCAACCGAACGCAATGCCGCCAGCCAATAAATGGCGCTTCAGCGGGACAAATCGCTGCTTTTTTGAAAGACTGCGCCCAATTGATTCGCGATTGGACGGAGCTGGCGCATGGAATGGCTTTCGGGCAAGGTGATCCTCGTCTGGGGTTTCAAACGTGCGTTGCTTGCAATCCTTGCTGGAGCCATCGGGGTGCTGGCGCTGCCGCCCTTCGGCTTCTTCGCGGCGATGTTCATTTCTTTCACGCTGCTCGTTTGGCTGCTGGATGGCGTTGCTGCCGGCCCGGATAGCGGTCTGCTCGGGCGTCTGTGGCCGGCTTTCTTCACCGGTTGGCAGTTCGGCTTCGGTTATTTTGTCGCCGGCCTCTGGTGGCTCGGCCACGCGCTGCTGATCGATGCCGACGAGTTCGCCTGGGCCCTGCCGCTCGCGATCCTCGGTCTTCCCGCCTTCCTGGCCGTCTTCTACGGTGTCGCGACCATGCTTGCCCGTGTCCTGTGGTCCGATGGCATGGGACGCATCGCCGCGCTTGCCTTCAGCTTCGGCATTCTCGAATGGCTGCGCAGTTTCCTTTTCACCGGTTTTCCCTGGAATGCCATCGGCTATGGCGCCATGCCCATTCCGCTGATGATGCAGTCGGCGCATGTGATCGGGGTGCTCGGGGTCACCGTGCTTGCCGTCTTCGTCTTCGCGGCACCGGCGTTGCTCGGCACGCGCCAGGGCCGGGCGCCGGGGCTCGGGCTTGCCGTTCTCATCGTTTCAGCCCATTTCGGCTATGGCTATTATGCGCTGAGCCAGCCGGAGGCGCCGTTGGCAGGTGTAAAGACGGCGCCTGTCGTGCGTATCGTCCAGCCTTCCATCGACCAGGAAGCCAAAATGGATACCGCCGCCGATCGCGCCGCCATCTTCGACAGGCACCTGGCACTTTCCGTGCAGCCACCGGCAAACGGCGGCAAACGGCCTGACATCATCGTCTGGCCGGAAACGGCGGTGCCCTTCATCCTGACCGACAATCGCGATGCGCTCGCCCGCATCGCCGATCAGCTCGATGACGACCAGATCCTGATTACCGGCGCCGTCCGCATCGAAGATATGGGACCCGGCGTCGATCCGCGCTATTACAATTCGATCTACGTCATCGATGGCCGCGGACAGATCATCGGTGCCTCCGACAAAACCCATCTCGTCCCTTTCGGCGAATATGTGCCCTTCGAACATATCCTCGGCTATCTAGGCATCGAAAATGTCATCGAACTGCCGGGAGGGTTTTCAGCGGCCGCCAAACGGCAATTGCTGAGCATGCCGGATGGCCTGAAATTCTATCCGCTGATCTGTTACGAGATCATTTTTCCGAACGAGATGACCCCGGAGATCAGGCAGGCCAACGCCATCCTCAACGTTACGAACGACGGCTGGTTCGGCGACACACCCGGCCCATACCAGCATTTCCTGCAGGCAAGAGTGAGGGCGGTGGAGCAGGGATTACCGCTGATTCGGAGCGCCAATACTGGTATTTCAGCATTTGTTGACGCACACGGACGTCTGCTTTCTGGTATCGATTATAACCAGCAAGGCTTTATTGATGCTACTCTGGGTGGCGCAACCGTTTCGCGCATCGACGATAAGGCCAGAAAAACATACTTTTGGTTGATCATCGCTGCAGCCGGTATGATCGCTGCGATTTCGCGCATGGGTTTTATTTTTAGGGTGAATTGACCAAAAAACCCTAAAATTGCATAGTGCTAGGCATCCGCCTTTTGAACGTAGACTGGAGGCCTTGGGGGCATCGGCTGCAACGTAGCGTTATAGGGGTGGAGAAGGGTACCGGGTGGCAGGTCCTGAATTCAACCTATGTTAGGGTAAAATGATGATAGAGAATAAAAAGAAGCCGAACCCCATCGACATTCATGTCGGTAGCCGCATACGCCTCCGCCGCACGATGCTTGGCATGAGCCAGGAGAAGCTCGGCGAAAGCCTCGGAATTACGTTTCAGCAGATTCAGAAATACGAAAAAGGCACCAATCGCGTTGGCGCCAGCCGCCTCCAGAACATCTCCAGCATTCTCAATGTCCCGGTCTCCTTCTTCTTCGAGGACGCGCCGGGTGAGCACGCGGCCGGTGCGGGCGGCATGGCCGAAGCATCCAGCTCCAACTACGTCGTCGACTTTCTGTCCTCTTCCGAAGGATTGCAGCTTAACCGCGCCTTCGTGAAGATTTCCGATGGCAAGGTCCGACGCAAGGTTGTCGAGTTGGTCAAGGCACTCGCGGCCGAGGCTGACGCTGAGTAAGCAGCGCTTCGAAAGCACGCGAAGATCGAGAAAGTCGGAAGGCGGCCGTTTTGGCCGCCTTTTCGCTATTTAAGGCAAAATTTTATCACTTTGGCGGGGATATAAAGATATATTTATGTCCTTGTGCGACTTGTTTTTCGCGCCGGAGACGAATATCAAAAGCAGAGATTTGTTCTTTGAGGGGAATCCCGTATGCGCGCGAATTATCTGTTTACGAGTGAGTCTGTTGCCGAAGGTCACCCGGATAAAGTTTGTGACCGCATTTCCGATGAAATCGTCGATCTGGTTTACCGCGAGGCCACAAAGACCGGCGTGAACCCTTGGAGCGTGCGCATTGCATGCGAGACCCTTGCCACCACCAACCGCGTCGTCATCGCCGGTGAGGTTCGCCTCCCGCCGAGCCTGATGAAGAAGGACAAGGACGGCAACGACGTCATCAATCCTTCGAAGTTCAAGGCCGCCGCCCGCCGCGCCATCAAGGACATTGGCTACGAGCAGGATGGCTTCCACTGGAAGAAGGCCCGCATCGACGTGCTGCTGCATTCGCAGTCCGCCGACATCGCCCAGGGCGTCGACAACGCCGCCGACCAGCAGGGTGACGAAGGTGCCGGCGACCAGGGCATCATGTTCGGCTACGCCTGCAAGGAAACGCCCGACCTCATGCCGGCGCCGATCTACTATTCCCATAAGATCCTGCAGCTGCTTGCAACCGCCCGCAAGAAGGGCGATGGCGAAGTCGCCAAGCTCGGGCCGGACGCCAAGAGCCAGGTGACGGTTCGCTATGTCGACGGCAAGCCCTCCGAAGTGGCCTCGATCGTGCTGTCGACCCAGCATCTCGACGACAGCTGGGACTCGAAGAAGGTACGCGCCGTCGTTGAGCCCTATATCCGCGAAGCGCTCGGCGACCTGAAGATTGCCTCCGATTGCAAGTGGTACATCAACCCCACCGGCAAGTTCGTCATCGGCGGTCCGGACGGTGATGCCGGCCTCACCGGCCGCAAGATCATCGTCGATACCTACGGCGGCGCTGCCCCGCATGGCGGCGGTGCTTTCTCCGGCAAGGACACGACCAAGGTCGACCGTTCCGCTGCCTATGCTGCGCGCTACCTTGCAAAGAACGTCGTTGCCGCCGGTCTTTCCGATCGCTGCACGATCCAGCTCTCCTACGCGATCGGCGTTGCCCAGCCGCTGTCGATCTATGTCGACCTGCACGGCACGGGCAAGGACGTCACCGAGGATCAGGTCGAAGCGGCCATCCGCAAGAACATGGACCTTTCGCCGACCGGCATTCGCCGTCACCTCGACCTCAACAAGCCGATCTACGCCAAGACCTCGGCTTACGGTCACTTTGGCCGCAAGGCCGGTCGCGACGGCTCCTTCTCCTGGGAGCGTACGGACCTGGTGAAGGCTCTCAAGGAAGCCGTAAAGCTCCGGGAAGCCGCATGATCGATACCGAGCGCCGGTCGCGGGCGACGGAAGCATTCTTCGGCCGCCGCAAGGGTAAAGCCTTGCGCGGCCAGCAGGCCGAAAAGCTGGAAGCATTGCTGCCGCAGTTCATCCTCGATCTTTCCGCCCCGGCGCCGCAGCCGCTGAACGATCTCTTCCCGGTGCCGACCGAGCGTCTGCGCCTGGAGATCGGTTTCGGCGGTGGAGAGCATCTCATCCACCGGGCGCTGGAGCAACCGAAGACCGGCTTTATCGGCGTAGAACCTTTCGTCAATTCGATGCAGAAGCTGCTTGCGAGCGTCGACGACGCTGGCGCGCATAATATCCGTGTCTACAATGACGACGCGACGCAGGTGCTGGATTGGTTGCCTGATGCCTGCCTGGACCAGATCGACCTGCTCTATCCCGATCCCTGGCCGAAGAAGAAGCATTGGAAGCGCCGCTTCGTTTCGCAGGTGAACCTTTCCCGCTTCCATCGTGTCCTGAAGCCCGGGGCGCTCTTCTGCTTCGCCTCCGACATTGACACCTACGTCAATTGGACGCTGCAGCATTGCCAGACGCATGGTGGCTTCGAGTGGACTGCGCGCAATGCCGCCGACTGGCTGACGCCCTATGAGGGCTGGCCGAGCACGCGCTACGAGGCCAAGGCCAGGCGCGAAGGGCGCTCGTCGGCCTATCTGACCTTCAAGAGGGTCTGATCGCTCCAATTACGGGCGAGAATCTCAAATTGAAATATTCGCATCATCCCGTGAGGACCGCCGCTTTGGGCGGTCTGGATCATGCGCATGCGCAATTATGCGCCGGCTGCTCGATAGAGTCCTTGCGGACGGTGATTTCACCGTCGGGCGACGCTCATGGTCAGTGCAGGCTGACCGTCTTCAATTCGTCTTCTGCAGCACGATAGAAGGTGCTGGATCGATTATCGGTCAGCAGAATCGGGGTGCCGTCAGCGCCGAAAAGCGCCCAAAGATCGACATCCGGATCGATATCCGGCGCTTCCGGGAAGCAGCGGGATACTTCGGACCAATCCATTTTTCTGATATAAGCGACCTCGCCGGTGCCGATATTGGCAAGTTCGGATGGGGTCAGGCGGGCGGTAGCTTCTTTCAACAACATGCTCGTACCTCCAGTATGAGGGACCAACGGCTCCAGAGCATGATGCCGAAAAGTGTGGATGGCTTTCGGGTGACGTCGTGCTCTAGTTCTTTGATTCTAGAGCCGATTCGGACTTCAGGTTGATTCGGCCTGAAATCATTCGGCTCTAGGCCGTTGTTCTACTGTGAGACCGAAATGTTAATTTTCTTTACCACGCGGTCCGGTTCCGGCCGAATGAGATCGACGGAGAGCAGACCGTTCTTCAGCGTGGCGCCGAGCACCTGCATACCGTCGGCAAGGACGAAAACACGCTGGAACTGCCGGGCCGCGATGCCCCGGTAGAGATAGTCTCGCTCGCCCTGTTCCGTCTGGCGTCCGCGGATCAGCAGCTGGTTCTCTTCCGTGGTGACGTCAAGCTCGTCTTCGGAAAAACCGGCGACCGCCAGCGTGATGCGCAGACGCTCCGGCTCGCCCGACAGGCGATCCGCACGCATTCGTTCGATATTGTAGGGGGGGTAACCGTCGCTGACCTTGGAAATTCGCTCAAGCGTCTTTTCCATAGTATCAAAGCCCAGAAGCAGCGGGCTGGCAAAGGGAGTCGTCCGGCTCATCGTCTCAAAGTCCTTGGGTATCAAGCGACCGTTCCGGACCTGATCTTCAGCACCCGGTTGTCCCTAATATGGGAGCACGCGCCTGCGAGTGCAAGCCACGAGGTCTTCGCATTTGCGAGATCGAAATCCATGGTGAAAAATGGTTTTGTGACATGGCGAGCGAGCGCTTGACAAAGCCGGACCGGACCCGCGACAAAGCCTGTCGATCTGTACCGGAGGAAAGCTGAAGACATGACCGAACCCAGAAAAATCATCATCGATACCGACCCTGGTCAGGACGATGCCGCGGCGATCTTCCTCGCCTTTGGCAGCCGTCAGGAGATCGACGTGCTTGGCATCACCACCGTCGCCGGCAACGTGCCGCTGCGGTTGACGAGCCGGAATGCCCGCATCGTCTGCGAGCTCTGCAATCGTCGCGACGTCAAGGTGTTTGCCGGCGCTGACGCGCCACTCAAGCGCAAGCTGGTCACGGCCGAACATGTGCATGGCAAGACCGGCCTTGACGGTCCGGAACTTTCCGAGCCGACGATGGAACTGCAGCCGGGCCACGCCGTCGATTTCATCATCGATACGCTGCGTAAGGAACCGGAAGGCGCCGTGACCCTCTGCACGCTCGGCCCACTGACCAATATCGCAATGGCGTTCCAGAAGGCACCTGACATCGTTAGTCGCGTGCGCGAGCTCGTGATGATGGGCGGCGGCTTTTTCGAGGGCGGCAACATCACGCCGGCCGCCGAGTTCAACATCTACGTCGATCCGGAGGCGGCAGACGTTGTGTTCCGTTCGGGCGTGCCCATCGTCATGATGCCGCTCGACGTCACCCACAAGCTGCTGACGCGCAAGGATCGCGTCGAGCGCATTGCTGCCGTCGGCACGCCGCCAGCCAAGGCCATGGTCGAAATGCTGCAGTTTTTCGAGCGTTTCGATATCGAGAAGTATGGCTCGGACGGCGGTCCGCTGCATGACCCGACTGTCATCGCCTACCTTCTGAAGCCCGAGCTCTTCAAGGGCCGCGAATGCAACGTGGAAATCGAAGTGACGTCGGAACTGACCGTCGGCATGACCGTCGTCGACTGGTGGCACGTCACCCACCGCAAGCGCAACGCCAAGGTCATGCGCGATGTCGATGCCGACGGCTTCTTCGCGCTGTTGACGGAGCGCTTCGCCCGCATCTGATTAACTTATCAAAAAGGCCGCCGGAGCGATCCGGCGGCCTTTTGTACCTTTTACCTATCCAAGGTCGGCTCAAAACTCTTCCCAGTCGTCCTGGGCGAGTGCGTTGGCGCCCTGCGTCTGTGGAATTGCCTTGCGTGCCGGTGATGCAGCGGTAGGAGCTGCCCGTCGCGGCGCGACCGGAGTCCGCATCTGTTGAGCGGTCGCCCGCAAAGCGCTGGCATTGTCCTGGATGGCGCGTGCGGTGCGGAAGCGCGCAACGAGTGTCCGAAGCGACTGGGCTTCTTCGGCAAGGGCAACGCTCGAGGCTGTGGTTTCCTCGACCATCGCGGCATTCTGCTGGGTTACCTGATCCATCTGGTTCATGGCAGAATTGATTTCCTTCAGGCCGATAGCCTGCTCGCTCGCGGAAGCGGAGATCTGACGTATCAAGCCGTTGATCTCCATAACTTGCTGGGCGATCTTGTGCAGGGCATCGCCCGTGCGGCCGACCAGATCGACGCCTTCCTTGACCTGCCCGGCCGAGGTATTGATCAAAGTCTTGATCTCCTTGGCGGCATTGGCCGAGCGCTGAGCCAGCTCGCGCACTTCCTGCGCGACAACGGCAAAGCCCTTGCCGGCGTCACCCGCGCGGGCTGCTTCGACGCCGGCGTTGAGCGCCAGGAGATTGGTCTGGAAAGCAATCTCGTCGATGACGCCGATGATGCGCGACACCTCCTGCGACGATTGTTCGATGCCGTGCATGGAGGAAATGGCCTTCTGCACGATCTCGCCGGAATGCTCGGCATCCTGAGACGCCGCGTTTACGCTGCTTGCCGCCGTGCGTGCGTTTTCGGCGCTGGAATTGACCTGCGCGGTCAGCTCGTTGAGGGCTGCCGCCGTCTCTTCGAGGCTGGCCGCCTGCTGTTCGGTGCGGCGGGCGAGATCCGAGGCACTGTTGCTGATTTCGCCGGTGCCGCTGCCGATATTGCCGACGCTGACATTGACGGTATGAACCGTCTCCTCAAGGCTCGCCAGCGCAGCATTGAAGTCCTGCTTGAGCTGAGCATATTCGCCGGGGAAGTCGTCCGTGATCCGCTGGGTGAGGTTGCCCTTGGAGAGCTCGGCGAGGCTGTTGCCGAGAATGCTGACGATATGGCGCTGGAGGGTGACGCTCTCGTTGCGTTCGCTCTCCGAGCGGCGGCGTTCACCTTCGGCAGCCAGGCGCTGGTCGTTGGCTTCACCTTCGAGGCGCTTGGTGTCGGCAAGCGCAAAGCGGAACCCTTCCAGTGCCTTGGCGACTGAGCCAACTTCGTCTGCACCTGCCTGGCCGGCGACCGGTTCGGCATAATTGCCGGTGCTGAGGCGATTGACGCTTGCGACGAGACCGGCGAGCGGCTTCTGCACGAAACCGCGCACAGCGACGTAGAGGGCGAGCATGACGGCGGCAAGCACGAGGATGCCGGCAACGATCATCATATAGGTCTGATCGCGTACCGGCGCTGCGATTGCGCTATGCGGCACGTCGATGAGAACGACCCAGGTGGCATTGAGGCCGGGAACGGCGAAAGGGTAGACGACGCGGTCGAATGCTTCGCCGCCATTTTCAGAAAGGTTCTTGAGGACGCTTGAAGAAGAGGTGGTCAGTGCCGCCTTGATGACGTCAGCGCCGGAACCGTTATAGTCCTTCATCAGCAGGTCGACGCTCGGTGCCACCAGCCACTTGTTGTCCTGGGAAACCAGCAGCACGCGGCCGGTGCCGAAAGGCTGCATCTTCTGCAGCTTCGTCGAAAGCGAGCCGAGAGAAATGTCGACGCCTGCGACACCGATCAGTTTGCCGCCCGACATGACGGGATAGGCGATCGAGCTCATGGTCGTCGGCACGTCCGTGCCCTGTGCGAGATAGGGCGGCGTGATCGCACCCCTGCCGCTGTCGGCTGCAAGCTTCCACCAGGCGGCAGTGTAGTCATTGTCGAATGTCGAGAACTGGATGCCGCCATCCTTGGTCTTCGACCAATAGGGTGTGAAGGCGCCCTTGTCGTTGACGGCCTGATCCTTGTTGTTGGCAAGTTCGGTCGTCTTGCCATCCAGCGCGCCGAGCTGCTCACAGAACCAGCTGCCGAAGGCAAAGGCATTCTGCTCGACATTAGCCTTGAGGATATTGATCATGCCTTTGCGGTCGAAGGTATGACCCTCGTGGCCGCGGCCGATGATGGCGGCCATGGAGCGGGCGGCACTCGCCAGTTCGCCGACGTTTGCGGCGATCTCGTTGGAAATGGACTTGGCCTCGGTATTCGCCTGATCCATCGTCAGCGTTTCGACGCGATCGCGGGTCTGGGAAATCAGCAGAAAATTGGAAACCAGCAGAACGAGTGCGATCGCCAGCCCGGTGACCAAGATGAGCTTGGCCGCAAGCGACTTCATGCGAAAGATGAACATCATTTCCTCGAAAAAGCGATGCGTCGGATACACATTATCCGAATGCAAGGTCGGCGCAGGATGGCCCTGTCATGGAGCCGCCGTTAAGATTCCTGCCGCAACCGGAAGGCTATGCGCGCCAGGCCAGAGGAGAATGATATGGAAGCGCAAAAATTTAATTAATTGCGCTTCCCGATGCGTGGGGAATTTTAGCTTTAAAGCTTTTCGGCGACTTCGCTGGCAACCGGAATGGACGGCTGTGCTCCAGGCTTCAGGCAGGCGAGCGAACCGGCGACGGCAGCCCGACGCAGGCTGGCGTAGAAATCCAGGCCTTGATCGAGGCTGGCGGCAAAATAACCGCAGAAGGTATCGCCGGCGCCGACGGTGTCGACCGGCTCGATCACGAGACCCTTGGCGCGCGCGAGCTCGCCGTCGCGAATGGCGATGACACCATCGCCCCCAAGCGTGACGATCAGCGTCTGGCCGGTTTCACCATGCAGGCGAACCAGGGCTGCCTCGCGCTCGGATGCCGACATGTTGTCCTGGCCGGCCAGTCTCTCGAATTCGGTTTCGTTGGCGATGACAATATCGGCAAGTCGGCCGAGGCGGGCTGCCTCCGGGATCAGAGGGGCGAGATTGAGCACAGTGCGCACGCCCTTCGCCTTCGCGGCGTTCAGCGCCATCTCGACGGCCGCAACCGGAATTTCGAGCTGAAGCATCAGCGTATCGCCGGCATTCAGAGCAGCGACGGCGGCCTCTGCGTGTTCGGCGGTGTTCGTGCCATTGGCGCCCGGCACAACGGCGATCATGTTCTCGCCGTCACCCCCCACGAGGATGAGAGCCGTGCCCGTCGCTTCGGACACACGCCGGACGGTGGAAAGATCGGTCCCTGCCGTATCGAGCAAGGCAAGCGCGGGCTCCGCGAAGGCATCATTGCCGACCGCCCCGCTGAGGCGGACCGTTGCGCCAGCGCGGCGCGCGGCCAGCGCCTGGTTGGCGCCCTTGCCGCCGGCGGCCGTGGAGAAGCCGTTGCCGGCAACCGTTTCGCCCGGCTTCGGCAAACGATCCGTGGTGGCGATGAGGTCCATATTGATGGAGCCGAAAATAGTGATCATGCAATGTCCTGCCCTGGGTGTTGCGCCTGCATGATCCTACCCGAAGGCTGCCTTTGTCTTTTCGGATCATGCATCGAGTGGGCGCGACACTGCCGAAGCGATCAGTCTTCGTCAACTACCCTGAGCTTGAGTTGGCTTGTGCGGTTGTCGACAGGCTTGGGCCGTTCTTCCGTGCGCGCCTTGGCAGGCTCTTTCGCCGCCTCGAATTCCAGCGCTTCTATCCGCTCGCCGCGTCGCGCCAGCTTGTCGGCCGAGGTGACGATCATGTCGACATCCTTCTGCGCCATGGCGAAATGCCCCTGCAGCTTGCGCACCCGCTCGTCGAGGCGTGACAGGTCGTCCATCAGATGAGCCACTTCGCTCTGGATCACATGGGCCTGCTCGCGCATGCGTTGATCCTTCAGGACAGCTTGGATGACCTGGATCGACAACATCAGCAGCGAGGGTGAGACTATGACGATGCGCGCGCGCTGGGCCTTCTGCACGATCGCCTCGAAATTCTCGTGGATCTCGGCAAAGATCGACTCGGACGGCACGAAGAGAAAGGCCGTATCCTGCGTCTCACCGGGGATCAGATATTTCTCTGAAATGTCGCGAATATGCAGCTCCAAATCCCGGCGGAACTGCTGTGCGGCGATCTTGCCATGTTCGGGACTGGCAGCGCTACGGATGGCGTTCCACGCCTCCAACGGAAACTTCGCATCGATGACAAGCGGTGGCGAGCCGTTCGGCATGCGCACGGTACAGTCCGGTCGCGAGCCGTTGGAAAGCGTCGTTTGAAAGGCGTAAGCGCCCATCGGCAGCCCGTCGGCGATGATGGTCTCCATGCGCGCCTGGCCGAAGGCGCCGCGTGTCTGCTTGTTGGAAAGAATGGCCTGCAGGCCGACGACATCCTTGGCCAGCGTCTGGATATTGGTCTGGGCGGCATCGATGACGGCGAGCCGTTCCTGCAGGCGGCGCAGATTCTCATGCGTCGAGCGCGTCTGCTCGCCGATTGTTGCCGTCACCCGTTGCGACATGCCGTCGAGGCGCTGTCCGATGGCCTGATTGAGCTCGGCCTGTCTGGAGCCGAAGACTTCGGCCATGGTGGCGAGCCGTCCCTGCATCTCCGCCTGCGATCGCAGCAGAGCTGCCATCGTGTGCTCGGTGTCGAGCGCATCGTCTTCCGCTTGCGCCCGGCCACGAACGAAGAGGACGATCACTGCAATCGCAAGCATTATGACAAGGCCGGTCAGAACATGGACCGTGGAAATGGCTTGGCCGAAGATGATGAAAGACATGAAACCTGGCGCGCTGATGAAGTTCTTCACGCAAGCATAGCAAAATTGTTGTGAATATCCAGATCAAACCGTGAACAAAATTTCGACGCCATGCGCCGCCGTTCGGATTGCTGCCGTTGAAAAAACACTGCCTCACCGCCATCTTGGCGATTCCATCGCACAACAAGATGCGTTATGGGAAACGTCATGACGATCAAGCCACTCATCATTTTGCCCGATCCGCTGCTCCGCCAGGCTTCCAAGCCCATCGAGCAGATCGATACCGAAATTCAGCGCCTCGCCGACGACATGCTGGAAACGATGTATGACGCGCCGGGCATTGGCCTTGCTGCGATCCAGATCGGCGTTCCCCGCCGCATGCTCGTCATCGACGTCGCGCGCGAGGGTGAAGAGAAAGCGCCACTGGTCTTTATCAATCCGGAGATCGTCGCGTCTTCGGATGAACGTTCGGTCTATGAGGAAGGCTGCCTCTCCATTCCGGATTATTATGCAGAGGTGGAGCGCCCGGCGCGCGTCACCGTCAAGCATCTGGACCGCAACGGCAAGGAGCAGCTCACAGAGGCCGAAGGCCTGCTTGCGACCTGCGTGCAGCACGAGATCGACCATCTGAACGGCGTGCTCTTCATCGACTATATCTCGCGCCTGAAGCGGGAGATGGTGATCAAGAAGTTCACGAAGGCCGCGAAGTCCAAGGCTCTCTGATCCCAGACATTGAAAGATCGGCTTGAAGCCCCTATGATATCATTGATATCAAACGGAGGCGCGAATGAGTGATCTGTTGCTGCGCGGCATCGACGACAGCTTGAAGAAGCAGCTGCAGGCCAATGCCAGCAGGCATGGCCGCAGCCTCTCGGATGAGGCGATCGAACTACTGCGTCAATCGCTTGGACGCCAGCAGGGTGGGAGCAACTCGGCGGGGGAGGGATTAAGAGCAATTCTTGGTGCAGAAAAGCTCAGCGAAGAGGAAATTGAGGCAATCAATGCTTTTCGGAATGCGCCGGATCGCGATCCGCCCCATTTCGAATAGTGCTCTGGCCTGCGCATGATCGTTCTGGACACCAACGTTGTATCGGAGCTGCAAGGGCGGCTGCATAGCAAACGCATATTGTCCTGGCTGGATGGCTTCGCCGTCGAGGCTGTTTTTCTGACCACCATCACCATCGGCGAGATTAGGTTTGGACTGGAACTCCTGGCTGACGGGAAGCGCAAGGCGGCACTGGTCGCGGAACTGGATGCGATAGAGGCAGAGTTTTCGGGCCGCGTTCTGGGATTTTCGAGCAACGCAGCCCATCAATACGGAATAATCTCCGCTCATCGCCACAAGATTGGGCGAAGGATGGAAACGAAGGATGCCATGATCGCCGCCATCTGCCTTGCGAGCGGTGCGACATTGGCGACGCGCAATACAAAAGACTTCGAGGGGCTTGATCTCAAGCTCGTAAACCCGTTTGAAGGCGGCTAGCATTGGACCCGATGGCGTGTACCGCCGCCGCTGGGTCATTCTAAATCTGATATCTTAGCCGGATGGATCGCATGTCGCTCAACATCATCTTTATGGGAACGCCCGAATTCTCCGTGCCGACATTGCGGTCCCTGATCGATGCCGGTCACAAGATTCGTGCCGTTTATACGCAGCCGCCGCGTCCCGGCGGGCGGCGAGGGCTCGACCTGCAGAAATCGCCGGTGCATCAGGCGGCCGAATTGCTGGGCCTGCCGGTTTTCACGCCCGTCAATTTCAAGGATCCGGACGAGCGCCAGCGTTTTCGCGATCTGGATGCCGACGTCGCTGTCGTCGTAGCTTACGGCCTCTTATTGCCGGAAGCGATTCTGTCAGGCACGCGTCTCGGCTGCTACAACGGCCATGCCTCACTGCTGCCGCGCTGGCGCGGGGCGGCTCCCATCCAGCGAGCGATCATGGCCGGCGACAAAAAAACCGGCATGATGGTGATGAAGATGGACAAGGGGCTGGATACCGGCCCGGTCGCTTTGAGACGCGAAGTCGAAATCGGCGACACCATGACAGCGGGTGAGTTGCATGACAGGCTGATGCTGGTCGGTGCAAAAGCCATGGCCGAGGCGATGAACAAGCTGGAGCACGATGAGCTGCCGTTGACCGCGCAGCCGTCCGAAGGCGTTCTCTATGCCGCCAAAATCGATAAGGGTGAAACCCGTATCGATTTCGGCAAGCCCGCAGTCGATGTCCATAATCATATCCGTGGCCTGTCGCCCTTTCCCGGCGCCTGGTTCGAAGCCGAAATCGCCGGCAGACTAGAGCGTATCAAGGTGCTAGGCTCTGAATTGGCCGAGGGCAACGGAGCCTCGGGTCACGTTCTGACGGATGATCTTGTCATTGCCTGCGCTTCCGGCGCGGTCAGACTGACCAAACTGCAGAAGGCCGGTGGCAAACCGCTGGCGGCCGCCGATTTCCTGCGCGGCACGCCGATCGCGCCGGGCACCGTGCTCGCCTCGGAGCAAGCCTGATGGCGCGTTACAAGATGACCGTCGAATATGACGGCATTCCCTATGTCGGCTGGCAGCGCCAGGAAAACGGCCCCTCCGTGCAGGGCGCGATAGAAGGCGCCATCCTGTCCTTGACCGGCGAGACCGTTTCGATCCGCGGCGCGGGACGCACCGATTCCGGCGTGCATGCCATGGGACAGGTCATGCATGCAGATCTCTCGAAGGAATGGAAGGTCTATACGCTGCGCAATGCGCTCAATGCCCATCTGAGGCTTGCTGGGAACCGTATTGCCATTCTCGATATCGTCGAAGTCGACCAAAGCTTCGACGCGCGCTTTTCGGCCATCCGCCGCCACTATCTCTATCGCATCATCGCCCGCCGCGCGCCGCTTGCATTAGAAGCCGGACGTGCCTGGTGGGTGCCAAAGGATATGGATCACGAGGTCATGCATGCCGCGGCCCAGACCCTGGTGGGGCGGCATGATTTCACCACCTTTCGCTCGGCGCATTGCCAGGCAAACAGCCCGGTGCGCACGCTCGACCGGCTGGATGTGACGCGTAGCGGCGAGCTCATCGAGATCCGTGCCACGGCGCAAAGCTTCCTGCACAATCAGATCCGTTCTTTCGCCGGCACGCTGAAGCTTGCCGGCGAGGGTAAATGGACGTCAGACGATGTACGCGCGGCGCTCGAGGCAAAGGATCGCAAGGCCTGCGGCCCCGTCGCCCCGCCGGATGGGCTCTATTTCATGCAGGTGGATTATCGTGACGGTGCCGGTTTGCCCCTCGCGGGGGAAAATGCCGACGACGGCGAGGATCTGTCGTAATCCGCTACGATTACCTCAAATTGGCGGATAGACGCCGAGGAAGCGTTGCAGGAAATCCGTGAGCAGCATGGTCGGGATCAGCAGCACCAGCGTCAGCGTGCCGATGAAGAGCGGATGCGTGCCGCAGATCATCCTCAGAATGCGCGCCAGCGCAAAGATGGTCGCCATGGTGAGAACCAACGATAGAAGCGCTGCCAAACCTTTTGAAGCCGGGACAAAGACAATCATCGCAACGAGAAGTGCGTTCAAATAATTTGCCGGCACGAACAGCCAATTTACGGTAACGACGATCGGCGTAAACTTATCGCCGAAGCGGAAGACCAGAAGCAGCACGCCTGCGAGAATGGGCGGGATCAGCCAATTCGCCGCCTCGACCAGCGCCAGCCTCAGGAAAAAGGCGAGGCCCGTCGCTGTTTCCGGCGGCATGGCACGCAGATAGGCCTGCTGCCACCACAGCCAGGAAATGCCGATCGAGGGAAGGCTCCAGAAAATCGCCCAGAAGGAGCGCAGCATGCCGCGATCCGAAATATCCAGATACTGGAATCCGCGTGCATCCATCCGGATCAGCAGCCACAGGCCGGACAGGTAATACTGGACTTCCTTAAAGCTCGGCATTCTCGAACCAGCGCTGGATGAAGGTCTGGTAGATCTCGGTCAGCGTTTCGAGATCCGAGAGCGCCACGCGCTCGTCGACCATATGCATGGTCTGGCCGACAAGCCCGAATTCCACGACAGGGCAATAGTCCTTGATGAAGCGCGCATCGGACGTGCCGCCGGTGGTCGACAGCGCCGGCCTTTGAGCGGTGACGTTCTCGACGGCCGCGGAGAGCGAGGCGATCAGCGCATTGTTGCGCGTCAGAAAGACCTGGCTCGGACGCTCCGACCAGACGATGTCGTATTTCGCCGGCGAACGCCCGGGGCGCAATGTCTGGTCGGCGGCCGCCGCATCCAGGCGTGCCACGATTTCGGCCTTCAGCGTATCGGCCGTCCAGGTGTCGTTGAAGCGGATGTTGAAGGCAGCGGTCGCCTTGGCGGGAATGACGTTAGTGGCGGTATTGCCGACGTCGATCGTCGTCACTTCGAGGTTCGACGGCTGGAAATTGTCCGTACCGGCATCGAAAGGCGGGTCGAGCAGCGCTTCCGTCAGCTTGATGATGCTGCGCACCGGATTGTCGGCAAGGTGCGGATAGGCGGCGTGGCCCTGAACGCCGTGAACGGTAATGGTGCCGGAGATCGAGCCGCGACGGCCGATCTTGATCATGTCGCCGAGCCGGTCCGGGTTGGTCGGTTCGCCGACGAGCGAGGCATCCCATGTTTCGCCGCGCTCTGCCGCCCATTGCAGCAGCTTGACCGTGCCGTTGATCGCCGGTCCCTCTTCATCGCCTGTTATCAGGAAGGAGATCGAGCCGGCGGGCTTGCCGTGTTTCTCGATATGACGCGCGACAGCGGCGACGAAACAGGCGATGCCGCCCTTCATATCGACGGCGCCGCGGCCGAAAAGCTCGCCATCGGCGATTTCGGCGGCAAAGGGCGGATGGCTCCACGAAGTGGCGTCACCGACGGGCACGACATCCGTATGCCCGGCAAACATCAGATGCGGCCCGTCGGTGCCGAGCCGCGCATAGAGGTTTTCGATATCGGGCGTTCCAGGCTCGCTCGCGGTCATGCGCTCGACCTTGAAACCGAGCGGTGCCAGCATGTCGGCAAGCGCGGTCAGCGTGCCGCCTTCGGCCGGGGTGACGGAGGCGCAGCGGATCAGGGTCTGCAGATTCGTGATGGGATTCGTAACGGTCATCGGAGGCAACTTATCCGGCGGGAAATGGCAAAGCGATGGCAAAGGATCGGTGACGACTCGAAAATCCTTGCCGCGATTCCAGCAATCGCACAGGCATGTTCACCCGGCAAGCATGAGGGAAGCGCGATATGGCAACCGCGCTTCCGAAATTTTGCGAAATCAGTCGCGCAGCAGCTCGTTGATGCCGGTCTTGGAGCGGGTCTTTTCATCGACGCGCTTGACGATGACGGCGCAATAGAGGCTCGGAGCCGGCTGGCCGTTCGCCATGGTGTTGCCGCTCGGCAGGGCGCCGGCGACGACGACCGAGTAGGGCGGAACTTCGCCATAGGTGATCTCGCCGGTGGCGCGATCGACGATCTTGGTGGACTTGCCGATGAAGACGCCCATGCCGAGAACCGAACCTTCGCGGACGATGCAGCCTTCGACGACTTCGGAGCGTGCGCCGATGAAGCAATTGTCTTCGATGATGGTCGGGCCGGCCTGCATCGGCTCCAGCACGCCGCCGATGCCGACGCCGCCCGAGAGATGCACATGCTTGCCGATCTGGGCGCAGGAGCCGACGGTCGCCCAGGTATCGACCATGGTGCCTTCGCCGACATGAGCGCCGAGATTGACGAAGGACGGCATCAGGATGGCGTTCGGAGCGATATAGGCGGAGTGACGCACGACGGCGTTCGGCACGGCGCGGAAGCCGGCTTCGCGGAAGCGGTTTTCACCCCAGCCTTCGAATTTCGAGGGAACCTTGTCCCACCAGGTGGCGCCGCCGGAACCGCCTTCGACGATCTTCATGTCGCTCAGGCGGAAGGAGAGCAGAACCGCTTTCTTGAGCCACTGGTTGACGGTCCAGTTACCATCAGCACCGCGCTCGGCCACACGAACCTTGCCGCTATCGAGAAGATTGAGCGCCGTTTCGACGGCATCGCGGACTTCGCCGCGCGTCGACGTGTTCACATTGTCGCGATTGTCGAAGGCAGCCTCGATGGACTTTTCGAGGGAGGCGAGGTCGGTAGCGCTCATGGGAATTCCTTGCAACGTCAGGGCCTATCGTGATTTCCGGATAAAGGTCCGGAAGCGGTCGATTGGTCCTATAGCATGGATGCCGAAAATGGAATGTCTTTTCCGCGCCGATTGAGCTTGGATTCAAGGCGTTGTAGGGGCATATGCAAGAGCTTGGGCATTCCTGTCTGCGGGCGGGAAAGGCCCGTCGTGATCGATTTGAAAGGCATGAGTAGATGAGCAAGGGCAAGAACGGCAGGCTGCGGCGCAAGGATGGGGTCTGGGACCCGTTGAAGACGAGTTCGGCGGACAAGCAGCGAGCCGAGTCGGTGCCGCGCACGCCGCAGTCCATGTCGCCTTCCTACCGGCTCGCCTATGCGGACGAGGATTTCCTGTGCCGCGAGGAGCTGCGGCCGATCCGCCTGCAGCTGGAACTGCTGAAGACCGAAATGTCGCTGACCGAGCGCGGCATCAAATCGACCGTCGTCATGTTCGGCGGCGCGCGCATTCCCGCCCCCGGCACCAATGCCTGGGCCGCTCGCAACGAGGTGCAGCGCGCCAATCTCGAAGCGGCATCGGTCTACTACGAAGAGGCGCGCAAGTTCGCCCGGCTTTGCTCGCGATATTCCGCCGGCTTCGACTTCCATGAATATGTCGTCGTCACCGGCGGTGGTCCCGGCGTGATGGAAGCGGGCAATCGCGGCGCGGCAGAAGAAGGGGCTCCCTCGATCGGCCTCAACATCGTGTTGCCGCACGAGCAGGCGCCGAATGCCTATGTGACGCCGGAGCTCAGCTTCAACTTCCATTATTTCGCGATCCGCAAGATGCACTTCATGGTGCGCGCCAAGGCGATCGCGGTGTTCCCCGGCGGCTTCGGCACGCTCGACGAGCTGTTCGAATGCCTGACGCTCATCCAGACCGGCCGCATGGAGCGCCTGCCGCTTATTCTCTTCGGCGAAAAATTCTGGCGCAACATCATCAATTTCGAGGCGCTGGCCGAGTTCGGCACCATCGCGCCTGACGATGTGAACCTCATCAGCTTCGTCGATACCGCCGACGAAGCCTGGAAGATCGTTGCCGATTTCTACGAACACGACAACGGTCACTGAAAACCGAAAGCCCGCCATCGCTTGGGCGAGGGCGGGCTTTCGTTTGTGGACTATTGCCGGAGCGATCGGCTTAGAGCAGCGGGCGGCCCGGCATGTCGTCCAGGTTGACAACGCCATCGTGGTTGCGGTCCAGTCGGTCGAATAGCTTGTTCACGGCGTCTTCGGCCTCTTTCTTGCTGATCTGTCCGCTTTGATCGGTATCGGCAAAGCGGAAGATCATCGCTTCATGCATGAAGCGGCCATGCGGTCTGTAATGGCGATTGCCTTCGCCGCCCTTGTCGTTGTCATTGTCGTTTTGAGCCTGGTCGGCCGGCGCCTGATTACCCTGGGCCTGATTACCCCCCGCCTGATTGCTTTGTGCCTGGTCGCCGCCTTGCGCCTGGCCATTTTGAGCCTGATCGCCATCGGCCTTGGCGTGTTCGGCCCGCCACTGCTTCATCTGCTCCTGGCGGTAGGCGCGATACTCGCCGGGGGTGATTTCGCCGTCGTGGTTGACGTCGATCTGGTCGAAGATCTTGTCGACGCCTGCCTTGACCTCATCCTTGGTGAGCTTCGTGTCACCGGGATTGCCGAATTCCTTCAGCATGCGCACGTAAAGGACTTCGGGCGAAATATGCGGTCTGTGCCAGCGGCCGTGATGATGATGCCTGTCCCCACGGTCGCTATCATGCGAAGCGGCAAGCGCCACCTGTGCGGCACCGCCGAGAAGCAGGGTTGCAGAAAGTCCGGCCAGAAGAAGTTTTTTCCCGTTCATCGCTTTTCCTTTCGTGTCGAGGAATGGGCAAACGATACGGTTGGCGGTCAAAAACGGCCAATTAAACCTCTGTAAGGCGCATGAAACTTTCGTAACCCCGCCTTGGGCGTGTGTTTCCGCATTCCGAACGGAAAACCGCACTTTTCCTGGAAGTGCTCAAATGAACAGTTAAACCAGCGCCTTCAGGAAAGCGGTGAGGTCGTCCGTCACGTAGTCGATGTGGTCGTCTTCGCCGGTCGTTCGTTCCCACCATTCGACGATCGTCGTCTCGAGATTTTGCGGTACGAGAAGCACGGTCTTCATGCCGAGCGCCTTGGGCACGGTGAGATTGCGCGGCAGGTCCTCGAACATGACCGCCTTCTTCGTATCGACGCGATGGAGGCTCATGAACTTGTCATAGGTGCTGCCGGCAGGCTTCGGTACGTAGTCGGCAGCGACGATATCGAAAATGTCGTCGAAGCCGTCGAGGATGCCGAGTGCACCGGCCGTCGTCTGGGCGTGTTTGACGCTGCCGTTGGTGAAGATGAACTTGCGTCCCGGCAACGCCTTGATGGCGGCGGCGAGCTCCGGCTGCGGCGTCAGCGCCGAATAGTCGATCGCATGCGCCTTTTCCAGGAAATCGCTGGGGTCGATGCCATGATGGATCATCAAACCCTGCAGCGTCGTGCCGTGCTCGAGATAATATTGCTTCTGCAGCCTGCGGGCGTCTTCGCGCTCCATCTGCAGCAGGGCCGATACGTAAGCCGTCATGTTCTTGTCGATCTGCGCGAAGAGATCGACATGATGCGGATAAAGCGTGTTGTCGAGATCGAACACCCAATCGCGGATGCCGGCAAAATCTGAAGGTTCGGATAGCGTTTTTGTCTGGTTCATGCCCGTCTTATGGCACGCACGGTCGGCACGGGGGAAGGAAAATATTCATGCTGCTGCATCCCCGGCCATGGGGGGAGATTGCCGTGCGATCCAATGCCGGCTATGATTTTACTATTGATTTCCGGGGTTTTACGCTATTTGCCATGTGAGGGAGAGCTTACGCTCTTTATGGTCGCGGAGGGGAAATCGCCCGACTGGGCTTTTCGGAGGGGATGCGATGGGTCAAGTGGAAAAGGCGCAGGAATTTGCGCGGCTGCACAAGAAGGGCGAGCCGCTGATCCTTTTCAATATTTGGGATGCTGGCTCTGCCAAGGCTGTCACGGAGGCCGGCGCCAAGGCGCTGGCAACGGGGAGCTGGTCGGTCGCTGCCGCCAATGGTTTCGGAGACGGCCAGGCAATTCCGCTATCGCTGCTGGCGGTGACCGCCAGGCTGATTTCGGTGACGAGCCCGTTGCCGCTGTCGGTCGATTTCGAGGGCGGCTATGCCATCGAACCCGAGGAGGTCGCCGCCAATGTTGAAAAGATCATGGATCACGGCGCCATCGGCATCAATTTCGAAGATCAGGTGATCGGCGGTCAGGGTGTTCATCCTATCGAAATGCAGGCGGCCCGCATCCGCGCCATCCGTGAAATGGCCGATCGCCGGGAAATACCCTTGTTCATAAACGCCCGCACCGATCTTTTCCTGCAGGAAAGCGATACGGCGCATCATCAGCTCCTGCTGGATGACGCCTTTCAGCGCGCCGATGCTTTTGCCGAGGCTGGCGCCAGCGGCTTCTTCGCACCGGGCTTGGTCGAGCCGGATCTGATTGGCGCCCTTTGCGAACGTTCGCCACTGCCCGTTAACATCATGGTGCGCCCGACGACCCCGGACAATGAGACCATGGCAAAGCTCGGCGTCAGCCGCATCAGCTATGGGCCGGCTCCCTACCGTTCGGTCATGGGAATGCTGAAAAGCGAGGCCGAAGCGATCTATCGGCCGTCCTGACGGACCTGCCAGCGCTTCGCAATCAACATTTGCAAAGCACCTTTGAGACACTGCAGGCTAGGCTGACTTACGGAACGATCAGCGTGCCCGCGCCGCGCTCCGTGAAGATTTCGAGCAGAACCGAATGTGCCGTCTTGCCGTTGAGGATGACGACGCCCTGAACACCGGCCTTGATGGCGTCGATGCAGGTTTCGACCTTCGGGATCATGCCGCCGGAAATGGTGCCGTCGGCAATCAGGGCATGCGCCTGGGCGACGGAAAGCTCCTTGATGAGCTGGCCCTGCTTGTCGAGGACGCCCGGAACGTCCGTCAGGAAAAGCAGACGCGTTGCGGAAAGCGCACCGGCGATCGCGCCGGCAAAAGTATCGGCGTTGATGTTGTAGGTGGCGCCGTCACGGCCGGGAGCGACCGGGGCGATGACCGGGATCATTTCCGACTTGGCGAGCAGGTCGAGCAGTGTGCGGTCGACTTCGACCACTTCGCCGACGAAGCCGAGATCGAGCACGCGCTCGATGTTCGAATCCGGGTCCTTGATGGTCTTGCGCGCCTTTTCGGCGAAGACCATGTTGCCGTCCTTGCCGCAAAGGCCGATCGCCCATTCGCCGGTCTGGTTGATCAGCGCGACGATTTCCTTGTTGATCGAACCGGCGAGCACCATTTCGACGATCTCGACCGTCTTCTGGTCGGTGACGCGCAGGCCGCCTTCGAACTTCGATTCGATGCCCATCTTCGTCAGCATGGCGCCGATCTGCGGGCCGCCGCCGTGGACGACGATCGGGTTGACGCCCGACTGCTTCAGGAGCGCGATGTCGGCGGCGAAGGCCTTGCCGAGTTCGACATTGCCCATGGCATGGCCACCATATTTCACGACGATGGTCTTGTTTTCGTAACGCTGCATGTAGGGCAGCGCCTGTGCGAGCAGGTTGGCTTGGAGTTCGCTTTGGGCTTCGGACATGGTGCACCCTTCGAAATTGATCGCGGCCTTTTATCTCAAGTTTTTGACGGATGGAATAAAGATGTCTGGAATAGTTGACGCTATATCACATTAGCGTCGCTGAAATTGATGGTGCGAACACGTTTGCCGAAGCGGAGTTTTCTTCTAAAGATAGTGCAGGCGTCGCACCCCGGGGATTTGGATGGCGAGCGAGGAGACGGAAGCGCTGATCGGCCGCATCGCCATGCGCGATCAGAAAGCCTTTGCCGCGCTCTACAAGCGCACCAGTCCGAAACTCCTCGGCGTTTGCCTGCGTATCGTCGGCAACAAGGCGGATGCGGAAGAGGTTTTGCAGGAGGTCTATATCAAGGTCTGGCAGCGGGCCGAACAATTCGCTGTTGCAGAAGGGCCGGCAATGGCCTGGCTGATGACGATCGCGCGCAACCGCGCCATCGATTTCATCCGCGCCCGCAAGCCTGTAGCCGACGAAATAGATAGCGCCTACGATCTCGCCGACCTCGAACCCGGCCCCGAAGAGCAAGCAATCGTGAAGGGAGAGGGAAGGCGGATTGACAGGTGCATGGAAGAGTTGGAAGCTGATCGTGCGCGGGCTGTTCGCAGCGCCTATGTCGAGGGCTTGAGCTACCAGGAGCTCGCCGACCAACACGCTGTGCCACTGAATACTATGCGCACCTGGCTGCGCCGAAGCCTGATTAGACTGAGAGAGTGCATGGACCGATGAGTACGCCCGATCAAAGCAAGGGAGGCCGCTCCCGCGACGAAGTCCTGGCTGGAGAATATGTGCTTGGCGTGCTCTCCCTGGAGGACCGGCAGAAGGTCGAACGCCGTATGCGCAGCGACCGCCAGTTTGCCGCGATCGTCAGCCGCTGGGAGCAGAACCTATCGGAATTCAACGAGGAATACGAAGCGGTAACGCCTGCGGCCGCCGTATTTCCGAAGATCGAAAAGCGGATTTTCGGCGAAGTGGCACTCGGTGCCCATCTCTGGAATTCGTTGATGCTCTGGCGTTCAGTGGCCTTCGGCTCGCTGTTTTTGGCGGCCGGCGTACTCGTCTTTGCAATCACGAATGAAGGCGGCTTGCGAACAACCCCCGGCAAGCAGCTCACCGCGTCTCTTTCCGGCCAGAACAGTCCCTTCAATCTCCTCGCCAATTATGACGTCGCCAACGGGCGCCTGAAAATAACGCCGATTGCCGCCGGCAAGCCGGAAGAAAAATCGCTGGAGCTCTGGCTGATTCGCGGCAGCGATCCCGCCGAGGCGCTGGGCATCCTGCCGCCGACCGGCGATGGCGAAATCGTCCTGTCGCCCGAGCTTCACGCCAAATTGACCGAAGGCGCCATCATCGCCGTCAGCGTCGAGCCCTTTGGCGGCTCGCCGACCGGCAAGCCCACGGGTGACGTGGTCGCCTCCGGCACGATCCATTTGCCCTGAGAAATTTCGATCGTGAAAAACGATCCAAGCTGAAACTGTTTGAAAGCGTGCTCCGTATCTTCTTCCGACCCCGCCCGATCGGGGCAATAGAGAGGAAGAGGAGACGTTATGATCAAGACCGTATTTCGCATTGCTGCCGCAGCCGCAATGTTGTCCGCTGCGAGCAGCCTTGCCTATGCCAAGGACCCGATGGTCGGTGGTGCTGCGATGTATGCCAGCAAAAATATCATCCAGAATGCCGTGAACTCCAAGGACCACACGACGCTGGTTGCAGCCGTGAAGGCGGCCGGTCTCGTCGATACGCTTGAAGGCAAAGGCCCGTTCACCGTATTCGCACCGACGAATGAAGCGTTCAAGCAGCTGCCGGCCGGCACCGTCGAAACGTTGCTGAAGCCCGAGAACAAGGAGAAGCTGGTCAAGATCCTGACCTGCCATGTCGTGGCTGGTGATGACATGGCGGCCGCCATCCAGAAATGGGCAAAGAGCAAAGGCGGCGAATACGATCTGAAAACTGTCGGCGGCTGCACGATCAAGGCTATGGCCAAGGGCAGCAAGCTGACGCTGACCGACGAAGCGGGCGGCACCGCTCACATCACCATCGCCGACGTCAAGCAGTCGAACGGCGTAATCCATGTCGTCGACAAGGTGTTGTTGCCGAAGATGTGATCCTCATCGGCAACAGGGCCGTCGTCTCCTGATACGAGGTCAGGGGCGGCGGCCTCATTGTATCGATGTGGTCTTCAAACCTGGATACCGACCGTCAAGCCAATGGCTTCGCGCAATTCCTGAAGCCCAAGGCCCTTTTCCGAAGACGTCGCAAGAATGCCGGGATAAGCAGCCGGCCGCTTGCGGATTTTTTCGGCGGTATCGGCAAGCAGCTTCGGTATGCCCGCCTCCTTGATTTTGTCGGTCTTGGTCAGCACGATCTGATAGGAAACGGCGGCCTTGTCGAGAAGGTCCAGAACCTCCGCATCGTTCTTCTTGATGCCGTGGCGGCTGTCGATCAGCACATAGACGCGCTTCAGCGTCGTGCGCCCGCGCAGATAGTCGAAGACCAGCTTCGTCCAGGCATCGACCTGATCCTTCGGTGCTTCGGCATAGCCGTAGCCGGGCATGTCGACCAGAGCCATCGGCGGCAGGTCGCCAGCCTCGCCGGAAAAGCCGTCGGGAACGAAATAATTGAGCTCCTGTGTGCGTCCCGGCGTATTCGAGGTACGCGCCAGTCCCTTATGTCCGACCAGGGCATTGATCAGCGACGACTTGCCGACGTTGGAGCGGCCGGCAAAGGCGATTTCCGGCGGCCCTTCCGGCGGCAGAAATTTCATCGACGGCACGCCGCGAATGAAAATCCACGGACGCCCGAAAAGCGGCTTGTCGTCTTTTGTCGTCTGATCTGCCATTTGCTCAGTCTTTTATCTGGTTTGATGGTCTGGCTTCGAGGTTTTGCCCACGAAAGTCAAGTTTTGATCGGCAAACTGGCTTCACGCTGCGAGCTTCGGTGTCGCCGCCAAAGAGTCAAGCAACGGCTAACCGCAACATCTGGCGGGATCTGCTGATCCGCAGCAGGCGGCCGCCTGGGCCTGTTCCGCCAGCCACCGGTCGCGTGGCTTGCAGCTGGCCGCGCGGGGCGTGAGTTCGACATGGACGACATCGTCGCCAACAATAGGAGCCGATGCGCAGTAAAGCTGCATCGGCTGTACCCCGTCGCTCACCTCGAAGGTCAGTCTTGCGGAACCATCGAGCTGCACGTGCTCGGAAATTTTGCGGATGATGGCGGCGAATTTGCCCGACGGCATATGGGTGCGGTTGCCTTCCTCGACATCCCAAAGCTGGATAAAAATCTCCGCCCATGCTTCGGGGTTGGCACCGCAGTCCAAGGCGGAAAACTGTCCGGCTTTGACCTCGGTGACATGATAGCCTGGCCTCACCGGCTGGCCGTCATAGCGGAATACAAGGGGCAGATCGCCGAAAGCGGCCAAGGTGTCAAGCAGATGCCCGAGGCTGATATCCGTAGCTAAGGTCTTGTCGATCGCATTCATTTGAGGTACTCCATATTTCAACATTTCAAGGATTGTTGAAATATGGATGAAGGTCAAGCCCTCGCTTCGTTCGGCGCGCTCTCTCAGGAGACCCGCCTGCAGATCGTCCGCATGCTCGTCGTTGCCGGTCCTGACGGCATGGCTGCCGGCGCGATTGCAGAGAAGCTCGACGTATCGCCCTCGAATGTCTCGTTCCATCTCAAGGAGCTGGATCGTGCAGGTCTCATCAGCCAGCAGCGGGAATCCCGCTCTATCGTCTACACCGCCAATTACGATGTGCTTGGAGGTCTCGTCCGCTTCCTGATGGAAGACTGCTGCGCGGGACATCCGGAGGTCTGCGCGCCGGCAGCGCAAGTCGCTGCCTGCTGTGTGCCAGCTGCGAAAAACGTTCCATGAATAAGCTGATCCGGGGCCTGAAGCCATGACATCTTTTCCGCTTTCGCGCCGCCTTGTCTCTGAGGCCCTGGGCACGGCCGTTCTGGTCGCGACCGTCGTCGGTTCGGGCATCATGGCGGACAGGCTGACGACCGATACGGCGCTTGCGCTGCTTGCCAATACGCTGCCCACCGGGGCGATCCTCGTTGTGCTGATCAGTGTCCTGGGGCCGATATCCGGCGCTCACTTCAACCCGGTCGTATCGCTGGTCTTCACGCTGCGTCGCGAACTGGCCGCGATGCCGGCCCTGGGTTATGTCGTCGCGCAGATTCTTGGAGGGATTGCGGGGACGATCCTCGCGCATTCCATGTTCGAACTACCGCTGCTGCAGGCCTCGACAACCATCCGCAGCGGCGGCGCGCAATGGCTGGCGGAGGTGACGGCCACCTTCGGCCTAATCTTCGTCATCTTCTCCGGCCTGCGCTTTCGCGCCGACGCGGTGGCATGGCTGGTCGGCCTCTACATCACGGCCGCCTACTGGTTCACCGCTTCCACGTCCTTCGCCAATCCGGCTGTCGCAATCGCCCGTTCGCTGACGAATACTTTTGCGGGCATCCGCCCGATCGATCTTCCCGGGTTCATCATCGCTGAAATCCTCGGTGCATTGCTGGCGGCGCTGCTCACGAGCTGGCTGCTGATGGATGTCCGCATCCCTCGAACTCTCGCTGAAACGGAACCTACCCCATGACCATGGATGTTACGATCTACCACAATCCCGATTGTGGCACCTCGCGCAACACGCTGGCATTGATCCGCAATGCCGGCATCGAGCCGACCGTCATTGAATATCTGAGCAATCCGCCAAGCCGCGATGATCTCGTCAAGATGATTGCCGATGCGGGTTTGACCATCAGGCAGGCGATCCGCGAAAAGGGCACGCCCTATGCCGAGTTCGGCCTGGACAATCCGGAGTTGACCGATGCCCAGTTGCTCAATGCCATGTTGAAGGATCCGATTCTGATCAACCGCCCGTTCGTCGTCACGCCCATGGGCACGCGTCTGGCCCGTCCTTCGGAAGTCGTCCTGGATATACTGCCCGATACGCATAAAGGCCCGTTCGCCAAGGAAGATGGCGAGCAGGTTCTCGATACCGACGGCAAGCGCCTTGTCTGAACGGGTGCCCCTTCTTGCCGTGCTCGCGCTCGGCGTCACGCAGATCATCGGGTATGGCACCCTTTATTATAGTTTCAGCATCCTCGCGCCCGATATGGCTGTGCAGTTCGCGTGGTCGAGCGAATGGGTTTTCGGCGCGCTGTCGGCGGCACTTCTGGTCGGCGGCCTCACCGCACCGTGGCTCGGCGTGCTGTTCGACAGGATCGGCGCCGCCCGGGTGATGACGATCGGCTCCTTCGTGGCGGCTGCCGCTCTGGCCGCGTGCGCCTTCGCGCCCAACAAGGCAGCCTACGTCGCAGCACTCGTTGCGATCGAGGTTTCCGCCAATCTGGTCCAGTATGGCGCGGCCTTTGCGCTGCTCGTGCAAATCCGGCCACACATCGCTTCCCGCAGCATCACCTATCTGACGCTGATCGCCGGGTTCGCCTCGACAATCTTCTGGCCGATCACCACGGCACTCCATGCGCATTTCGCCTGGCAGAACGTCTACCTGGTCTTTGCCGTCCTGAACCTGTGTATCTGCCTGCCGATCCACGCGTGGTTGTCGCGTCAGGGAACCAAGCGCGGGGCGAAGACATCGACCGCCGCTCCGCGCGTTGAAGGTGTGTTGCCGCCGGCTCGCCGTCGCCTTGGCTTTGCGATCATGGTCACGGGTTTTTCGCTGATGTCGCTCGTCAGTTCGGCCATTCTGGTGCATCTGGTGCCGCTGCTGTCCGGCCTCGGCCTTGGTGCGACCGCGGCCCTCGTGGGGACACTCTTCGGCCCGTCGCAGGTCGGCAGCCGCCTCATCAACATGGTATTCGGCAAGAACCTGCCCGCACTCCATCTGGCCGTGATCGCCTCGACGCTGATACCGGGCGGGGTGCTCGTGCTTCTGCTTTCGGCGCCATCCGTACCTGGCGCCATGGCTTTCGCGATGATCTTCGGCATGGGTAACGGCCTCCTCAGCATCGTCACCGGCACGCTGCCTCTGCATCTCTTCGGCAGCGACGGCTACGGGAGGCTTCAGGGGAAGATGATGGCGGCGCGGCTGATCCTTTCAGCTCTTGCCCCATTCGTCCTGGCCTTCGCGATGGAGAATATCGGCATCACGCCGTCACTTGCCATCACGGCTGCTCTGGGCGGGCTTTCCATCGTTGCTCTGTCGTCCATCGCAGCATTGCAGTGACCGCTATTGGCGGCGCATCGGTGCCGGAGCTAGTGTCGATGGCACCTGCCGCCAAATAACGAAAAGCCCCGCCGAAGCGGGGCTTTTGTCGTCATTTCGATGGCGCCGGTTTTCGTTTGAAGAGGCCCTTCAGATTGTCGAAGAGCTCCACCTTCACGCCATGGCGCTTCATGATGATCGACTGCTGGATGACCGAGAGCGTGTTGTTCCAGGCCCAGTAGATCACGAGACCGGCCGGGAAGCTTGCCAGCATGAACATGAACACCAGCGGCATCCAGTTGAAGATCATCGCCTGGGTCGGATCGGGAGGCGTCGGGTTCATGCGCATCTGGAAGAACATGGTAACACCCATGATCAGCGGCCAGACGCCGAGATGCAGGAAGGTCGGAGCCGCAAACGGCAGCAGGCCGAACAGGTTGACGATCGAGGTCGGATCCGGCGCGGAAAGGTCCTGAATCCAGCCGAAGAACGGCGCATGGCGCATCTCGATGGTGATGTAGATCACCTTGTAGAGCGAGAAGAAGATTGGGATCTGCAGAAGCACCGGCCAGCAGCCCGCGATCGGATTGATCTTCTCTTCCTTGTAGAGCTGCATGGTCGCCTGCTGCAGGGCCATGCGGTCGTCGCCGAACTTGGCCTTCAGCTCCTCCATCTTCGGCTGCACGCGCTTCATGTTCGCCATGGAGGCATATTGCCGGCTGGCGAGCGGGAAGAAGAGCGCCTTGACGACGATGGTGGTGCAGAGGATGGCGACGCCGAAATTGCCGAAGTAGCGGAAGAAGAAATCCATCAGCTTGAACATCGGCTTGGTGATGAAATAGAACCAGCCCCAGTCGATCAGGCGATCGAAGCGCGGGATGGAGTAGCTGGTTTCGTACCGGTCGATGACCGGGACTTCCTTGGCGCCGGCGAAGACCAGGTTCTTCAGATCCTGCGACTGGCCGGGAGCGATGGTGACCGCATCCTGCTTGTAATCGGCCTGATAGCGCGGAGTGCCATCGGTAAAGTGCGAGAAGCGGGCGTCATAGGCCGTCGACTGCGGCGGCACGATGGTCGCTGCCCAGTACTTGTCCGTCATGCCGAGCCAGCCGCCGGTCGCTTTGGCGGGCGTCGTGGCTTCCTTTTCGGTCGACGCATATTTGGTTTCGATCAAACCGTCATCGCCGATGACGCCGATAAAGCCTTCATGCAGGACGTAGGCGGAAGGCGTCTCGGGCTTGTTGTAGCGAGTGACGCGGCCGTAGCTCGACAGAGAAACCGGAGCCTGGCTGGCGTTGGCGATCTTGTCTGTGATCGTGAACATATAGCGATCGTCGACGGAGATCGTGCGGGCGAAGGTGATGCCCTTGTCATTGGTGTAGGAAAGCGTCACCGGCGTCTTGTCGGTCAGCTTGTCGCCGCTGGTGAGCTTCCACACGGTCGAGGGGCCGGGGACTGCGCCGGTCGCGTCGCTGCCGACATAGCCGAGTTCGGTGAAATAGCCGTCCTTGGTGTCGGCCGGGCTGAAGAGCGTGATGATCGGGCTGCTCTTGCTGACGGTCTCGTGGTAGGCCTTGAGCTGGAGGTCGTCGAAGCGAGCGCCTTCCAGATTGATGGAGCCGGCAAGCGCGGGTGTGTCGATGGTGACGCGCGACGAAGCGGTTTTGGCGACGGACTGCTCGAGGGTGAGAACCGTCGGCGCCGTCTGGCCACCTGCGGGCAGCGAACCGTTCACGGCGGCACCCGTTGCGGGCGACTGCGTCGTCTGGGCCTGCTGCGCCTGCTGGTGCTGCTTGGCGGCCTGCTCGGCCTGACGCTGCGCTTCGAGGCGCGGGTTCATATAGAAAAACTGCCAGCCGAGAACAATCAGCACAGACAGTGCAATTGCAATGAAGTAATTGCGGTTGTTTTCCATCATACTTTCCTGGAGCGGTCCTTTTCCGACCGCCGGTGTTTCGGCCTGGTTTCGATGCGGCTTACGAGTTCGCTCGCCAGTTTTTCGAAAGGCGCGGTCAGCACCTCGCGTCGCGCGACAACCACATAGTCGTGTCCGGGCTGCATTGCAAATCCGGCGTGAAGCCGCACGGCTTCTTTCAGCCTGCGCCGCATGCGGTTGCGCTCCACCGCGTTGCCATGTTTTTTGGTAACGGTAAAACCGACGCGGGGTTCGGCGTCGGCGGTCTTGCGGTCCAGCATTTCGATGAGGAAGAAGCTGCCTCTGCGCTTCTCGCCTTCGCGGACTGCAAGAAACTGCGGCCGGCTTTTCAGCCGCCCGACAGTCTTTTTTGGTCGTTCATTCGTCAATTTGCCCGCCATCCTGGATTATCGGGCACTTCGGCCCTTAGGCCGAAAGACGCTTGCGGCCGCGGTTACGGCGAGCGGAAAGAACCGCACGGCCGCCCTTGGTGGCCATGCGCGCACGGAAGCCGTGGCGACGCTTGCGGACAAGCTTGGATGGTTGGTAGGTACGCTTCATTTATTTAAACACCGCGGAGTGCGGCCCTTCTTGAGCTTTGCTTTACAGCAAGGAGCGTTGTTGATTATGGCGAACGGACTTGGCCCGCAAATGCAGGCTCCATGACCGGACGTGCGCGGGCTTATACGGATCAAGCCTCCGGAAGTCAATTATATGGGTGCAGATTCCTTTAAGACAGGCAATTTCGCGCGATCGGCGGCGGCTGATTGCCGTCTGGCTGCTGCTCCCGGAGGGGTGCGCGCAACCTTGAATATAAATTGCATAAATTCTAAAATATACGGACAGTATAGTGAAGAATGTCGGGCGCTTGGATTAAAGATAACTCAATATAACATTAATGATTTTAGCCGATATCTAGCTTTGTGCGGTAAAACCCATCGATTTATGGGGGATGGGATCTGCGCCGGAGGGGTATTGTGAAAATTCGCGGCAAAATTAATCTGCTTGTATCTGTCATGGCCGGGGCGGCGCTTATGATCGGCGTCACTGCGCTCTATGCGTTGCATCAATATGACCAGAAATTACAGAGCTACGAGCAGACGGCGAGCCGCGCTTACATGGGCGAGCGCCTGAATCGTTACGTGACCGCGGTGGTGATGGAAGCGCGGGGCATTTATGCCGCCGCTGCTGCAAAGGATTCCAAACCCTTTGCCGATGGGCTGATGGTCGATCTCGACGAGATCGACAAGGTGCTTGCAAGCTGGGCGCCCCTGGTGCCGGAGACGCAGCAGCCGGAATTCACCAAGCTGCAGGCCCGTGCCCAGGAGTTTCGCGCCTTTCGCACGGAAACGGCCAGGCTCGGCGTGACCGATGGCCCGGATGCCGCCGGCAAGCAGGGCAACAACGAGGCGAACCGCGCCAACCGCAAGGCCTTTCAGGCTGAGATCGATGCGATTGTCCAGACCGACAAGGCGGAGCTTGCAAAGGCAGAGACCGAGATTGCAGACTTTCACAGCAGCGTCTTGTGGGTCGTCCTCGGCATCATGGTCGCCGGTATCGTAGCCGGTGTCGGCCTCGGCGCCTATATCGGAACCGTCCATCTCAGCCGCCCGATCCGCAGGGTGACCGATGCGATAAAGGATGTCGCCGACGGCCATTTCGATATCGAGGTGCCATTTGCCGGCCGGAAGGACGAAATCGGCGAGATGGCGGCGGCCGTCGACGTCTTCAAGGAAAACGGCAAGGCCGTGCGCCGCATGAATGCCGAGGAAGCGTCCTTGCGCGCAAAAAGCGACGAGCTTCAGTCGAGCATGTCTCTCGCGGTTTCCGCCGCGGCGGCCGGCGATTTCAGCCAGCGCATCGAGAAGGACTATGGCGACGTCAATCTCAATCGGTTCGCCGGCAATGTGAACGAGCTGCTTGTGAGCGTCGACACGGGTATCAGCGAGGTCCGCCGCGTCATCGCGAGCTTGGCCGAGGGAGACTTGACGCAGGCGATGAGGGGCAATTTCCAGGGCGCCTTCGCCGAGCTGCAGCAGAACGTCAACGCGACATTCGAGACGCTCAAAAGCACCATGAGCGAAGTGCGCGGCACCACCGGTTCGATCAATTCCAATACCAACGAGCTCCGTCACGCAAGCGACGATCTTTCCAAGCGCACCGAACAGCAGGCGGCCGCTCTGGAAGAGACCTCCTCAGCGCTCGACGAGATCACCTCCGTCGTTCAGAATTCGACGGAACGGGCGCGCGAGGCGAGCGTCATGGTGAGCGAAGCCAAGGACGACGCGGCTCGCTCCGGCACGGTGGTTCGCAATGCGATCGACGCCATGGGACGCATCGAGCAGGCGTCGGGCGAGATCAGCCAGATCATCGGTGTGATCGACGACATCGCCTTCCAGACCAATCTGCTGGCACTGAATGCCGGCGTAGAGGCCGCACGCGCCGGCGACGCGGGCAAGGGCTTTGCCGTCGTTGCCCAGGAAGTGCGCGAGCTCGCTCAGCGCTCCGCGACTGCCGCCAAGGACATCAAGGCTCTGATCGGCAAATCCGGCAACGAGGTGCAGGTCGGCGTCAAGCTCGTGCAGGCGACCGGTGAGGCGCTGTCCTCCATCGAGGCCCGCGTGCTGAAGATCAACGATCACATTCACTCGATAGCGACAGCGGCACGCGAACAGGCAACGGGCCTGTCGGAGGTGAACAAGGCCGTCAATCAGATGGATGAGGTAACGCAGCGCAACGCCGCCATGGTCGAGGAGACTTCGGCCGCGACCCATCGGCTGGCGGCCGAAGCGGATGGCCTTGTCCAGCTCGTCTCGCGCTTCAAGGTGGACGCAGCCAATGTTTCCGCTCCCGTTCCCGCGCGCGCCGAGACGCATCGCCCGGCCGCCTCACCGGCACGCCGCATGATCGACAGGGTCGCGTCCGCCTTTGGCGGCGGGGCGCTTGCTCCTGCTGCGGCGGCGCCAGGTTGGGAAGAGTTCTGATCCGTCAGATATGAGGCCGGCTGCGGCGCCTGAGCGTCGCTGCCGGCTTTCGCCTTCTGTCAAAATCCCAAGCCGATTGGAAAAAGCTCCACAATCGCCTATTATGTAGTTTCGATCAGGTCGCATCAGATCGCTTTTTAAGCGAAGCGGGACAATTGAAATGGACATTGGGCAGGACAAGGATGCCGTAAAAGACGGCAAGGTCGAGAAAGGCCGCCTGTCCCTGCTTTGCCGTCCCACAGGCATTTTCGGCGGCCTTTCCGGCAAGCTCCTCATCCTCACCGTCGTTTTCATTTCGTTGGCGGAAGTGCTGATTTTCGTGCCTTCGGTCGCCAATATGCGGCTGCGGTGGCTGCAGGATCGGCTGAACACCGCCGCTGCCGCCGCCATCGTCATCGACGGCCTGCAGCCGGCTGAACTGCCGCGTGCTCTGCAAAAGGAGACGCTGATGGCGACGGGCACGCGGGCTATCGTTCTGCGCAAGGACGGCACGTCGCGCCTGCTGGCTACAGCCGAGATGCCGGCCGCCGTCGATGAGAAATACGATCTCAGCGACGTGTCCCAGCTCACCGCCATCAAGGATGCGCTCGATACGCTGCTCTTCGGCGGCAATCGCATCATCCGCGTGTTTGGTCCGGTTGGCGGCGATGCCAATACGGGCATCGAGGTGGTGCTGAAGGATACCCGGCTGCGCAATGCGATGCTTGCCTATTCGACCAGCGTCTTCTTCGTCTCCATCCTCATCTCGCTGTTCACCGCAACGCTGATCTTCTTTGCGATCAATCGCATGATGATCCGTCCCATCCGCCGCCTGACAGACAGCATGCAAGCCTATTCCGATGATCCGGAGGATCCCGGCCATATTCTTGTGCCGGAGAAGGGGCGGGACGAGTTGGCCGTGGCCGGCCGGCATCTCGCCGCGATGCAGTCGCAATTGCAGAAGACTCTCAAGCAGCAGAAGAATCTGGCTGCGCTCGGATTGGCGGTGTCGAAGATCAATCATGACATGCGCAACATCCTTTCGGCCGCGCAGCTGATGTCGGACCGTCTGGTCGATGTCGACGACCCGATGGTCAAGCGCTTTGCTCCGAAGCTGTTGCGCACGATCGATCGCGCCGTCGGCTACACGACCGAGGTTCTCTCCTTTGGCCAGACCTCCGAGTCGGCCCCACGCCGGCGCAAGATTCGCATATTCGAGCTGATAGAAGAGGTTCGCGATATCCTGGCGATCGATCCGGAAAGCGGCATTGAGTTCATTGTGCAGCTCAGCCCGGATCTGGAGGTCGATGCCGACAGCGAGCAGCTCTTCCGCGTCATTCATAATCTCTGCCGCAATGCCTATCAGGCGCTGATCGCTTTCGGCGAAGCGGAACCCGATAGCGTCAGGCGAATCACGGTTTCGGCGCATCGGATTGGCAGTGTCGTCAGCATCACCGTTGACGATACCGGGCCGGGCATGCCGCAAAAGGCGAGGGAGAACCTGTTTACGGCCTTCCGCGGTTCGGCGCGCTCGGGCGGCACCGGCCTTGGCCTCGCGATCGCCCGGGAACTCGTCCTTGCCCATGGCGGCACGATTGCGCTCGTCGAAAAACCGGCGGCCGGCACGCAGTTCCGCATCGAAATTCCCGACCGCCCGGTATCCCTTGATGATTACCGCAGCAGAAGCCTGCAAGAAAACTGATTGTTTTCAGTTATTTGACGTCGCTATGCACGAAAATTGCGATCTTTTTCAGAAATCCACTTGCATTCCCTCAAGGGACGCTTTAGAGAACCGCCCACGCCAACGGTTTCTTCCGTTTCGGCCACGCACCCGTAGCTCAGCTGGATAGAGCACCAGACTACGAATCTGGGGGTCAGGAGTTCGAATCTCTTCGGGTGCGCCATTTTTCTTTAGTTCTGTGTAAGTTGAAGGCTCATTGAGCGGACCGGCTTAGCCCGAGCAGCGTGTAATCAGTTGCCTATCGGGAGCTTACGCCATCGACCGAACAGCATTTGCGTGATGTGCCGGGCAGTTCGCGCCAATGATCAATAAAGTTTGGATGTCTATCCGAAAGGCGCGACCCTGCGCCTTCTTTACGCGCCCCGATCCTCCGATTGCGACCCCAAAATCCTAACCATTTTAGACGTCCGACGCGATTCGATCGGATTTGACGCTATGGGTATAGAATTGGGAGGATACAGCAAGTTTACTTGATGCATCATTTAATCGTCTTGGGGGCGTCGGTAAGGTCTTATAGCTCCGTTTTTGCTCGGTTGTATAATAAATACTTCCCCATTTCCGAAGATAGACAAGCCATATAACCGAAATCACACAATCGGAACGGAGGAATTCGTTCTGTCAGTTGGTTCGTGGGCGATTTTGGTAGCAATGCGCTTACGTCAGGGTGTGCCATGGATCGTTGGTTGTTGATTTCTAATTGCAATACCTATGGCCTCGCACGCTCATTGCAGTTGCAAGGCAATAGCTTTCATCTTGATTGCATCGATGTATGGCATTTCAAGAAGAACATGCAGGATTATGAGAACGAAATCCCGACCTACGATCGAGTGATCATAAATCCAGAAGTCAGACTTACTAGTTATGATTTTCGGAGCTTGAAGAACGTAAATGAGATTCCGAACGTCGAATTCGATGCATATCATCCGGATTTTTGCTTTGTCGGCGTAGATGGTGTGCGCCTCTACAAGCCACTTGCAGCTTGTCATTCCATGATTGTCCTCGCCGCATTCCAGGCGGGGAGGAGTCCTGAGAAAACCCGAAAGCTGTTTCGGCGTGAAATTTACGAGCAATGCGGCTTCTTTACGCGTTGGGAGCTTGCAAGGGACAGACTCATCTCATCCTTTTCAGTGATGGGAATGGATCTATCAAACGCCTTCCGCCGCTGGGCACGCGGCGAATGCTTCATGCATGGCTTGGGACATCCGAAGGCGCGTCCAATTTTCGACATTGCGCGCATTTTTCTCAAAAATCACGTCGCCCAAACCAATGTGACGGATCTGGTGCCTTCCGACACGATTGTAGATGGTGCGTGTTTGCCCGTCTATCCGGAGATCGGCGAGACGATAGGCGTCCGGGGTTCTTACGCGTTCAAGTTGCCAGGAGAATATAAGTTGATCTCGCTGGAAAGGTTTATCGAGATGAGCTTCGAGGTCTATCAGGCCTACAACCCAAGTGAGATCTTGGTTGAACCCGGCTTTCGCAGTCGCTTCGATCGCGTGAAACAAGTTATATCGGAGGCAGAAGCATGACCAATCCGTATTCTGGGATCAAGGACTATCAATTATGGCGTCGATCGGTCGCTCGAGTCGAAACCCATCTATTTGATCCAGTGGTCACGCCACGGTTTAAGATTGACAGAAATTCCAAGGTCGCAACCGCTGGCAGTTGTTTTGCGCAGCATATATCACGCCAGATTCAACGTATCGGCTTCCATTATTTTATTACGGAGCGCGCGGATCATTTGAACGAGGCGGAAAGAGCCAGGCGCAATTTCGGTGTCTTTTCGGCTCGCTACGGGAATATCTATACGGCGCGGCAATTGCGACAGCTGTTCGAGGAAGTCTTCGATGCGCGTCGTCCCGTCGAAAAGGCATGGCGGCGAAAGGATGGCAAGTTTGTAGATCCCTATCGTCCGCAGATAGAGCCCGACGGCTACGACACCGAGGAGGGAGTTATAGAAGCGCGGCGGGCACATCTTGCAGCGGTACGCTCCGTCTTTCTCGAATGTGACGTCCTGGTGTTCACGCTAGGCTTAACCGAAGCCTGGAGATCGAAGGCCGACGGATCGGTCTTTCCGCTTGCGCCTGGCGTGAGCGCAGGTTCTTTCGATCCCGAGGTGCATGAGTTTATCAATTTCAACGTTGAGGAAGTCGAGCGCGACCTGACTTTTGTCTTGCGCAGGCTGAAAGAGATCAATCCTCGCGTCAAGGTGTTGTTAACCGTCTCGCCTGTCCCGCTGGTGGCAACATATGAGGACAGAAGTGTCTTGGTTTCGACGACCTACAGCAAATCTGTCCTGCGCGTTGTCGCCGAGCAGATGCTGCCTCGTTTTGACTGGGTCGATTACTTTCCGTCCTATGAAATCATTACCGGCAGCTATGCCGGCGGCCTCTATTATGAAGACGATTATCGAGAGGTCAATCATCTCGGCGTCGCCCATGTGATGCGCTGCTTCGTAAGAAACTATGTGGCCCATGTTGAGGCGCCGACCGAGAAATTTGCACCATTGGCTCCGCCTCAGGAAGAATATCAGCACGTGGTTTGCGACGAACGCGAAATCGAAATGCTTCGCCCATAACTGCGTTGTTGATCCAGATTGCGGTGATCCCAAGCCTGCGGATCATCGAATGCGTTTGAGTGAAGTTCTCTGGGTTCGACCCAATAGAATGGGAGTTTCTTTGTGGAAACATGGTTGGTCATTTCGAACGCGCAGACGCATAATTTGGCGAATTCGCTTCGTCTGCTGAGCAATGACATTCGCATCGATCACGCCGATGTATGGACGTTTGGCGCTAATGTGGCCCAATACCGCGAACTGCTTCCCAATTATGACAGGGTAATCATCCATCCCCACGTCGAGCGGGGTTATTGTGATCTCTCTGCAGTCAGGCAATTGAGTAGAATTCCCTCGATCAAGTTCGATGCCTATCATCCAGATATTTGCTTCGTGCTCGCAAATGATGTCCCGTTCGACGGCGCTATGGGTGCCTACCATTCGATGCTTGTCTTGGCGGCATATAAGGCAGGCTTGAGCATTGAGAAGACGAGGGCTTTATTTCGCCGCGAGATTTTCGAGCGGTGCGGCTTCCTTGATCGCTGGGAGGGTGAACGTCAGCAGTTGCTGGATCATTTTGCCGAATACGGACTGGATATAACCGCACCGTTCAGGGCCTGGTCGCGCCGCGAGTGCTTCATGTATGGTATCGACCATTCAAAAGCGCGCCCGATCCATGATATTGCGCATGTGTTTCTGCGGACATGTGGGATCGAACCCCACCAAACCGATATCGTGCCGGCGGATACGATCATGACCGGCTCTTGCTTCCCGGTCTATCCCGAAATCGGCGAAGTACTGGGCGTGGAGGGCTCTTACATGTTCAAGCGATATCAGCAATATCGTCTAATTTCGCTCGAGCATTTTATAGAATTGAGCTTCGCGGCTTACGCACAATTTTCCACAGAGAATATCAAACCCGATAGCCGCTTCACCGAGCGCTTTGAAGTGGTCCAGTCCGCGATTGTCGAAGAAGCTTCGGTTCCTCGGCTAATGTAAGCAGTCTGAACACGGGGCTATTTTCCCGACGATTCCGTTTCATTGCGTGGCCCCCGGCCTGTGATCTGTCGCCAGCGGCAATTCCGGCAGAAACAGCAGCACGATCAGCGCCAAGGCTACAATCGCCGTTCCCGTTGCGAAAGTCATGGCGATAGCGTGACGATAGAGCGCTATCGCGGCGTCATGCGCTTCGGGGGAGGCGGTGGCGAGCTGCCTCATGCCGGCTTCGGTCAGTGAGGAACCGTGCATCCCGTCGAGGACGCCGCCGGCATTCTGTACGCGATAGGCGAGAATGGCGCCGGAGCCGGTGACGCCGATGAGGCCGCCGAGCGAGCGGAAGAAGGCAAGCGTCGCGGTACCTACACCACGATGGGCAAGGGGCAGGGCATTCTGCACCGCGATCGTCATTGTGGGCATGACGAGGCCAAGACCGAGGCCGAGCGCAAAGACCGTCGGCTCGATGATCCAGAAACTCTGGCTGGTGGCGGCAGCCCAGGCGAGCATGGCAAAGGCTGTCGTTGCGAGGCTGAGGCCGCAGAGCTGCGCCGGCTTGTAGCGCCCGAAGCGATGCAGCAGCACACGCCCGTTGACCATGGAGGAGATGACCACGCCGATCATCAGCGGGCCGGTGAGCAGGCCGGAATGCGAGGGGCTGACCCCCATGACCATCTGGAAGAACAGCGGAAAGAAGAGGCTTGCTCCCAGCATGCCCATGAAGGTGAGAGCGAGCACGATGCAGGCGACGACGAAGAGCCGGTTGCGGAAGAGATCGGGCGGCAGCACCGGCTCAGGCTCACGCCGGATATGCAGGATGAAAAAGACGAAGAGAACGAGTGCAAGAGCAGAAAGCCCGAAAATCTCGGGCGAGTTCCAGGCCCATTCATTGCCGCCGAGGGCCAGCACCAGCAGGAAGCTGGTCGTGCAGCTCGTCAGCAGAGCCGCGCCGAGATAGTCGATGCGGCGGCTGCGCGCATGATGCGGGCGCTTCAGTGCACGGCCGATCATGACGAGCGCAACGGCGCCGATCGGCAGATTGACGTAGAAGATCCAGTGCCATGACAGAAGATCGGTGATGACGCCGCCGGCGATCGGACCTATGACGCTGCAGACTGCGAAGACGGCCGCGATCGAACCCTGATTGCGCCCGCGTCTTGCCGGCGGCACGATGTCGCCGATGATGATCTGCGCCAGCGGCAGCAATCCGCCTGCGCCGATGCCCTGGATCGCTCGGAAGATGATGAGCTGCACCAGCGTTTGCGCCATGCCGCTCAGCACCGAGCCGAGAAGAAAGATGAGGATTGCCGCATAGATCATCGGCTTGCGGCCGTATTGGTCGCTGAGCTTGCCGTAGAGCGGCATGGTGCTGGTCGAAGCGAGCACATAGGCGCTGACCACCCAGGAGAGATGCGCCAGTCCACCGAGATCGCTGACGATGCGTGGCAGCGCCGTCGCAACGATGCTCTGATCAATGGCGCCGAGGCCGAGAACGATCATCAACCCGAGGATGACGGCGCGGATCTCGCGGCGATCGGGCGGGACGTCTGCTGCCGAAGCCAATGGCGTGGCACTATCCGGAAAGGTCGCATTCATTGCCCGATCTCCATGAGCGGTTCGATGGCGGCGCGAATGGCGTCACGCTGCTGCGGCGACAGTTTGGCGAGTTCGGAGGCGAGCCAGTCGGTTCTGCGCCGTTTCAGGCTGCGGATGATTTCCTCACCTCTCTCGGTCGCCACCAGGCCATTGCGGCGGCGGTCGCTCGGGTCCGGTTCCGCGCGCGCAATGAGGCCATCCCGCTCCATCGCCTTCACATGGCCTGAAATCGTCGGTCCTCTCAGTCTCTCCAGCCGAGCTAGTTCGGCAACGCCGATGCCTGGCCGTTGGATGATGGCGACGAGCAGCAGGGCATGCAGCGGCGACAGGTCGGCCTCGTCGCTCTCGCGCCGCAATTGTCGATAGAGCCGATGGAGTGCAGGGCGCAAAGCCTCGGCCAGCGCGTAGGCATCCTCGCGGCCCTGATGGGGGTCGGCTTTACCCATTACGTCTCTCACTGATAGATAGGCTTCCTATCTATAGGCCTATCGCGTGGCATGTACTTGCGCAAGCAATAATATTGTGAATGATTTTCAATCATTGCGCGTTGTTCATCAGTATTACGACTCGACAGGAGGAGAAGAGCTGTGAAACGATTTCTAACAACCGTAACAGTAACTGCCTTGAGTGCCCTGCTTGCCGTTACGTCTTTCGATCCGGTGGCAGCCGCCCCAATTCAGCCGCTAACCCAGCCGGCCATCCAGCAGATGGGCGAGCAGCCCGCCGGCCCGACGGAAGTTCAATACCGTCATCACAACAGGCACTATCGCGGGCGGCATCGCCCCCATTATCGTCCGCACTATCGCCCCGGCTACTGGCATGGCCATCGCGGCTATCGCTATCATCGCCCCGGCTATCGGCGTCATGACGGCTGGTGGTATCCGATGGCTGCATTCACAGCCGGAGCAATCATCGGCGGGGCCGTATCACAGCCGCCGCGCGGCAGCGCGCATGTCCGCTGGTGCGCAAGCCGCTACAAGACCTATCGTGCGTCGGACAATACCTATCAGCCGACCAATGGTCCGCGGCGCCAGTGCGTCAGCCCGTAATGTGAAACAGATCGGAATCCCTCTCCGTTCCGCGGAGGGGGATTTCTTTCAGACCGCTGCGGGAAGGCGTGCCGTCAACCGGTCAGTTGCTCGGAAATGTCCCACAGCCGTCGCCAGATCGCCGGATCATGGGCGTGAGCGGCAATCTTGGCCCGCACCGGCGGACCTTTGAGTTCATAGAAACCGTTCGGGCCATACATGGCGCCGCCTTCCGCGGTCGGTGCCGTGGCGGCAAAGAGCGTCGGCAGGGCGCCGGCTGCTGCCGATTGTGATGCAAACGGCTCCAGCAGTTTTGTCAGGAGTTCAAGACTGCCAGGCCTGTCGCGACCCATGCGTGGTCCTGCCGTCTGAAGACCGGTGACGGCATAGCCGGGATGGGCGGCGATGCTTTTAAGCTTCCAGCCTTCGGCGCGTGCGATGCGGTCGAGCTCCAGGCTGAAGAGCAGCGTTGCCAGCTTCGATTGGCAATAGGCGGGCCAGGGCCGATAGCGCTTGCGCCACTGCAGATCGTCGAAATTGATCCTGCCGTTGCGATGCGCCAGGCTGCTGACCGTGACCACGCGCGGATTTTCGGCCGCGGAAACCTTCGGCAGCAGCCGCATCGTCCAGGCGAAATGGCCGATATAATTGGCTCCCATCTGCATCTCGAGACCATCCTCGGTCTCGTGCCGGTCCGGAATGGCCATGACGCCGGCATTGTTGATGAGCAGGTCGATATGCGGCAGCCTATCGGCGATGCGGGTTGCCGTGCGCGCGACAGAATCGAGGCTGGCAAGATCGAGCGCCTCGAAGGTCACGTCTGCTCCCGGTGTTGCTGCACGGATCTTGGCGATCGCCTCTTGGGCCTTGGCCTCATTGCGCGATGCGATGACGACCTTGGCGTCGGCCGCTGCCAGAGCCTTTGCCGCCTCGTAGCCGATACCGCTGTTGGCGCCGGTAATGACTGCGATACGGCCTGTCTGCGGCGGAATATCTTTCACTGTCCAGTCTGGCATTGCGGGCTCCTGTGAAGAGATTTGGCATTGCCCATTGTATCTGGTAATTCATATACTAAATGCAAGTTTGCATTAAATGAAAATATAGAAGTGCGAAATGCGCGACAACACTTGCGTATCAGGGACTTTCAAAAGCTGGATGGCGCTGCATGCCTTTGAATTGCCATGCTGTTCGGCACTCATCATGCCTTGTGGTCGAAGATTGGATTTGCGGAATGACGACAAAAACCTCATGCGCTGATTTTGTGCAGTTCTTCCGCTCCTGGGTGAGCAATCCGATGCGCGTTGCGGCGGTCGCGCCCTCGGGCGAGCGGCTGGCAAGACTGATGACCCAGGAGATCGGGCCGATCGATGGCCCGATCCTTGAGCTCGGTCCAGGCACCGGCGTATTCACCCGGGCGCTGCTGGCGCGAGGCATTCCCGAGAGCGCGCTGACGCTCGTCGAGTTCGGCGAGGAGTTTGCCGTCCGCCTGCGTGAGCGTTTTCCGGCGGCGAGGGTCGTGCATATGGATGCGGCGCAGCTCGGCCAATGCGGTCTTTTCGATGACGCGCCTTTCGGCGCCGTCATTAGCGGCCTGCCGCTGCTATCCATGCCGCCCGCCAAAGTCGCGGGCATCGTCGGGGGTGCCTTCGAAACGATGAAGCCGGGAGGAGCTTTCTATCAATTCACCTACGGCCCGCGCTGTCCGGTGCAGAAACCGATCCTTGAAAGCCTCGGGCTCACTGCAAAGCGCATCGGCGGTACCGTGCGCAACATTCCGCCGGCCGGCGTCTACAGGATATCGCGGCAAAATCCTCTGGAGCTCTCGATCATCGGCTCCAAATATCGTAGCACCGGAGAGAATGCCGGAATCAGCGCCTGAGGCCGGCAAGGCCGATTTGGGGCGGCCTGAAGTGAATGCCGGGGGTAGAGGATGGCGAAAAAGCCGGACGTCGATAGCGCGGTAAAGGAAGGCCGGCGCGAGCGCAAGCGCCGTCAAACCCGCGAACGCATCGAAGCCGCCGCCCTGAAGCTTTTCCTCGAGCGCGGCTTTGACGCTACCACGATCGAAGATATCACCGAGGCGGCCGATGTTTCCAAGCGCAGCTTCTTCGATTATTTCCCCAGCAAGGAAGAGGTCGTTGCCGCCTGGCAGGATGGTTTTGCCCGCGAGTTGATCGCAGCGGTCGCCGCACAGCCCGAAGATGCGTCGATCGTCGAGGTCATCGAGGCCGCCGTCAATTCCGCCCTTCAGACTGCTATCGCCGATCCGCAAAGCCTTGCTCTCGTCGCCCTGATCCGCAATACGCCGACGCTTCAAGCCCGCGATCAGCTGAAATATGCCAAGCTGGAGAGGAAGCTCGCGGACGCGCTGTTTGCCCGCAGCGATAATCAGGAGGAGCGTCTGCGCCTCGGCATGCTTGCGGCGGCGGTCGTGGCGATGCTGCGCATCGGCGGTGAGCGCTGGACGCAATCTCCGCAGAATGCTTCGCTGGAGCAGTTCGCTCGCACCATGTTCGATGAGCTTTGGGCAGCGCTTGCCGATCTCGGCGAGCAGGTACAACGGCGCCCATGACTGCGCCGGGCTAACCCAGGGAAGCCGCCCTGATCGGTCGCGACGCATCGTGCATCGCGATGCATTGCATATGCCGCGATGCAGACCCATGTAGTATCGGGTCGCGACTGTATCTCTCCCCCGCGAAACCCTCGATTTGCCCTTCAAGTCTCGGCTCCTCCGCGGATGCCGGAAATGCCAGATACATTTCAGATCAGCAAAAGGGACTATAACCATGTCAGAATTCGACGCAGCCAAGTCCGGTCAGTTCAAGATCGGCGGTGACCTTCCCGTACATCGTCTCGGTTTCGGTGCCATGCGCATCACCGGTGCCGGTATATGGGGTGAGCCAGAGAACCATGACGAAGCTGTCCGTACGCTGAGGCGCCTGCCGGAACTCGGCATCAATTTCATCGATACGGCCGATTCCTATGGCCCGGATGTTTCCGAACGTCTTATCAAGGAGGCGCTTCATCCCTATGGCCACGGTCTTGTGGTAGCGACCAAGGGCGGTCTTACCCGAACCGGCCCGAATGTCTGGGTGCCCGTGGGTCGCCCCGAATATCTGATCCAGCAGGCGCACAAGAGCCTGCGCAATCTCGGTGTTGACCGCATCGATCTATGGCAATTGCACCGCGTCGATTCCAAGGTGCCGGCGGCCGAGCAGTTCGATGCCGTGAAGTCGCTGCAGAGCGACGGCATCATCCGCCATGCGGGCTTGAGCGAAGTCTCCCTTGCCGACATCGAGGCGGCGTCCAAGCATTTCAAGGTGGTGACGGTGCAGAACCGCTACAATCTCGTCGATCGCACCAGCGAAGACGTGCTCGACTATTGCGAAAAGCACGGCATCGGCTTCATCCCATGGTTCCCGCTGGCCGCCGGCGATCTCGCCAAGGAAGGCTCGCTGCTCGATACCATCGCGAAGAAGCACAGTGCCGCTCCGAGCCAGATCGCGCTTGCATGGGTGCTGAAGCGCAGCCCCGTGATGCTGCCGATCCCCGGAACGGGCAAGGTCAAGCATCTGGAGGAAAACACCGCCGCGGTCGATATCGTTCTGTCCGACGAGGAGTTCGCAGCATTGGACGTGGAAGGAAAAAAGGCCTTCAAGGCTGCTTGAACCCACAATCACCCGGCCGGTGGGGATCGCTCACCGGCCGGATATGAACGACTGTAGCTTCCAACACAAAACGACGATCACAGTCATGTGAATCTCGGAGTTTGGCGCAATAACGACTGCAAAATAGGCGGTGATGCGACCAAAATGCGGGCGCTATGCAGATATTTCTACCCTTTGCCAGGAAAGCAATGCAATAGGTGCATTGCTGCATTGCGAAAGCCGGTCTGTTCATACGGCCGCAGGCGTTATATCTAATCACTCGAAGGTAGCGCACTCCTCCTCCCAGCGCTCCTTCAATGATTGGCAACACTCCTCCTCCTCCCAGTTGCCAATCCGGATCAAGAGCCCGATGCATCCTCCTCCCGCGTCGGGCTTCTTTTTTTATCTTCCCATCGTGAGTGACTTGTCAGAATGCGTCGATGCGTTGCGCCTTTGCAATGCCGCAGCGAATTAGCATCGCTTCATGTGCCCATAAGCCGCGGGAGCGGCTTGCACCGCAGGTATCCATGCGTAGAGTGACGCGACGTTATGGCGGTATGGAAGGGTTGCATGATGCAGCGCATGGCGGGTTCGGACCGATGGAGAAAGCTGTTTTTCCGAACTGTAGCTGTCGTTGCCACGTTGTCGCTCGCCGCATGCGGCCGCCCCATCGGGGTCATGCAGCCTATCAGTGAAAACGTGCCGGGCACATCCAGGGTTGACCTCCTCGTCGCGACGACACGCCTGCCGGACAAGGACCCGGCCATTCTGTTTTCGGGCGAGCGTGGGCCGGGGCTCAAGGTGGATGCCGTCAGCGTCTCTATTCCGCCAGAGGCAAATCGCAAGGTCGGCCAGGTGCAGTGGCCGAGCCGCTTGCCAGGCGATCCGCTGAAGAATTTCGTTACGACGGCCGTCAAGCCTCTGGCGACGGAAGCGGATGGGCGTACCTGGGTGCATGCGGAACTGCCGAAAAACAAGCGGGTGCTGATTTTCGTGCATGGCTTCAACAACCGCTATGAGGATGCCGTCTACCGCTTTGCGCAGATCGTTCACGATTCGCATGCCGACGTCGCACCGATCGTGTTTACCTGGCCGTCGCGCGCTAGCATTTTCGACTATGCCTATGACAAGGAGAGCACGAACTATTCCCGTGACTCGCTCGAGGAATTGCTGCGCCGCGTCGCCGCGGATCCGGCCGTCGGCGATATCACCGTCATGGCGCATTCGATGGGCAGCTGGCTCGCAGTCGAATCGCTGCGGCAGATGGCGATCCGCAACGGCCGCGTCGCGCCGAAGATCAACAATGTCATCCTGGCTTCGCCCGATCTAGACGTCGATGTCTTCGGAAGACAGTTCGCAGCACTCGGCAAGGACAAGCCGCATTTCACGCTGTTCGTCTCGCGGGACGATCGCGCGCTTTCACTCTCACGTCGCATTTCCGGCAATATCGACCGGCTCGGACAGATCGACCCGACGGCCGAGCCCTATCGCAGTGAGCTGGAAAAGCAGGGGATTACCGTGCTCGATCTCACGAAGCTCAAGACCGGCGATGGTCTCAATCACGGCAAGTTCGCCGAAAGCCCGGAAGTGGTGAAACTGATCGGTGCGCGGTTGATTGCCGGCCAGACGATCACCGATTCCGATGTCGGTATCGGCGATGCCGTCGGCGCGGTTGCCATGGGTGCGGCACAGACGGTTGGCAGCGTGGCGGGTGCAGCCGTCAGCGCTCCGATTGCCATTTTCGATCCTCGCACCCGCGCGAATTATGGCGAGCAATGGCGTCGCGTTGGCGCATCGGCCGGCAATACGGTGGGATCTCTGGGCGATAGTGTCGAGGCGACCGGCAGCAATGTCGGCGAAGCATTGCGTCAATAATGCTATCATGATCCGGAGCAGCCGCATTCATCGTTGCTGCGAAACGCGATAGTCATGTTTCGCCATCTGATATATCAGAGATGGAGGCAGTCAGATGGCGCCGGCCAATTGGTTGGCCCGATATCGGTGTCGACGGCTGCACGATCTGGCATGTGTGATTGGAGTGGATGAGATGAGATGGAAGCGTACGATCCAGTTGCTGGACGTTCACTGCGAGGGTGAGATCGGCAAGGTTGCCATCGGCGGCGTGCCGAAGATCCCCGGCAACAGCATTGCCGAGCAGCTCCATTGGCTGAACACGGATCCAAAGGGCCAGGAGCTGCGCCGTTTCCTCGTGCTGGAGCCGCGCGGCGCGCCGATCGGATCGGTGAACCTGCTGATGCCGGCCAAGCATCCTGAGGCCGATGCCGGCTTCATCATTCTGCAGCCCGACCAGGCGCATGCAAGCTCCGGCTCGAACTCCATCTGCGTGACCACGGCGCTGCTGGAATCCGGTATCGTCGAGATGAAGGAGCCGGAAACCGTCGTCACGCTCGATACAGCCGCCGGCCTCGTGCGCGCCACTGCGACCTGCCGCGACGGCCGCTGCGAAAAAGTGCGGCTGACCATGGTGCCGTCCTTTGTGCATGAGCTGGACGTGGAGCTCGACACGCCGCAATGGGGTAAAATCAAGCTCGATCTCTGCTATGGCGGGATTTTCTACGCGCTCGTCGATGTCGGCCAGATCGGCTTGAAGATCGAAAAGGCCAATGCGGCCGCCCTCGTGCAGGCCGGCATGGTCATCAAGGAAGCGATCAACCGCGCGATGACCGTAGTTCATCCGGAGATCCCGGCCATCTCGGGCGTTGCCTATGTGATGTTCCGCGATATCGACGCCGATGGCGCCATCCGCACCTGCACGACCATGTGGCCCGGCCGCGCCGACCGCTCGCCCTGCGGCACCGGCAATTCCGCCAATCTCGCGACGCTGCACGCTCGCGGCAAGGCCAAGATCGGCGATGTCTTCAAGTCTCGCTCGATCATCGGTTCGGAGTTCGAAGTGGGGCTGCAGGCGGAGACCGAAGTGGCCGGCAAGCCGGCCATCATACCGACGATCACCGGCCGCGGCTTCACCTTCGGCTTGAGCCAGGTGGCGCTCGATCCCTTCGATCCGATGGCGGAGGGTTTTGCCATGACGGATGTATGGGGACCTTCGGCGGGGGATATTTGAGGGGTAGGCAGGGAATCGGTTCTGTCCGCATGGAGAGTTTTGCCCCTCACCCTAAGCCTCTCCCCGCGTGCGGCGAGAGGGGATTATCTGTCAGCTTCGTCTGAGCAATTGGCCAGAAAGAAGGCTGCATGTGCGCCCATCCCCTTCACCCTGCGATCGGGGAGAAGGTGGCCGAAGGCCGGATGAGGGGCGATCTCTGCACCGGGTATTGCGACGACCTTGCTATCCCTTCGGATAAATCACACCCTTGCGCAGAATGATATTTCCATAGAGCCGGGGCTCGCTCGTCTGGATCAGCGCATGCGCACGCTGCACCCGCTCGTAGAATTCCGCCGGCAGTAACGGCACGACCTTGATCTCGGGCACATGCCGGGCGCAGCATTCGATCATTTCCGCATGGACGGGATCGACGGCATCGCGATCCTGCTTGACCGTCGCCCGGAATATCGCCTGCGGCACGAAATCGTCGATCGGCAGCACGCTCAGCACCGCATCGAGCACGGGGATGACGCCGTGACCGTCGAGACGGATGAGGCGGCGTCCATGTTCGAGACCGGGATAATTGCCGTCTACGAGGGCGATTTCATCGCCATGGCCCATGGCGCGCAGCGTCGCCAGTAGCTCCGGGCTCAATAGCGGGTCAATGCCCTTCAGCATGCTCAATCTCCTTGAAAAGAACGTTCTGGTCGATGAGGTAGCGCGCGAAGATCGGCAGGCTGGCGCCGCCGATGGCGCGTGCCTGCGGCCCGACTGCACCCTCGATGATCTCGGGCATGACGACGCCCTGAAGATCCAGTTCCGCCGCTGCCTTGATGGTTGCGCGCACCACGCGTTCCCGCACCCAGCCGGGAAAGCCGCCATCGATGACGGCGGCGCTGAAATCAAGAACGGAGGCGGAGGCGACGATCGCCTGTGCGAGTGCCTTGGCCGTATCCTGGATCCAGATCTCCAGCGGTTCGCCGAAATCGATCCAGTTATCAGCCGAATACCAGAGAGGGCGCGGATCGAAACCGTGATCCCGCAATAGATTTTCCAACACGAAGATCGAGGCGATCTCGAGAAGCTGGCGATTCTCGCCGTTGCGGCCGCGCACGGGCAGGGGGCCGAGTGCGCCGGCCGTCCCGGTCCGGCCGACGAAGACGGACGAATTCAGGACGATGCCGCCGCCGAGGAACGAGCCGATGAAGAAATAGACGAAATCCGGATAATGCGGGCCGATCCCGAAAACCAGCTCCGCACCGCAGGCGCTGGTAGCGTCGTTTTGCAGAAAGACCGGGTAAGACACGCGCGAGGCGATTTCGGCTCTTAGGTCGAAGCCTCGCCAGGCATCCATCGCTCCTGGCGGCGCGCCCACCTGCTCGGCCCAATTCCAGAGCTCGAACGGTGCGGCAACGCCCATTCCCGCGATCTTGCGGCGCTGCTCTTCGCTGAGGCGCCCTTCCAGTTCCTTGATGCCGGCCGCGACGAAGGTAATGATGTCCTGCGGCAGCGGGTAGGGGTAGATCTGATGGAGCTGCATCCGAATGCCGCCGACGAAATCCATCAACACGAGGTCGGCGCTGCGCCGGCCGATCTTGACGCCAAAGGAGAGCACGGCGTCCGGATTGAGGCGCATTGGAGTTGAAGGCTGACCGACGCGCCCGCGGACCGGCGCGTCGCGGGATAGCAGCCCGTCCTTTTCCAATTCCCGCATGATGACAGACACCGTCTGCGCTGAAAGCCCGCTCCGCCGCGCGATATCTGCCTTCGAAAGCGCGCCGTGACGGCGTACGAGCGATAACACGAGCCGTTCGTTATGGGCGCGCACGCCAAGCTGGTTCGCGCCCCCGGAGGGGTCGAGAATCGCCGGCGTTGTGGGTGTGTCCTCCGGGTCATGTACGAGAGACATGGGCCTGCTCCTTCCATCATGGCCATGCCCTATTTTTTTCAAGAATGCCACATCCAATTAATAATTCAATCCGATTTATTTATTGACAGGGGGATTTCTTTAGGCTCTGATATCGACCGTCGAGGATGCGCGCATAGCCTTGGAGGAGGTCCACCGAAAACAATCCGACAGGCTTGACGCATCTTTAACCGGGTTCGAAGTGAGCCCGCGACAGCCGGAGGGTCCGGCTTTTAAACATCGGGAGGATTGAATGAAGAAATCCGTTATTTCCGCAGCCGTTGCCGCCCTGGCGCTCGGCGTCGCATTTGCCGCTCCGGCCAAGGCCGCCGGCGTATCCGCCTGCCTCATCACCAAGACCGATACCAATCCCTTCTTCGTCAAGATGAAGGAAGGTGCCACCGCCAAGGCCAAGGAACTCGGCGTCACGCTGAAGTCCTATGCCGGCAAGATCGACGGCGACAGCGAAAGCCAGGTTGCCGCGATCGAAAGCTGCATCGCCAGCGGCGCCAAGGGTATTCTGATCACCGCTTCCGACACGAAGGGCATTGTTTCCTCCGTCAAGAAGGCACGCGATGCCGGCCTGCTGGTCATTGCCCTCGACACGCCTCTGGAACCGGCTGACGCCGCCGACGCGACCTTCGCCACCGACAACCTTCTTGCCGGCAAGCTGATCGGCGAATGGGCCAACAAGACGCTGGGCGACAAGGCCAAGAATGCCAAGATCGGCTTCCTCGATCTCACGCCGTCGCAGCCTTCCGTCGATGTCCTGCGCGACCAGGGCTTCATGATCGGCTTCGGCATCGACCCGAAGGATCCGAACAAGATCGGCGACGAAACCGATCCGCGCATCGTTGGCCATGATGTCACCAACGGCAACGAGGAAGGTGGCCGCAAGGCCATGGAAAACCTCCTGCAGAAGGATTCCAGCATCAACGTCATCCACACGATCAACGAACCGGCTGCCGTCGGCGCCTATCAGGCCCTGAAGGCCGTCGGCTTGGAAAAGCAGGTTCTTATCGTGTCTGTTGACGGCGGTTGCCCGGGCGTCAAATCCGTCAAGGAAGGCGTGATCGGCGCTACGTCGCAGCAGTATCCGCTGATGATGGCCGCCCTCGGCGTCGAGGCGATCAAGAAGTTCGCCGATAGCGGCGAGAAGCCGAAGCCGACCGAAGGCAAGTCCTTCTTTGACACCGGCGTCTCCCTGGTCACCGACAAGCCGGTATCCGGCCTGAAGTCGATCGACACCAAGGAAGGCACGGCAAAGTGCTGGGGCTAAGCCCCTTACGAAATGTGATATAATCCCTTCGGGAGCCGCGTCATGCGCCTGCTGGCGCGGCTCTCCTTATAAGGGAGCAGACCATCGCAACAGTCACGTCGGCCGGGGTTCATCCCCTCGGCGGGCCCCTTAACAGCCGGCGGTTTCCGCGCATGAGCGCGGTGGCGGAGGAATAATTATGTCCGGAGCACAGGAATTCGAACGTGTTCTCGACGGCAGCGACAAGAACGTCGCGTCGTTCGAGCAGCACGATGTCTCTTTTCTCAAGCGCGTGCAGCACTTTCTGCATTCGACGCCGGCCGCCGTGCCGTTGATCGTATTGGTAATGGCGATCGTGATCTTCGGCATCGCGATCGGTGGGCGGTTCTTTTCCGCCTATACGCTGACACTGATCCTGCAGCAGATCGCGATCGTCGGCATTCTCGGTGCTGCTCAGACGCTGGTCATCCTGACCGCCGGCATCGATCTGTCGATCGGCGTGATCATGGTCATTTCCTCCGTCGTCATGGGCAACGTCGCCGTCACTTACGGCCTGCCGGCGCCGGTCGCCATCATCGCCGGCATGGCCGCTGGCGGCCTCTGCGGGTTGCTCAACGGTTTCCTCGTCGCCAACATGAAGCTGCCGCCGTTCATCGTGACGCTCGGCACGTGGAACATCGTCATGGCGACGAACTTCATCTATTCCGCCAATGAAACCATCCGCGACACCGATGTCGATGAAAAGGCGCCGCTCCTGCATCTCTTCGCGATCAGCTTTCGGCTTGGCGGTGCGGTGCTGACCCTCGGCGTCATCGCCATGGTGCTGCTGGTGCTGGGCCTGTGGTATATTCTCAATCACACCGCCTGGGGCCGGCATGTCTATGCCGTCGGCGATGATCCGGAAGCGGCGAAATTGTCTGGTATCCAGACCAAGAAGGTACTGCTTGCCGTCTATGGCGTTTCGGGACTGATCGCGGCCTTTGCCGCCTGGGTTTCGATCGGCCGCAACGGCTCTGTCTCACCGTCTTCGGCAGTGACGGACTTCAATCTTCAGGCAATTACCGCAACCGTGATCGGCGGCATCTCGCTCTTCGGCGGCCGCGGCTCGATCCTCGGCACGCTCTTCGGCGCCATGATCGTCGGCGTCGTCTCCATGGGCCTCAATATGCTCGGAGCCGATCCGCAGTGGAAGGTGCTTCTGACCGGCGTGCTGATCATCGGCGCCGTCGCGATCGATCAATGGATCAGAAAGGTATCGGCATGACCACGACTGGCGAACCCCTTCTCACCGCGCGTGGCCTCGTCAAGCGCTATGGACGCGTAACCGCGCTCGACAACGCCGATTTCGATCTCTATCCCGGCGAAATCCTTGCTGTTATCGGCGACAACGGCGCCGGAAAGTCCTCGCTGATCAAAGCGATTTCCGGCGCGGTGACACCCGATGAAGGCGAGATCAAGCTGGAGGGCAAACCTGTTCATTTCAGGTCGCCGATGGAAGCGCGCGATGCCGGCATCGAAACGGTCTACCAGAACCTGGCGCTGTCGCCGGCGCTCTCGATCGCCGACAACATGTTCCTCGGTCGCGAGATCCGCAAGCCCGGTTTCCTCGGTTCCGTCTTCCGCATGCTCGACCGGCCGGCCATGGAAAAGCGCGCCCGCGACAAACTCAGCGAGCTCGGCTTGATGACGATCCAGAACATCAACCAGGCGGTGGAAACGCTCTCCGGCGGTCAGCGCCAGGGTGTGGCCGTGGCGCGCGCTGCCGCCTTCGGCTCCAAGGTCGTCATCATGGATGAGCCGACGGCAGCCCTAGGCGTTAAGGAAAGCCGCAAGGTCCTTGAACTCATCCTCGACGTGCGTGCGCGCGGCTTGCCGATCGTTCTGATCTCGCACAATATGCCGCATGTCTTCGAGGTTGCGGACCGTATCCATATCCATCGCCTTGGACGACGCCTGACCGTCATCAATCCGAAGGAATACACCATGTCCGACGCGGTTGCCTTCATGACCGGCGCCAAGGCTCCGCCGGTCGAGAATGTTGCTGCATGAGCGTCTCTCTTGACGATGTTGCCGGCGAGATCATCGAGCGCGCCGGCAACGCGAGGCGTTTCCTCGTCGCGATTGCCGGCCCGCCCGGCGCCGGCAAATCCACCCTGGCCGATAATGTCGCCAAGGCGTTGAAGGCGAGGGGCGAAAGCGCCGAAGTCCTGCCGATGGACGGCTTCCACATGGATAACGCCGTCCTCATCGAGAAGGGACTTCTGAAACGGAAGGGCGTGCCTGACAGTTTCGATGTGCGCGCCTTTCTCGATATCGTCAAGGCCGTGCGCGCTGCCGACCAGGAGGTCCTGGTTCCGGTCTTCGACCGTTCGCGAGAGATTGCCATCGCCTCGGCCCGCATCGTCTCGGCAGATCATCGCTTCATCGTCATCGAGGGCAATTATCTGCTGTTCAACCAGGGCAAATGGGCGGAGCTGGAAGGCATGTTCGATTATTCGATCATGCTCGCGCCGCCGATGGAAGTGCTGGAAGAGCGGCTTTGGGCGCGCTGGAGGGGCTACGATCTCGATGAAGAAGCCGCCCGGGCCAAAGTTTACGGCAACGATCTGCCGAACGGCCGGCTGATTCTGGAGAGCCGGCGCCGTGCGGACGTCACCATAGATATCGTGCAGGATTGACCTCGCCCATCATTTAACCGCCGTCGCGGATTGTTTTGCGAGGGCGGATGGTGCTATCGAAGCGCGATAGCAAAAGTGCGGTCCCGAAAAGGCTGAAGCAGCTTTCGGGTAGGATCGCGCTCACATTTCCAGAGGTCGCGCCCATGCAAAAGCTCACCATCCGCCGTCCTGACGACTGGCATCTGCATTTGCGGGACGGAGCCATGCTGGAAGGCGTGATAGCCGATACCTCCAGGCATTTCGCCCGCGCCATCATCATGCCCAATCTCGTGCCGCCTGTGGTAACAACGGCGGATGCGACCGCCTATCGCGAGCGCATCCTGAAAGCGCTGCCGGCGGGTGATCGCTTCCAGCCGCTGATGACGCTTTATCTCACCGAACACACCAATCCTGACGACGTCGAAGAAGGCAAGAAGAGCGGCCTCATATCGGCCGTCAAACTCTATCCGGCGGGTGCGACAACCAACTCGCATGGCGGCGTGCGCGATCTGAACAAGGCAATGCCGGTGCTGGAGCGCATGGCGAAGATCGGCCTGCCGCTCTGCGTTCACGGCGAGGTCACGACGCCCGAGGTGGATATTTTCGATCGCGAGGCCGTGTTCATCGAAACCGTGCTCGATCCGCTGCGCCTGCGCCTGCCGGAACTGAAGGTCACGATGGAGCATGTGACCACGTCCGATGGCGTCGACTACATCAAATCGGCAAAGGCCAATCTCGCCGGCTCCATCACGACGCATCACCTGATCATCAATCGGAATGCCATCCTCGTCGGCGGCATCCGACCGCATTATTACTGCCTGCCGGTCGCCAAGCGCGAAAGCCATCGTCTGGCGCTGCGTGCGGCCGCAACCAGCGGCGACAGTAGGTTCTTCCTCGGCACGGATTCGGCTCCGCATGTCGATCCGCTGAAGGAATGCGCCTGCGGCTGCGCCGGCATTTATACGTCGATCAATACCATGAGCTGCCTTGCCCATGTCTTCGAGCAGGAAGGTGCATTGGACAGGCTTGAGGCTTTTGCTTCGCTGAACGGTCCGGCCTGGTACGGCCTGCCGGTCAACGAGGACAGTATTACCCTCGTGCGCCGGCACGAGGCTGTAACCTTCCCGGCAAAGATCGAAACTGGCGCCGGTCCGGTCACCGTCTTCGACCCGATGTTCCCTTTGCACTGGGATGTCGAGATTTAGCGGAATCATACATAAGTAAATTCAAATACAAAAACCATATTGCGGCAACCAGTTGGTGTTTGCCGCAATATGAAACGTATATTTTGTTGAAATATATTTTCTTTATTATTTGCCGTAACTAATTGGATACGCCTGAAGGCCTAGTGTGCCGACGATACACCCTGCGGTAGAAGTCCAACCGTCGAAAGAGCATGATGCTGGTTGATTACAATTCCCTGCTTCTGGCCCTCGGCGTTTCCGCGTCTTGCCTTGCGGTCACGTTGGTCGGAAGCTGGTTTTCGCGCCGGCCCGATACCTTCCTCCTGACGTGTTCTGCCGGTCTTGTGCCTATCGTTGGCGGCATCTTCATCTACGGCGCCTATGTCGACCATCCCAAGCCGATTTTTGCCATTTTGACGTTCGTCTTATTCTTCCTTGGCTTCGCGACGATCTGGGTGGCCGGTTATCAGTTTCGCACGGGTCGCCTTTCCAGGATCCGCTTTGCCCTTGGTTGCTTGCCGGGCATGTCAGCATCGATCGGACCGATGCTTGCCGGCTACGACGGGCTGGCTTTCATCGCCGATAACCTTATCATCTGCGTGCTCCTGCTTCTGACGGCGCGCGAATATTGGCTCAGCCGGCGCGAGGCACCGACGCCGCTTTATGGCATTACGGCGCTTTACACGCTGACGGCCATTTCCTTTGCCTTATGCGCGGCCGTGCTGATCGCCGATGGCAAGCTCGTACTCGGTCATGCGCCGGACAACTGGGCGGAGGATGTCAGCCTCGCCGTCTGCATCGCCGGAATGACCGGGATCGGGGCACTGTCCCTTGCTTTGCACCAGTGGCGCCAAGCCGCATTTCATCGTCAGGAGGCGATCACCGACGCCCTGACCGGGCTGCTTAATCGCCGCGCGCTGTTCGATCTTTACGGCCGCCGGTCCTTCGGCCCTTCGATGGCCGTCATCATCTTTGACATCGATCGTTTCAAGGCGATCAACGATCAGCACGGCCATGCCGCCGGCGATCTTGTGCTCAAGCTTTTCGGCCAGGAACTCGCCTTCGGTTTGCGGCCTTCCGACACGGTGGCGCGTCTGGGAGGCGAGGAATTTGCGCTTGTTCTCGACAACGCGCTGCCGGGTCGCGCGGAGCAGGTCGCAGAGCGGGTGCGTGATGCCTTTGCGGCACGGGCGATCAGCATCGAAGGCAAATCTTTCGCCTGCACTGTCAGTGCCGGCATTGCGACCGGTACCGCCAAAGGGCTCGGCTTCGATGATGTGCTTCGCGCCGCCGACAAGGCGCTTTATGAGGCAAAGCGAAACGGCCGCAACCGTGTAGAGGTCGCGGCCTATCTGCGGGCTGTCTAGCCGGTCGTTTTCGGCTGACCATCTCTCGTCACGGGCTGTCAGAACAGGGCCTTCACGAAGGCGCATGCGGCCAGTAGCGAGGCGACCGTGCGGACATGGTTCCAGCGCGTCCAGTCGTTAATATAGGTGGACCATAGCTGCACCGACTCGGCGGAATGGCCGTCCACTTTATCGAGTGCGTCGTTCAGGGGCACATTGAAGACCATGGTCGAAAGAAAGCTCGCGACGATATAGAGCGCTGCTCCCGTCAGCATCAGAACGCTGGTGCCGCCTCGCCAGTAAAGGATGGCCATCACTGCGATGAAGATCGAGAGCGCTGCCGTCAGCAGGAACAGCACGATGAAGGGCGAGCGCACGATCGTCGTGTTGATCGATTGCATCGCGGCAATCCCCTGATCGACGGGGAGGCGGGCGAAAGCTTGCATGATGAACGTCGAGAAGGCGAAATAGACGCCGGCGAGAAGCCCGCTGCTGAGCGCGGCGATGATGAGAGCGATATTCGTGATCGGAAAGGTCATGACTGAGCACTCCAGATGCCGGTTGCGGCGGTTTGTCGGGCATAATCGAAAAAATCTTTCGGCTGCCTGCGGAGGATGCGGCCGATGCCGTTCATGACAGGCGAGTTGCGACCGTCGAGACGCTCGACGACGCGGTCGCCGATTTTCCCAATCCGCCGATGGCGGCAATTGTCGAGATCTGCATTTCAAGCTCCTCCAGCACAAAATGTGATAAATTCTCTCATTTGCAAATGTGATAAACTCTCTTATATTCCTTGTCAACAGTGATAGGCAGGGAATGGAATGGCACGGGAACCGATCGCGAGACGCAGGCGCAGCAAGGACGAGGCGGGGACGCCGCGGCGCATACCCAGTCAGCAACGCGGTCGCGAACGCGTGGATCTGATCCTTTCTGTGGCATCCGAGCTGATTGCGAAAAACGGCAGCGATGCGTTGCGCATGGGTGAGATCGTCGAAAAGGCGGGCGTTTCCTTCGGCTCGCTCTACCAATATTTCCCCGACAAGACGGCGATCATCCGCGTGTTGGCCGAGCGCTTCAACGAGCAGGGCCGGCAATGCGTCGAAGACGAGCTGGTGGCGATCCAAAGCCGCGATCAGCTGCAGCCCGCTCTCGGCCGCATTGTTGATGGCTACTACGCCATGTTTATGGAAGAGCCTGTCATGCGCGACATCTGGCATGCGACCCATGCCGATAAGCTGCTGCAGCAGGTCGATGCCGAGGATATGGAATGGCATTCGCAGGCGTTTTTGACTGTCCTAAAACGCCTATGGCCGGACCGCGACGGCTCCGAACTTGCAAGAACAGCCCGGTTGACCATGCAGCTTGTCGCGGCTGCGGTGCGCTATGCGATTTCGATCGAACGGGAGGAAGGCGACAAGGTCATCGCGCTGTTCAAGGCCATGCTCCCTGCCGATCTTGGAGCACTGCGCTGATTGCCTCCGGTCGCCCTACAGACGGTGAGCGAGGGGATATCCGCAAAAGCTTTCATACGTCTGGAAACTCGGCCCGCTTGCTGCTATTGCCGCTGGAACATTAGCGCTCGCCAAGGAGGCCTTGCATGACCCAGATGATATTCACCGATCGCACTGTCATGGCTGAGCTGATGGCCAGGATGCTTTGGGAGATCAAGGCGGTCCACTTCAATGCCGACAAGCCCTACAAATTTGCGTCCGGCATGGCGAGCCCGGTTTATATCGATTGCCGAAAGCTGATCTCCTATCCGCGCATCCGCTCGACGGTCATGGATTTTGCCGCCAGCATCATCGTGCGCAATGTCGGCTTCGAGCAGTTCGATTGCGTTGCCGGCGGCGAGACGGCGGGCATTCCCTTCGCCGCCTTCCTGGCCGAGCGCTTGAACCTGCCGATGATCTATGTGCGCAAGCAGCCGAAGGGTCATGGTCGCAACGCCCAGATCGAAGGCGATATGAAGGACGGCGCACGCGTGCTCGTCATCGAGGATCTGACAACGGCCGGCGGCAGCATGTTCACCTTCATCGACGCGATCCGTGCAGCCGGCGGCATTGTCGATCATGGCATGGCGCTGTTCTACTACGGCATTTTCCCTGAGGCGGTCGAACGCTTCGCTAATCGGAAAGTCAGCTTGCAATACATCACCACCTGGCGCGAAGTGCTCGCCGTCGCCAAGGAGCAGAAGCTGTTCGACGACAGGACGCTCGAAGAAGTCGAAGCCTTTCTCAACGCGCCGCTCGCCTGGTCCGGCCGGAACGGCGGTATTTCGGAGCTGCCTACAAACTGACGCTTTGCTCTTGCACTGAAGCTATCTAATCGATTTATAAGACTGACACGACAGACGCGCTCTTTGGGAGGCCGGAATGATTTTGTGCTGTGGCGAAGCTTTGATCGACATGCTGCCGCGGGATACGACGCTGGGTGAAAAGGGCTTTGCCCCCTACGCCGGCGGCGCGATCTTCAACACCGCGATCGCGCTCGGTCGCCTCGGCATTCCCACGGGCTTTTTCACCGGCATCGCCGACGACATGATGGGCGAAATCCTGCGCGATACGCTCTCGGCGTCCAAGGTCGATTTCAGCTATTGCGCCGTCACGCCACGCCCGAGCACGATCGCTTTCGTCAAGCTCGTCAACGGCCAGGCGACCTATGCCTTCTATGACGAAGGCACGGCTGGCCGCATGATCACCGAAGCGGATCTCCCGACGCTCGGCGATGATTGCGAAGCGCTGCATTTCGGCGCGATCAGCCTGATCCCCGATCCGTGTGGCGGAACCTACGAGGCGCTGATGAAGCGTGAGCATCAGAGCCGGGTCATCTCGCTCGACCCGAACATCCGCCCGGGCTTCATCAAGGACAAGGTGGCCCATATGGGCCGCATCAGCCGGATGGCCGCCATGTCCGACATTCTCAAATTCTCCGATGAGGATCTGGAATGGTTCGGCATCTCTGGCAATCACGACGAACTCGCCGCCCATTGGCTGAACCAGGGTGCCAAGCTCGTCGTCATCACCAAGGGTGCAGAAGGCGCAACCGGCTATACCAAGTCGCTGAAAGTCTCGGTGCCAAGCGAGCGTGTCACCGTCGTCGATACGGTCGGCGCAGGCGATACCTTCGATGCTGGCATTCTGGCATCGCTGAAGATGAACAACCTGCTGACCAAGGCACAGGTGGCTTCGCTGAACGAGAAGGCTTTGCAGGACGCGCTGGCTCTGGGTGCGAAGGCCGCGGCGGTGACGGTGTCGCGCGCCGGCGCCAACCCGCCCTGGGCAAGTGAGATCGGGCTGTAGTCGTTCATCGGCCTTGAGGTGCGGAGAGGCCGCACCCCCTCTGTCCCTATCGGGACATCTCCCCCACAAGGGGGGAGATCATGGGGAGTTTGCCGCACATTCTGTGACGGGATGAAATTCTCTCAGAAACTTCGAGATTTGTTTGGTGCGAGAACGTGCCAAGCCACCAATCTCCCCCATGTGGGGGAGATGTCACGACAGTGACAGAGGGGGGTATCTCACCCCGCATTCAGAGGGATGGGATAGGGCAGAACAAAATCCACCCCATCCCACATTCCTTATTTCGCGCGGCTGGCCAGCGCAGCCACTAGCCCCTGCGTCGAGGAATCGTGGCCGGCAGCGCTTTCCTTGCCTTCGATGACCGGAAGCAGGCCAGTTGCCAGTTCCTTGCCGAGTTCGACACCCCACTGGTCGAAGGAGTTGATGCGGAACAGCACGCCTTCGACGAAGACGCGGTGTTCGTAGAGCGCGATCAGGCGACCGAGCGCAAAGGGCGTCAGCTTGTCATAGACGAAAGTGATCGACGGGCGGTTACCGGTGAAGACGCGGTGCGGCGCGATGAAATCGGCCTTTTTGTCGTCCATGCCTTTGGAGGTGAGCTGGGCCTTGGCTTCCTCGAAGGTGCGGCCCTTCATCAGTGCTTCCGACTGCGCCAGGCAATTGGCCATCAGCAGGTCGTGCTGATGACGCAGGTTCGGTTCGAAACCGTTGGCGGCGATCATGAATTCGGCCGGGATGATGCTCGTGCCCTGGTGGATGAGTTGATAGAAGGCGTGCTGGCCGTTGGTGCCGGGCTCGCCCCAGACGACCGGGCCGGAATTGCCCTCGACCGGGGTGCCGTCGATGGTGACGCCCTTGCCGTTCGATTCCATGTCGAGCTGCTGCAGATAGGCCGGGAAGCGCGACAGGCGCTGGTCATAGGGCAGAATGGCACGCGTCGTGTAGCCGAGCACGTTGCGATGGTAAAAGCCGATGAGGCCGAGCAGCATCGGCAGGTTTTCCTTGAAGGGAGCCTGGCGGAAATGGTTGTCCATCGCATGCGCGCCATCGAGGAACTTGCCGAAATTTTCCGGGCCGATCGCGATCATCAGCGGCAGGCCGATGGCAGACCAGATCGAGTAGCGGCCGCCGACCCAATCCCAGAAGCCGAAGACGCGCTCGCTGTCGATGCCGAAGGCGGCGACCTTGTCGAGCGCCGTCGAAACGGCTGCGAAGTGATGCTGCACGGCTGCTTCGCCGAGCGCATCGGCGATGAACTTGCGCGCCGTCTGAGCGTTCGTCATCGTCTCGATGGTCGTGAAGGTCTTCGAAGCGACGATGAAGAGCGTCGTTTCCGGCTTAACGAGCTTGAGGATATCGGCGATATGGGCGCCGTCGATGTTGGAGATGAAGTGCGAGCGCGGGCCGTCGTGGAAGGGGGCGAGCGCCAGCGTCGCCATGACCGGGCCGAGATCGGAGCCGCCGATGCCGATATTGATGACATCGGTGATCGCCTTGCCCGTCGAGCCCTTCAGCACGCCCGAGCGGATGCCGTCGGCAAACTTGCCCATGGCGGCCAGAACCGCATTGACGTCAGGCATGACATCCTTGCCGTCCACCAGCACCGGCTTGTTCGAGCGGTTGCGAAGCGCGGTGTGCAGCACGGCGCGATTTTCAGTGAAATTGATGGCGACACCTGAGAACATTTCCTCGCGCTTGGCGGCAACGCCGCCCTCGGCTGCGAGCTTCTCGAGCAGGGCAAGGATATCGTCGTTGACGGCCGTCTTGGAGTAATCCATCAGCAGGTCGTCGAACGAGGCGCTGAAGCGGGAAAAGCGTTTCGGATCGGCGGCGAAGGCGGCGCGAATATCCGTGGCCTTCGTTGCCGATGCGGTGCTCTTCAGTTGATCGACGAGGGCGTTCATGGGAGGCTCCTTGCGGTTCGCGCTGCTGGCCTTCAAAACCGGGCCAAGCGCTTTGAGTTTGGTCGCGAAAACTATTCCCTATGTAGGGCGTAAATCAAGTTCACCTATCGCCCAAAACGAAAAAAGCCGCTCGTGAAAAGCACGAGCGGCTTCCTGAATGACACGGAATTATGTCAGCCGCGCAACTCCTTGCGCAGGATCTTGCCGACATTCGATTTCGGCAATTCGGTGCGGAATTCGATGAAGCGCGGGCGCTTGTAATTGGTCAGGTTTTCAGCGCAATGAGCCTTGACATCGGCCTCGGTCAAAGCCGGGTCCTTCTTGACGATGAAGAGCTTCACCGCCTCGCCTGAATGCGGATCGGCCACGCCGATCGCAGCTGCTTCCAGAACGCCCGGATGCATGACGGCGACTTCCTCGATCTCGTTCGGATAGACGTTGAAGCCCGAGACCAGGATCATGTCCTTCTTGCGATCGACGATCTTGGTGTAGCCGCGCTCGTCCATGAAACCCATGTCGCCGCTGCGGAAGAAGCCGTCCGACGTCATGACGCGGGCGGTTTCGGCCGGCTGCTTCCAGTAGCCAGCCATCACCTGGGGGCCGCGAATGCAGATTTCGCCGACTTCGCCGAGCGGCAGGGAATTGCCGTTCTCGTCGCGAATATCGAACTCGGTGCCCGTGATCGGCAGGCCGATCGTGCCGGAGAATTCGGAACTGTCGAAACGATTGGCGCTTGCGACCGGCGAGGTCTCGGAAAGGCCATAACCTTCGGTGATCCAGGCGCCCGTCATCTTCTGCCACCGCTCGGCGACAGGCCGCTGCACCGCCATGCCGCCGGCAAGCGTTGCGGTATTGGACAGGTCAAGCTTGGTAAACTCCGGATTGTTCATCAGCGCATTGAACAGCGTGTTCAGGCCGGGGAACATGTCGAATTTGTATTTGCCGAGCTCCTTGATGAAGGCCGGTATGTCGCGCGGATTGGCAATCAGCACATTATGGCCGCCGAGCGACATGCCCATCAGTGAATTCACCGTCAGCGCGAAGATATGATAGAGCGGCAGCGCGCAGACGAAGGTCAGCTGTTCCGGTCGCGGCTTGTTGATATAGGCGGATTGCAGCCAGAGCAGCAATTGCAGCTGGTTGGCGAGCAGATTGGAATGCGTGAGGATCGCGCCCTTGGCAACGCCGGTCGTGCCGCCGGTATATTGCAGGAAGGCAATGTCGCTGCCTGTCAGTTCCGATAGCTTCAGGGGCAGACGCGAGCCCTCCGCGATCACGCTCTTGAAGCTGCGGTGGCCGGGAATGGACCAGGCCGGCACGAGCTTCTTCACCTTGCGGACGATCAGGTTGACGATATGGCCCTTGACGCCCAGCATGTCGCCGAGCGCAGTGACGACGACATGGCGCACATCCGTATGGGCCAGAACCTGCTCCACCGTATGGGCGAAGTTTTCCAGAACGAAAATCGCCTTGGCGCCGCAATCGCGCAACTGGTGCTCGAGCTCGCGCGGCGTGTAGAGCGGGTTGACGTTGACGACGACGAGCCCGGCGCGAAGAATGCCATAAACCGCGATCGGATTTTGCAGCACGTTCGGCATCATCACGGCAACGCGGTCGCCCTTCTGCAGGTCGAGGCTCTGCAGCCAGGCGGCGATCTTGCGCGTCTGCAAGTCGAGATCGCGATAGGTGATGGATTTGCCCATGCTGGTGAAGGCGGGTCTGTCGGCGTAGCGCGCGCAGCTTTCCTCCAGCAGTTCGGCGAGCGAGGCATGCTCCAGCGGCGGCAGCTCCGCCGGTACGATATCCGGGTAAGAAGCGAGCCATATTTTCTTGACCTGCGGCTTATCCGAAGGAGCGGAGACTGAATTCATGCGCATTTCCTCCTCTACGCACCATCACCACGCCCGGCCGTCACATGCGGCGGCTATGCAGAGTGTCATTGGACGATCAAAAAGTCTCCCGCTTTTCGCATCGCCGTAGTCTTGCTCTCAGATAAATCACCAGAGCACGACTGAAGCTACAATAACCTTGACGTAAACGTCAACATTTGTCCCGCGCTCACGTTTTTTTACAATCGTGAAAAAAGTACTGGAACTTTTATGACAACGGAGCGTTAATAGCGCCATGGGCTTAAACCCATCGGAGCATCGTGCTGCCTTAAAGAGCAGATCGGACGCTCCATAGTTTATGTGACGCGTATCCAAAAGGAGGTGCGCATATGCATAAAGAGAGTGCCGATTTCTCGGGTCGTGACCTTTACATCAAGGACATGTCGATGCTGGTCGCCTGCGACCGCGTCGAAGGGTCCAGGGTATACGGCTCGGACGGCAAGCAGATTGGTCATATCGAGCGGCTGATGATGGAAAAAAGTGATGGACGCATTGCTTTCGTCATTCTGAGCTTCGGCGGTTTCTTCGGCATCGGCCAGGAGCACTACCGGTTGCCGTGGGAGAAGTTGCGCTACGATGCCCGCATTGACGGCTATCGCGTCAGCATGACCAAGAACGACATCGAAAAGGCGTGCCGCTTCGCTGCCAAGGATGATCACGACCATAAGAATCATGGCCACAAGAGCCACGATTATTTTGGCGTGCCTCCCTATTGGATGTGAACGCGCTGGCGGAACTGCCGGATGCCCCGCCGAGGCGGGGCCGGCGTCTTGTTTGGGCTATTTAAACCGCCCAAGCCTTTGCACGACCTCGATCTTGTAACCATCGGGGTCGGTGACGAAGAACAGCAATGCAAAAAGCTTCCCATCACGATTGAGTTCGATGATCTTGCCCGGGTTGAGCCCGAGCTGGATCATGCGTGCATGCTCGTCCTTCAATTCCGCAACGGAGACTGCAAGGTGACCATAGGCATCCCCTTGCGCGTAAGGCTCGGTGCGGCCCTGGTTAACGGTCAATTCCAGTTCGAATCCGGTCTCGGCATTGCTGAGATAGACCAGGGTGAAGGTCTCGAAGGCAATGCGGTCGGCAACCTTGAGGCCGAAAGCCTTGTCGTAGAATTCGATCGAGCGCGCTTCGTCGAGCACGCGGATCATCGAGTGGATCATCTTGGCCATCGGCGTCTCCATAAATCGTCGGGGCATATCATTGCAGCCAATGCCATCGGCAGCCGGTGAAGGCAAGCATGGGGAAACTCGCCATGTCTCCAGTCGGGTATAGATCCGGGGTTTCGGGATTGCGATCGGTCTGCTTAACTCCCGGCGCTCAACTATGCGGCTCAAGGGGAGAAACCATGTACTATGCCATTCTGGCCTATCACGAGGAAGGTATCGTCGAATCCTGGAGCAAGGAGGAGGATGCCGCGCTGATGACGGAGCTTTTGGAGATCAATGACCGCCTGGTCGCGCGGAAATCGCTGGGGCCGGCGGCGCGTCTCGGATCGACCCAAAATGCCGTTACCTTGCGGGGCCCAGGCGCGGGAATGGTGACCGATGGACCGTTTGCGGAAACGAAGGAGCAGTTGCTCGGTTTCTACGTCGTCGATTTTCCAACGATAGAGGAGGCAATCGAGGCAGCGCGCGAATTGCGCCGCGTCAATCCGACCGCCGTTTATGAAGTCAGACCGATTTCGCTTTATCTGCCCGGCGCATCCCTGCCGTCAGGCGAAGGCAATTGACGGTAGGCTGTGATCGCCCTCAATCTCCGTGGGATTGGACGCCGATTTTGCTCGTGACCGACCGTTCGATCATCTCCATGCCGTCATAGATCAGCACCGCCATCAGGCCGACGATCAGGCCGCCCTGCAGGATGAAGGCGGTGTTGTCGTTGATGAGACCCGCGATGATAACCTCGCCCAGTCCCTTGGCGGCGACGGTCGAGCCGATCGTCGCCGTGCCGATATTGATGACGGTCGCGATCTTCAACCCCTCGATGATGAGGGGCAGGGCGAGCGGCAGCTCGACGCGGAAGAGGCGCTGCCAGCCGTTCATGCCCATGCCGTCGGCAGCATCGAGAACGGAGGCCGGCACCTGCTGCAGGCCCGCGACGGTGTTCTCGAAAATCGGCAGCAGCGCATAGAGAAACAGCGCGATGAATGTCGGGACGGCGCCGAAGCCGGTGGTCGAGATGGCAAGTGCCAGCACGGCAACGGGCGGGAAGGTCTGGCCGGCATTGGCGATCGCCCGCGACAGCGGCAGGAAATCGGCGCCGATCGGCCGCGTGACGAAGATACCGCCGAGCACCGCCAGAATGCCGCTCGCCGCGATCGAGACAAGGATCAGCTCGAGATGGCTGAGCGCCAGGCTCGGCAGGCTGTTCTGCGTATAGATCGGCGACGCTCCGAATTTGGTCAGCGGCGCAAGCACGGGCATCAGCCATTCCGGATAGAACAGCATGACTAGCAGCAAGGCCAGGGCCAGGACGCGAAAGAGATTGGCGGCGAGAAATCTCATGCTTTGCGGCCCAGCTCGATCAGATGCTGGATCGAGATCGAGCCGACGGGCACCTTGCGCTCGTCTTCGACCGTCGCCTCGTCTGCGCCCTGCCAGATCAATTCCGCCAAGGCATCGCGGAGATTGAGGGTTTGCGGCAGGCTGTAGCCGAGGCCTGCCCGTGGCGGCTGCATGCTTTCCTTCAGCGGCAGCAGCGACATCAGCTTCAAGGCACGGTCGGATGTGCCGGTCAACTGCTGCACGAAGGGATCGGCCGGCTCGGTCAGGATCTTCTCGGGCTCGGAGCATTGCAGCAGCTTGCCTTCGCTCATGACGGCGATCTGGTCACCGAGATGAAAGGCCTCGTCCATATCATGGGTGACAAGGACGACGGTCGTGCCGAACTGCTTCTGGATGGCGAGCAGGTCGTCCTGTGCCTTGCCGCGGATCACCGGGTCGAGCGCGCCGAAGGGCTCGTCCATCAGCAGCAATTCCGGTTCGGCCGCAAGCGCGCGGGCGACGCCGACGCGTTGCTGTTGGCCGCCGGAAAGCTGGCTCGGATATTTGCCTGCAAAGGTGCCGGGGTCGAGATGGAAGAGGTTGAGGAGCTCTTCGACGCGGCTGTCGATGCGCGTCTTCTCCCAGCCGAGCAGCTCGGGGACGGTGGCGATATTCTGCGCGACCGTGCGATGCGGAAAAAGCCCGTGCCCCTGAATGGCATAGCCGATGCGGCGGCGAAGCTCGGTCGCCGGCACATTCATGATATCCTCGCCAGCAACGGAGATGTGGCCGGCCGATATCGGCACCAGCCGGTTGATCATCCGCATCAGCGTCGATTTGCCGGAGCCGGACGTACCGACGATGACGGTGATCGTACCCTTTTCCATGCTCATGCTGACATCGTCGACCACGGTGGCATTGCCATAGCGCTTGGTGACGCCCTTGAGCTCGATCATGTTGGTCATGCGCGTTGTCCCCGGATGCTGTCGATGACCGCATCGAGGATGACGGCCGATGAGAAGGCGAGAAGGACCGTCGGCACGGCGCCGAGCAGAACGAGGTCGTTGGCCGTCTGGCCGATACCCTGGAAGATGAAGAGACCGAAGCCGCCGCCGCCGATGAGGGCTGCGACCGTCACCAGCCCGATCGCCTGCACCAGCACGATCCGGATGCCGGTGAGGATGACTGGAAAGGCAAGCGGCAGGTCGATGCCGGTCAGGATCTGCCGGCGCGTCAGCCCCATGCCGGCAGCGGAATCGCGCACCGAGGGATCGACGCCGGCAAGACCGACGACGGTATTGGCAACGATCGGCAGCAGCGAATAGATGATAAGCGCCACCAACGCCGGCGCCACGCCGATACCCTGAATGCCGATAGCGGCGGCGAAGGGCACGTGGGCGGCGATATAGCCGAGCGGCAGCATAAGAATGCCGAACAGCGCCAGGCTCGGAATGGTCTGCACCAGGCTCAACGCCCGCAGCACCACGGCGCGGAGGCGCGGTTGCCAGTAGCAAAAGATACCGAGCGGCAGCGCAAGCACGATGGCGATGGCGACGGAGCCGAGGGAAAGGAAGACGTGACGCAGCGCTTCATGCCAGAACTTGTCGGCGTTGTTGGCGTATTCCTTCATGATCGAAAGATTGTCGAGCAGGCCGGAACGCAGGACGATAGCGAGCAGAACGGCATAAACAGCGAGCGCCGCCACCCGCAGCCAAGGCGTCAGCCGCAGCTTGACCAGCGCGTCCGAAATCATCAACCCGACGACCCCAAGCAGCACCCAGAAGGACCCGCCGGGCGTAATGCGCGCCACGGTGCTGCCTGCCGGCGTTGCGGCCGTCGAGACTAGTCCGAGCGTGACGATCAGCGCAGTGATCGCAAGCGTGGCTATGCCGAGACGGATCACCTGATTGCGAAGGAAAAGCGCGGCAAGCGCTGCAGCAGCGAGTAGGGCGATCAGCATCAGCGCTGTCGGCTGGGCAATGAGTTGCGTCAGCAGTTGTGGCTTGCCGGCGGCGATGCGGTTTGCCTTGACGATGATGAACGGCATCCAGGCCATTGCCAGCCCACCACCGGCCACCAGTACCACTCCGAGGCGATCCACCCTGCGGACCGCTAGCGCATCTTCCATCAGGCAAGCTCCGTCAGCGCATGAGCCCAGAATTCAAGGCGGGTTCGGACAAGATCATGCCCAATTGAAACCCCGCGGCTCCACTTTATCAAAATGGAGCCGCCGGAGCGGATGATTTTAGGTCTGTCAGACCTAAAATCTGAATCCACTCCGGAACCAGAGGAGTAGAGCATGATGTCGTCCGAAAACCGTTTACACTTTTCGGCATCATGCTCGAGAGCAGCGTCAATGCCTTACTTCAGAAAGCCATTGTCCTTGAGGTAGGATTCGGCAACAGCCTTGGCCGGCTCACCATCGACCTGGATGCGGCCGTTGAGCTTGCGCAGCACGTCGGCAGTCAAGCCCTTGAAGATCGGTGCCAGTACTTCTTCGATCTTCGGATTGGCCTTCAGCACGGCCTCACGGATGATCGGTGTCGGCGCGTAGACCGGCTGCACGCTCTTGTCGTCCTCAAGGACAGTCAGTTCGGCGGCTTCGATGGCGCCGTCTGTACCGTAGACCATCGCGGTGTTGACGCCGTTGGTCTGGTCGGCCGCAGCTTTGATGGTCGCCGCCGTATCGCCGCCAGAAAGCACGACTTCCTGATCCGGCTTCAGCTTGAAGCTGTAGGTGGTTTCGAAGGCAGGCAGGGCCGCCGGCGAATTGACGAACTCCGAAGAGGCCGCGATCTTTATTGGGCCGCCGCCGGCGACCCACTTGCCGAAGTCCGACATGGTCTTCAGCTTGGCTGGGCCGGCGACATCGTTGCGCACGGCGATCGCCCAGGTGTTGTTGGCAGGCGACGGTGTCAACCAGACGACTTTGTTGGCGTCATAATCCAGCTTCTTGGCGAGATCATAGCCCTGCTGCAGGTTCTTCCAGGCGGCATCGTCGGCCTTGTTGAAGAAGAAGCCGGCATTGCCAGTATATTCGGCGTAGATGTCGATTTCGCCAGCTGTGAGCGCCTTGCGTACGACCGGCGTCGTGCCGAGCGCGATGCGATCTTGCGCCTTGATGCCATTGGCATTGAGCGCGGCGAGGATGATGTTGCCGAGCAGCGTACCTTCGGTGTCGATCTTCGAGGAGACGACAACGTCGGCGGCGCTGGCGCCACCGGCAAGGAGGGCCGTCAGCGTGGCGGCAAGTGCAAGCTTCTTGAACATGATGTTTCCCTTTGTACCCCGTTAAATCGTTTTTCTGCTTGCCCACGCCGCCTTGAAGGGCCGCAGTCCGGACGGGCAGGCTTGGCGCGGGCCGGCGGCCCACGAGCGAATTTGTGGCTGCTTCAGGCAGCTAGCGCTCATCGCGAAAAAGTCGATGCGCTTCGATACCCGTTGCAGTCGCGCGATTATGACGAGCGTACTCGACATTCGCGCGAAATTGGATTTCTTTTTTCGGGGGCAAGTGCGTTTGTTTTTGTTCCCCTTACCCGTTTGGCGCTGTTCCGATCTCATTTTGCGGCTGGATCAGTAGGGCGACAAAGAAACGATAGCTGTCGCTTTTCGGCTTAGGGATATCTTTTTTTGAGAACACGTCATATTGTCGGGATATCGTTGATATTGCTGTGGTCGAGCCAGGATGCGCGCCGCGGCTGAGGGGGATCTGATTTGTATCTCGGCGCATTGTTCGTAGCCGACATGGTGTTCTCCGTCGGCTCGGTGAGGGAGACCGCGCGGCGGCTGTCTTTTTCGGCATCGACCGTCTCCGGTGCCCTGCGTCGGCTCGAAACGGAGCTTGCCATGAAGCTTGTCGAGCGTGCCTCCGGTGAGCTTGCGACCCTTCTGGCGAGTTCCAAGGTTCAGAAGGGGCTGCAGCCCATTCTCAGTGGCATGCGCCAGCTTTCGACCCTGATGAAAGAACCGCCGGCTCCAAAGGACTACGACCAATGGGCCGCGCGCCTGCCACTGAAGATCGCCACCATCGAACGCTTCCTTGAGGTTGCCGATCAGGGCAGCATCAATCGCGCTGCCCGCCGCCTTAGACTGGGTCAGCCGCAACTCTCCTTGCAGATTGCCAATCTGGAGGAACTGTTCGGCTGCCGCCTGTTCGCCCGGCAGGCGCAGGGTTCCGTGCTGACGGAGGCCGGCCAGGAGGTTCATGCTATCCTCTCCGCCATAGCGCAGGCCTGGGACCAGATGAAAGCGGCAGCGGACGAGCGCTTCCAACGAACCGCCCGCGCCGTGCGCATCGGCTCGATCATTCCCACAGGCTCGGAAAGCTGGGTGGCGCGCTCGCTGGCGAGCCTGGTATCGCGCTGGAACATCGGCGGGAACAGCAACATGCTGTCGCTGCTGCTGATGACGGCGGATGATCTGCGCGAGGCGCTCCGATCCGGCCGCATCGATGTCGCCATTGTCGATTCCGTCTTCGGCCTCGACGCCTTCGAACATGTGGAACTGGTCGCCACGGACATGGTGGCGATCGCCCCGCCGGATAGCACGGAGCAGACCTTCGCCGCGCTCATGGAAAACCATCCGCTCTGCGTGCCGAGCCCGCGCACCGGCATCGGCAATGCCGCGACGGCCTTCGGTTACGACAGCCGCGACCGCCGCCGGTTTCGCGGCCGCGACATCACCTCGGCCGATTCCCTGCCCGTCATCGTCGATCTCGTCGCCAATCACGGCTACGTCTCGTTCCTCGGCCGGGTCAGCGCGCTTCCGATCGCCGACAAGGTCCGCATCGTCGATCCCGATGAGATCTTGCCGCTGTCCTATCACCTCGCCCATAATGGCCGTAAAGCCTCGGTTGAAGCGTGCCGGCTGATCCAGCAGGCGGTTCGCGAACTGGTTGGAGAGATGGGGACGACACGAAAGCGCTCGTCATCCCGCGGGTAGCGGAACAAATGCGGCATCTTTGCGTTTAGGTCGGTTAGGTTAGTCCGGGCGTACGCAGCCGGGGGGCGCGTTCGGCACCCAAGGAGAGACCATACATGAAAATTCTTGCAACGGCGCTTGTCGCACTAGGCATTATTGTTCTGCCCGCTACCTATGCCGAGGCGCGTGATCATCACCATCACCGCTGGCATCAGCACCATCATCGTGACTATCGCCCTCATCATCATGGCTGGCATCGCCATGAAGGCTGGCGGCATGGCCATGGCTATCACCGCTGGCACAGCAAGCCGCATTTCTCGCATGCCTGACGGCTGCGGACAGGCATGAAAATGGCGCCTTCGGGCGCCGTTTTTTTAGCCGCCGGTCAATTGCGTCCTCCTCCTTATGTCTTGGCGATACCGGTGGAAGCGCGCCGGCGGATGAGCCTGCGATCGTGATCAGGCGGGTCCGATGGCGAGGCCGCGAAAACGCCTGCTCCTCAAGGGATAGCGGAACTTTCGAAGGCGCTATTGCGTTTACTATATCGTCCGGAGGACGCAAGTAATCCGAGTAGCGTTTACGTCCGGCATTCAAGGAGGCTGGAAATGAAAATTCTGGCAACAGCGCTGATTGCGCTAGGTATGGTCGTGCTGCCGGCAACCTATGCCGAGGCGCGTCCTCATCACCATGGACACCACCATCGGGTGATCGTCCATCGGCATTATCATCACCACTATTATTACCGCCATCACTACTATAGGCCACATTACGGCTATTACGCGCCGTATTATGGCTATGACCGACCCTACTACAGCTATGACCAGCCCTACTATCCGTTGGGCGTATTTGGCGTATTTGGGGGCTATGGCGGCTATCGCCACCACCACGGTTGGTATGGTGGGCGCGGGTACCATCACGGCTGGTATGCCGGCGGTCATCGCGGATGGCACGGCGGCGGCGGCCATTGGCGCTATTACAGCGAGCCGCATTTCTCGCATAACTGAGGGCCTGTCCGATGGCAGAACGGCGCCTTTCGGCGCCGTGTCGGGATAAGTTTAGAAGCTGTCCGGCAGTGTTGGTTCATGCCGGATTAAGCACGTGAACGGCGCGACCGGCCATAAGATCCTTCACCTTCTCGCCATAGGCGGCCATATGGGCGGAGGCGGCATGCGCCTTCAGCGCCGCCAGGCTTTCCCATTTCTCGACCACGACGAAAGTGTCAGGCCCAAAGGCAGGATCGGCCCCTTCGACATCCACGACGGCGGTATATTCGATGCAACCGTCTTCGGCGTGAACGGCCGGAACGTTCGCCTGGAAAGCTTCAAGCACCTCGGCGCGTTTGCCAGGATGGGCGATGAGGATGGCGAGTACGTGAATCATGGAGATGTCCTAGAAACGATATTCAATACGGATGGGGAATGGCGGACGCCACCGGATGTGTGGCCGGTTTCAACCATTACCACGGAACACGTCCGTCCGAACGCCAAACTTCAATTTTTATCGCGCATGGGATTCTTGCTGGATCGCGGCGTTCACATCCGATTGATGTATTTCGGATCGAGCGATCCGCTCAGCAGATGGCTGACTGCAAGGAGATTGCCCTGCAGGCGACCGCGCCGGTCGATATAGGGCGGCGGATTGACGGAGCCGACGACATTCGAGGCAATATTGCCGCCCATCAGCTTCAGCGCCCATTTCAGCGATACCGAGCGCTTCTTGACGAGATAGAGCGGATTGGCGACCTGGGAGTACCCAAGGCGCAGGCCCGATGTGCGCCCGGCCTTGACGCCGAGATGGACGCCACGCAGGCGATTGAACCTGACGATCTTGCCGAAAGGACGCAGCCGCCGGCACAGATCGACATCTTCCTGCCAGGCGTAGAGCGGCAGATCCTCGTCGAAATAGATACCATTTGCCAGCATCGCTTTTCGGCGGAAGATCATGTTGCAGCCATAGGCGTTATGCGTGGCCTCGATCGTCGGTGCCGGAAAGGGAGTGGCATCGGCTGCGAGCGCCGCATCCGCTTCGTCCGCCGTCAGGCCTGGGCCAAGGATACCGTCACGAACGACTTCGCCGGTCGCCACGACGATATCTTCATCCGCCTCGAATAGGGCTTCCGTCTCGGCAAGATAGTTCGTTGCCGGGAAGAAATCGTCATCGAAGAAGACGACGACATCTATGCCGACAGCCGCATCGATGATGGCATTGCGCTGCGGGCAGCTTCCCTGCGGCGAGGAGAGGATCGTCACCGGAAACGGCGCTGAGTTCAAGCGCGCCATGTCGATATCGTCATCCTTGGTCGGACACAGGAAGAGGTGATCCGGCTTGCGCGCCTGTGCCGCGAGCCTGTCGATCATCGAGGCGAGGATCGCCTTGCGACCGCATGTCGCCACGCCAACGGCAATTTTCATGATGCACCCCCGACCCTTATCCCAAGGTGCACAAAACCATCGAAATCTGAATCTTTGGTTGTATTAATCGCCTGCATTCAACGCATCGCCATAAAGCTGCTCTATCCGCCGGCGGCGAGACGATCAGGCTTCGGTCGAAGGGGTGTTGTGACGGCCGCCGTCGGGCTGCAGGGCCGTCAATTGCGAAAAGCGCTTCTGGCCGATTGCGGCCGCCGGCGCCTGTTTTAAAACGGCTTACTTGAAATCGCTGGGTGCGTAAGGCTTGCATTTATAGGGTGTTGAGCCTTCCTTATCCCGAACGACGGCATTCCCTTCGGGATCAAGCTTCAAGGTCCAGGACGTTTGCAAGCCGTTCGACCCCATGAAACCGCCGATGAAGGTCACGTCGTCTCCTTGTCGATTGAACCCGGTGACACCGCCAAGGTGGCGTTGATATTCCTGCGGACGCATGACGACGCCGACGAGAGCCGCTGATCCGGTGGCCGCTGAAAGGCCGTATCCGCCGTTTGGCGCGCAAGGCGTCATGTCGGAGACGAATGGGCCGCTGACGCAACTGAGGATATGGCCGAACTGCTTTTTTGAATTCAGGTGCACGTATACATCAGCGTCGCCGTCACCTTTGCAGAGGAGATGCGTTGGCTTCTCTGGAGAAGCTGCCAACGCCATTCCAGCGGCGATCAGATAGGCGGCGACAGCGATTGCATTCGTGAGCTTCATGGAGGTCTCCGGTTCAGGCATCTTCAGCTCACACTTTCGAAACGTCGAGCGCAATCCATTTTGTTCTTGAGGACATCGATCCCCGAATAGGGAGCTTTGGATTGCGACATTGCAGTCATGACCGTAGAGCAAAAGGCGCCCAAGAACGGCAGTACGGACAATTCGATGCTAAGTGTTTGGAAACAAGTGGTGCCGCTTACGTGACTCGAACACGTGACCCCATCATTACGAATGATGTGCTCTACCGACTGAGCTAAAGCGGCATTCTGCGGAGCATTCGGTTCGGCCCCGCGATTTGCATGGCGCTGATACAGTCTATGCGGTCAGATTTCAAGCGCTCAAATTGCCATTTGGCAAAAAAGCGAGGGGACTTGTGAAAATAGCCCCGCTTTTCAGTGCCGGTCAAAGCGCCAGCCGGGCGCGTGCGTGTCGATATTCTCTCTCCAGCCGATCGACGAGAGCGGATACGGGCTGGATGGATTTGACGGCACCGATGCCCTGGCCGGAACCCCAGATGTCCTTCCAGGCCTTCACGCCAGTTGTGGCGGCCTCGAAATCCATTTTGGAAGGGTCGGCCTCCGGCAAGTTGTCGGGGTCGAGGCCGGCGGCGCGGATAGAGGGTTTCAGGTAATTCCCGAGGACACCGGTGAAATAGTTGGAATAGACGATATCGGCAGCTGTGCCCTCGACGATCGCTTGCTTGTAGGCGTCGGCCGCGCGGGCCTCCTCCGTGGCGATGAAGGGCGAGCCGATATAAGCAAGATCGGCGCCGGCCGCCTGGGCGGCCAGGATGGCACCGCCCGTAGCGATGGCGCCGGCCAGGAGCAGCGGCCCGTCGAACCACTCGCGGATTTCCTGCACCAGCGCGAAGGGGGAAAGCTGGCCGGCATGGCCGCCGGCGCCCGCAGCAACGGCAATCAACCCGTCCGCACCCTTGCGGATCGCCGAATTGGCATGGCGGTTGTTGATGATATCGTGCAGCACGATACCGCCATAGGAATGCACGGCCGCGTTCACTTCGGGCACGGCGCCGAGCGAGGAAATGACGATCGGCACCTTGTATTTCACGCAGAGCATCAGATCGTGCTCCAGGCGCTTGTTTGACGTATGGACGATCTGATTGACCGCAAATGGAGCTGCCGGACGGCCCGGATTTGCGGAATTGTGAGCGGCAAGATCCTCGGTGATCATCGCAAGCCATTCGTCGAGCTGGCTTTCCGGGCGCGCGTTCAGCGCCGGAAACGAGCCGACGACGCCGGCCTTGCATTGCGCCAGCGTCAGTGCCGGATGCGAGATGATGAAGAGGGGTGAGGCCACGACCGGCAGCCGCAGGTGCTCGGTGAGGATCGAGGGGAGGGTCATGAACATCATCCCTTTTGACGTTTACGAAAACGTCAAAAGGGATAGCAGATGTCTGCGGAGAGGGGAAGATGGAGGGAGAAACAGGCAGTAGGCAGTGGGCAGCAGGCAGTGGGGATCGGGAATGCGAATTGAGTGATAGCGATTGACCGTCTCCGCAATTGGCGCTTTTGCCTACTGCCTACTGCCACCCCATTTGTGTCGTCTTTGCCATTTATCCCCGCCCGAGTGCCGTTAACCCAAGGGGGAGGCTTGCGTATTGCAGAACGGGGCGTTACCGAATCCGGTTAACGATTGATGAAAATGCGGCTGCCTTGCCAGCGGGCTTTGCAAGTATGGTGCGAGTGAGCGTAAAGGATCGGATGTGAGCGGATTAGAAACGGCCATCAGAAGCGCGTTGGATCGGTCTGATCGCGCCAATCCGGAAATCCGGGCTCGCATCTATCAGTCGGCACGGCAGGCGTTGGAAGCCGGTCTTCGCAAGCAGGACATTACCGATGTCAATGTCGTAGCCGCCCAGCGCCAGCGCCTGGAGGCGACGATCCGCGAGATCGAGGCCGAGGAGCGTGCGCACGCCGCGCAGGCGATGCCGGTTTCGCCGGAGCTCAGTACTCCCAATGTTTCGCCGTCCGCACCCCGGCCCGAAGCCGGGCAGTCTCCGCAGCGGCCGGAGCCGGTCATGAGCGTGCGTGGGGAAACGCGCGACCCGCCGATGTCGGCAAATGCCGCTGCACCGGTCGAACCGATGTCGGTCGAGCCTGGGGGGAGGGGGGATGATTTCGGCGATATGCGCGCCGGTCCCGCCGATCATCTCGGTGCTGACAGCGATGTAAGACCAACCGCCGCCGCCGCGCCGGCCGCACGGTCGATGAATTTCAAGCCCGAGCGCGCCGCCGTGCGCCGCAAGCCCCGCAAGTTCTTTTCGCGCCTGCTGGTCTTCTGCATCCTGCTCGCCTTCCTCGGCGTCGGTGCCTGGTGGATCAAGACCTCGGGCGTGCTGATGTCCGCCTCCCAGAGGGATACGAGCGTGCCCAACCCGCCGGCACATGTCGATTCGCAGGATTTCAGCGGCAACAGCAATGATGAGGACACGTCGGATCAGGATGACAATAGCGGCCCGGTCAATCCGGGCCTTGCCACCATCGATCCGCAGAACAGCTTTTCCGCGGAATGGCTGGAGGTATTGAAGCCCACGGACGCGCCGAAGGTTACCACCAGCCCGCAATCGAAGGCCGAGAACGTATCGGAGAACGAAGGGCCGGCTGTGAGGCTGACCTCGCTCAGCAGCGGCCCGGACGGCAGCGGCTCGATCGAGGTGCCCGTCAATGTACTGCAGCAGATGGCCGGCAAGGCCTCGACGGTGGCGCTGACATTGCAGTCCACCTCGGATGCGCCGACGCAGATCACGGTGGAGTGCGATTTCGGTTCTCTCGGCCGTTGCGGCCGGCATCGTTTCACCGTCAGCCGACAAAAGACGGATTCGCTGTTCCAGGTTAAGTTCGATCGCGCTATGGCGCCGACCAGTTCAGGGCGCCTGATCATCAATAGCGATGTCGATGGCAAGGCCCGCGGCGTCAATATCTACGCCATCCGCGTCCTGCCCGGGCAATAGAGCAGTTCCAGCAAAAGTGCGAAGCGGTTTTGCGTCTGGAACTGCGTAAAAACAAGAAGATAGAGCGTTTCCACTTTTCTTTGAATCGCGAAAACGCTCTATGCTCTTATTTCCCAACGCATTCCTGACGGAAAACCGCTTCGCACTTTTCCTGGAAGTGCTTTAGGCCCGGGCGTCGAACTCGTCAGGCGAGGATATCCGATCCCATCCCGAGGATGTTCTCGTCGACCTTGCCGATGGCTTCCTTGTCCTTGCCGTCATAATCGAGCGTCAGCAGAATGTGACGGATAAGGTTCAGGCGCGCGCGCCGCTTGTCGTTGGCGCGGAGGACGGTCCAGGGAGCGTGGTCCGTATGCGTATCCTTCAGCATGCGGTCGCGCTTTTCGCTGTAATCCTTCCATTTCGGCAGGGCGGCGATATCCATTGAGGAGAGCTTCCAGACGGCGCGTGGATCGTGGCGCCGGTCGTGGAAACGCTTCAGCTGCATCTCCCGGCCGATATCGAGATAGAATTTGAAGAAATGGATACCGTCCTGGACGATGAGCTTTTCCATCCTGGGCGCCTGCTTCAGGAACTGCTCGTATTGCTGCGGCGTGCAGAAGCCCATGACCGGCTCGACGCCGGCGCGGTTGTACCAGGAGCGGTCGAAGAGCACGAATTCGCCCGCCGTCGGAAATTGGGCGACATAGCGCTGGAAATACCATTGGCCGCTTTCGCGGTCGGTCGGCTTCGTCAGCGCCACCACGCGCGCCAGACGAGGGTTCATATGGGCCGAGGTTGCGGCGATCGAGCCTCCCTTGCCGGCGGCATCGCGTCCCTCAAAGAGCGCCATCACCCGCTTGCCGGTCGCCTGCAGCCAGAACTGCACCTTGATGAGTTCGATCTGCAGCGTTTTCAGCTCATCGAGATACTCGTCTTCCTTCAGCTTCTTCTTGTAGGGATAACCGCCCGAGGTCAGCGCCTCGTCATCGATCCAGCTCGGAAGCACGGGGTCATCGACATCGAATATGCGCTTGATGCCGTGGATATCCAGCTCCACTGCCCGGCTCTCTGTCTTCTCCCCCATATGTCGGCTCCTCGGCTGTTTACATGGCGTTAACCCTGCCGCCGGAGGCGGCAAAAAAGCTTCGCAAGGAAACTGGCGCTTTTATTCAATAGTTTCAAGCCCTTTGCCTCAGCCATCTTTTGCCGGCTACATTTATTTTTGCCGGTTACTGGCTTCTGTGGATAGAGCCGAATACTTCTGTCATGAATCGCAGATAAGACGCGGAATCCAGCGTTCCATGATGGCAGGCGAAGGACGGCGCAGTTGGAAGACGAATGGTCATTTGTCAGGAGGTTGGCAGTTCGGCTGCGGCAGGAGAGTGCTATCCTGGTTCTGGCGACGCTGATTGCCGCGCTCGCCCTCGTCGAAGGCATCAACACCGGCGCCGTATTCTGGATCTGGGCGATCGTCATGATCGTCACGCTCATTCGTCCGCCGCTGGTCGAGCGAGTGGAGGTGCCGTCACAAGCCGAAGCTGCGCCTGCCGATGCGCAAATCCTGTTGCGCACCGCCTTCGCGGGAGTGGCGGCACTCGATATGCCGGTACTGATCATCGACCGCGAGGCGTCGGTGCTGGTGCAGAACATGGCCGTCGAAAAAGCCTTCGGTGCCTTTCCGATCGGCGCACATATTTCCTCCAAGCTGCGCTCGCCGGGTCTGCTCGACATGGTGCGCGAGACCATCGCCACCAATACGCCGAACCAGATCGAGCATTCCGAGCGCCTGCCATCGGAGCGGGTCTATGTCGTGCGCATCGCGCCGATCGATCTGCCTGAGATCGACAGGCAGGAAGATGCGCTCTTCCTGCTCTCGTTCCGCGACATATCGGAGTTGCGCCACATCGATCGCATGCGTTCGGACTTCGTCGCCAATGCCAGCCATGAATTGCGCACGCCCCTGGCATCGCTGCGCGGCTTCATCGAGACGATCCAAGGCCCCGCCAAAACCGATCCGAAAGCGCAGCAGCGTTTCCTCGGCATCATGTTCGATCAGACGACCCGCATGAGCAGGCTGGTGGACGATCTTCTGTCGCTGTCGCGCCTGGAGTTGAAGTCGCATATCGCGCCGGATCAGAAGGTGGATCTCGTCCCCTTGCTCGGCCATGTGCGTGACTCCCTCCTGCCGCTTGCGGGGGATCTCGACGTGACCATCAATCTGCATTTGCCGGTGGGCAAGGTGGAGGTATTGGGGGATAGAGACGAGCTGGTGCAGGTCTTCGAGAACCTGATCGAGAACGCCTGCAAATACGGCCAGGAAGGCAAGTCGGTGGAGGTTTCGCTACTCAGCGGTGCCGGCCAGGCCGTTGAAGTGGTCGTCTCGGACAAGGGGCCGGGCATACCCGCAGAACATGTGCCGCGCCTGACCGAGCGCTTCTATCGCGTTAACGTTGAGGACAGCCGGTCCAAGAAGGGGACCGGTCTCGGGCTTGCCATCGTCAAGCATATCCTGACCCGCCACCGTGCCAGGCTGATCGTAAAGTCGGAAGTCGGAAAAGGAACCGATTTTACGGTTCGCTTCTGACAAGTTCCTCGCATCCTCATTCGGATGGCGATTTACACAAACAATATCAGATACATAATCTGTCATAATTGTTTCACTCGCCTGACATAAAAGGGCGGTGTTTTCGCCAGTAAGAATGGACTGCTGAAAAAGTGGATGTGCCTCCACCTCGGCGCTCTTCAAAGCTCATCAGGGGGATTCGTTGTGAATGCTTTGAAAATGTCCGTTCTTGCGCTGGTTGCATCGGTTGCCCTTGGCGGCATTGCAACCGCCCGCGATCAAATTCAGATCGCCGGCTCATCGACCGTATTTCCATATGCCAAGATCGTTGCCGAAACCTTCGGCGAGACCTTTACCGATTTCAAGACTCCTGTGGTCGAGTCCGGCGGCTCCGGAGCTGGCCTGAAGGAATTCTGCAAGGGTGTCGGTACGGATTCCATCGACATCGCCAATTCGTCGCGCCCGATCAAGGACAGCGAAGTCCAAGCCTGCAAGGCCGCCGGCGTCACCGATATCCAGCAGATCAAGATCGGCTATGACGGCATCGTCTTTGCCTTCGACAAGAGCAATCCAGACATCAGGTTCGAGCCCGTCGATCTCTATAAGGCGATTGCCGCCGAAGTGGTCGTCGATGGCAAGCTCGTCACCAACCCCTACAAGAAGTGGTCTGAAATCAATCCATCGCTGCCGGATTTTGAAATCGCTACCTATATTCCGGGTGAGAAGCACGGCACGCGCGAAGTCTTCGAAGAGAAGGTGCTTACCGCCGGCTGCAAGGCTTCAGGCGCAGCGGATGTGATCAAGGCTGCAGTTTCGGATGCCGCTCAGCAGGCGAAAAAATGCGTTGCGGTGCGCAAGGATGGCGCCGCCGTCGATATAGACGGCGACTATCCCGAGACGCTGGCCCGCATCAATGCCAACAAGCACGGCATCGGTGTGTTCGGCTTGTATTTCTTCCAGAACAACGCCGACAAGCTGAAGGTTGCCACCGTCAGCGGCATCGTGCCCTCGGGTCAGACGATTGCCGATGGCACCTATCCGGTATCGCGGCCGCTGTTCTTCTACGTCAAGAAGGCCCATCTGGGTGTCATCCCGGGGCTCAAGGAATATGTCGATTTCTTCACGAGCGATCAGATGATCGGACCGGACGGCCCGCTGGCGGAATATGGCCTCGTGCCGGCGCCGGATGCTGAGCGCGACCAGATCCGTAAGGATGTCGCGGTCGGGAAGATCATGTGAATGCTGAAGGGTCAGGCACCGGTGCGGCTTTCCGCTGTACCGGCGTTCGCCGGGGAATGGGAATGAGTGTATCGCTGCTGCTGCTCTGCTTGTCGGTCTTCGGCGCCTCCGCTTTCGTGCTGGGGCGGGTGAGGGCGGCTGCGCTGTCGGGTGGCAGGTCCTCGTCCATGCATTCCCGGCTCGGCTATCACGGTGCCTATGCCGCTATCTGGGCGGTGCTTCCGCCCTTAGCGCTCGTCTGCGTCTGGCTGATTGCCGGCCCCATCGTCATCGACCGCCTGGTAACGAAATCTTTCCCGGAGGAGGTTCAGTCTCTTCCACCGGCCGAACTCAATCTCAGCTACGGCATGGTGCGCAGCATCGCCCGCGGCATGCGCATGCTCGATAGCCAGGAGCTCGCCGATGTCGATGGAGGCAAGACCGATCTTCAGTTGCTGCTGGCGCAGAAGGGCGTTCCGCTCGCCGTTCGCCCCACGGGCTACATGATCGACGCCGCCAACAAATATAATGGCATGCGCGAAGTGAGCCGCATGGTCATGTCGGCGGCGGCGATCGTCCTATCGCTGCTTTGCGCAGCCCATGGCCTTCGCGCCATCGCCCCACGTTTTCGCGCCCGCAATCGGGTCGAGCAGGTCATTCTCGGAGCGCTGATCGTCGCTTCCTCCATCGCGGTGCTGACGACGGTTGGCATCGTCGTTTCCATGCTTTCCGAAGCGGCGCGTTTCTTCAGCATGGTGCCGGCCGGCGAGTTCTTCTTCGGCACGGTCTGGGACCCGCGCTTCACCGGCGCCGGCACGCAGACTTCAGGCACCTTCGGCTTGATCCCGCTGCTGGCGGGCACGATCTATATCGGGCTCGTCGCCATGCTGTTTGCTGTGCCCATCGGCCTGTTCGCGGCGATCTACATGGCCGAATATGCCTCGGCCCGCGTCCGCTCCGTCGCCAAGCCGATGCTGGAGGTCCTGGCCGGCATTCCAACGATCGTCTACGGCTTCTTCGCGGTCATCACCGTCGGCCCCTTTCTGCGCGATATCTCAGCCGAGATCGATGGCTTGGTGACGGGCAACTATAAAAGCTTTATCGAAGCGCAGAGCGTTCTGACGGCCGGCTTCGTCATGGGCGTGATGCTCATCCCTTACGTTTCCTCGCTGTCGGACGATATCATCATGGCCGTGCCGCGCTCGCTGCGCGACGGCTCGCTTGGCCTCGGCGCCACGCGGTCGGAAACGGTCAAGCGTGTTCTGCTGCCGGCCGCCCTTCCGGGCATCGTCGGCGCGCTTTTGATGACCGCGTCGCGGGCGATCGGCGAAACCATGATCGTGGTGCTGGCCGCCGGCGTGGCCGCGCGCATGCAACTCGATCCGTTCGAGCCGATGACGACGGTCACAGTAAAGATCGTCAACCAGCTGACCGGCGATCTGGAATTCACTTCGCCGCAGACGCTCGTCGCTTTCGCTCTCGGGATCACGTTGTTCTTCCTGACGCTGTGCCTCAACGTCTATGCGCTCTACATCGTCCGTCGATATAGGGAGCAATACGAATGAGCGACGTCGTATCCTCCTCTCAGTTCAACATGCCGCGCGGGTTGACGCCGGGTGCATCCGTGCGCCGCGATATCGGCATCAGGCGACGCTACGCCGCCGAGCGCCGCTTCCGCGCCTATGGGATTACCGCCGTCATCTTCGGTCTCGTCTTCCTTATCATCCTGGTCTCGACCGTGGTCCGCACCGGCTATACCGCCTTCGTTCAGACCTCGATCACCCTGCCGATCGAATTCTCCGAGAAGGTGATCGACCCCGCAGCCAAGCGCGCCACCGATCCGAAGGTTCTGATCGCTGCCAACTACCCGGTACTGGTGCGCGACGCGCTGGTGAAAGCCTTGAGCATCGATCCCGCCAATCGCGCGCTCGTTCGTGCGGCGACGGCGATGGTGTCGGACAGTGCCAGGATCGCGCTGCGCGATAGGGTCATCGCCAATCCCTCGATCATAGGGACGACGCAGAACGTCACCTTCCTTGCCAGTTCCAATATCGATTCAGCCAACAAGGGCCAGATCGATCTGACTGTCGATGAGAAGGATCGTAAGATATCCGACCGCCAGGTCACCTGGATGAAGCAACTCAGCGAAAGCGGTGCGCTCTACAAGGCCTTCAACAGCGGTCTCTTCCTGTCGGGCAACTCGAGCCGGCCCGAAGCCGCCGGGCTCGGCGTCGCTCTGATCGGCTCGTTCTACCTGATGCTGACCGTTCTCGTCCTTGCCTTGCCGGTCGGCGTCGCCGCCTCGATCTATCTGGAGGAGTTCGCACCGAAGAACCGGCTGACGGATTTGATCGAGGTCAACATCAACAATCTCGCGGCTGTCCCATCGATCGTCTACGGCCTGCTGGGTCTCTCGGTCTTCATCAACATGATGGGACTGCCGCGCTCGGCCTCGCTGGTCGGCGGTCTCGTGCTGAGCCTGATGACGCTGCCGATGATCATTATCGCCACACGCTCGGCGCTGCGGGCCGTGCCGCCGTCGATCCGCAGCGCGGCGCTCGGTCTTGGTGCATCGCGCATGCAGATGGTCTTCCATCACGTCCTGCCGCTTGCGATGCCCGGCATTCTGACGGGCACGATCCTCGGGCTTGCGCACGCGCTTGGCGAGACTGCGCCGCTGCTTCTGATCGGCATGGTCGCCTTCGTCGCCAACTATCCGGCATCGCCGCTCGATCCTTCGACGGCGCTGCCGGTGCAGATCTACATGTGGGCGAGCGAAGCCGAGCGGGCCTTTGTCGAAAGGACGTCCGGCGCCATCATCGTGCTTCTCTTCTTCCTCGTCGCGATGAACATCGGCGCCATCCTGCTGCGGCGCCGCTTTGAGCGGCGCTGGTAAGGGAGGGCGCACGAAATGAACATGATGACGGAAGCCGCCAGCGAAAAAGCATTGTCCAGGAAGATGACGACGATCCCCTACAAGATGATCGGCCAGGACGTTTCTGTGTTCTACGGCGACAAGCGGGCGCTCTTCGGCGTCAATCTGAAGATCCGCACCAATACGGTCACGGCTTTGATCGGCCCTTCCGGTTGCGGCAAGTCCACCTTCCTGCGCTGCCTCAACCGCATGAACGATACGATCGAGACCTGCCGGGTCACCGGCAAGATCACGCTCGACGATCAGGATGTCTACGACGACAGCATCGACGTGGTGGAACTGCGCGCCCGCGTCGGCATGGTCTTTCAGAAGCCCAACCCATTTCCGAAGTCCATCTATGAGAACGTCGCCTACGGCCCGCGCATCCATGGCCTGCATCGCTCAAAGGCCGATCTCGAGCATATCGTCGAGACCAGCCTGCAGAAGGCCGGTCTCTGGGGCGAGGTCAAGGATCGGCTCCATGATGCCGGCACGAGCCTGTCCGGCGGCCAGCAGCAGCGTCTGTGCATCGCCCGCGCCGTCGCGGTCAGCCCGGAGGTCATCCTGATGGACGAGCCATGCTCGGCGCTTGATCCGATAGCGACCGCCAAGGTCGAGGATCTCATCCACGAGCTTCGGGAAAACTTCACCATCGTCATCGTGACGCATTCCATGCAGCAGGCAGCCCGCGTCTCGCAGCGTACCGCAATGTTCCATCTCGGCCACCTGGTCGAGGAGAACGACACCGATAAGATGTTCACCAATCCCGACGATTTCCGCACGCAGGATTACATCATGGGCCGTTTTGGTTGATGATGGCAGGCGCGCGGCTCATTTCACACAGTTCACCTTGAGGATAGAAAAATGGTCTCCACTCACATTCTCTCTGCCTACGACGAAGACCTGAAGTTCCTGACGCGCCGCATTGCTGAAATGGGCGGCCTGGCAGAGCAGATGGTTAGCGACAGCGTACGCGCCTTGGTCAACAGCGACGCTGCCCTGGCCCAGAAGGTCATCTCCGACGACGTCGTTCTCGACCATGCCGAGCGCGAAGTCGGAGACAAGGCGATCGTCACCATCGCCCGCCGTCAGCCGATGGCGGCGGACCTGCGTGAAATCATGGGCTCGATCCGCATCGCATCCGATCTCGAGCGCGTCGGCGATCTCGGCAAGAACACTGCAAAGCGCGTCATCGCCGTCCAGGGCACCGGTGTCCCGCGCCGCCTCGCCCGCGGCATCGAGCATCTCTCCGAACTGGCGCTGAGCCAGCTCAAGGAAGTTCTGGATGTCTACGCGACCCGCTCGCCGGACAAAGCCGTATCGATCCGCGAACGCGACGAGGAAATCGACGCCATGTACACCTCGCTCTTTCGCGAGATGCTGACCTACATGATGGAAGATCCGCGCAACATCACCACCTGCACGCATCTTCTTTTCTGCGCCAAGAACATCGAGCGCATCGGCGACCATGCCACCAACATCGCCGAGACGATCTATTACATGGCGACGGGCGCGCAGCCGGAAGGCGAGCGCCCGAAGGACGATACCGCCAATACCGTCGGCGCAGTGACGGAATAATCTGGAAGCGAAGAAAGGAGACCATAGGCGCATGGTTCCGAGAGTTGCTGTTGTAGAAGACGAGGAAGCGCTTAGCGTTCTGCTGCGCTACAATCTTGAGGCCGAAGGCTTCGAGGTGGACACGATCCTCAGAGGCGATGAGGCCGAGCTGCGTCTCCAGGAGCGCATCCCCGATCTCCTGATCCTCGACTGGATGCTCCCCGGCGTATCGGGCATCGAGCTCTGCCGCCGGCTGCGTATGCGGCCGGAGACGGAGCGCCTGCCGATCATCATGCTGACGGCCCGCGGCGAGGAAAGCGAGCGCGTGCGCGGGCTTTCGACCGGCGCGGACGATTATGTCGTCAAGCCGTTCTCGACGCCGGAGCTGATGGCTCGCGTCAAGGCGATGCTGCGGCGCGCCCGCCCGGAGGTTCTCTCCACGGTGCTGCGCTGCGGCGATATCGAGCTGGACCGCGAAACTCATCGCGTCCACCGCAAGAGCCGCGAAGTGCGGCTGGGGCCGACGGAATTCCGCCTGCTTGAGTTCCTGATGTCCTCGCCGGGCCGCGTCTTCTCGCGTTCGCAGCTGCTCGACGGCGTATGGGGTCACGATATCTACGTCGACGAACGCACGGTCGACGTCCATGTCGGCCGCCTGCGCAAGGCGCTCAATTTCTCCAATATGCAGGATGTCATCCGCACCGTTCGCGGCGCGGGCTACTCCATGGAAGCCTGAGCGGGGAGACCCGATCAGGCATCAACATAGCGGCGGAAACAGAAAACGGGCCTCAAGGGCCCGTTTCTTTATCTCAGTCATCAAGCCTCTCAGCCACGCGGCTGGGCCGGTCTACGCCGTTCATGCACCGGCTGGTAGGCCAGGCGCTGATGGTAGGTGCAGTAAGGCGATGAATCTGGGCTCTCGTTGCCGCAGAAATGGAAATCGTCCTTCAGCGGATCGCCGACCGGCCACTTGCAGGTGCGCTCCGTCAGTTCCGTCAGGCCGAGGCGGCGGGAGATCGGAACGACGACGTTCGATGCCGGGCGATATTGGATTTCGTTGACGGAATCGATCTCGATCTCTTCCTTCAGCATGGTTGCGCCCTGCTGGCGGGCAACCACCGTGCGGGTAGCAACGCGCGATCCGTAGGTCGCAGCGCGAGGTGCCGCTGCGCTGCGCTTCGGCGTGCGTGCTGCGGTTGCCGTGCCGCCCGCCTTCGCTCGGCCGGGGAGGTTCAGGCGATGCACCTTGCCGATGACGGCGTTACGGCTCACGCCACCGAGCTGCGCAGCAATCTGGCTGGCGCTCAATCCTTCGGACCATAGCTTTTTCAGCTTCTCGACGCGTTCGTCTGTCCAATTCATGCCCTGTCTCCGCTGTCGCGTTTCCGATGGCAGAATCCCTCACCATTGCCTCGCATGGTATCGAGGCGCGAAACGCTCTAAAATTGTGGTGACTAGTTCCGCCGCATGCAGTCTAGCAATTGGTTTTTAACCTAGTGTGAGGCTGACTCCGTGACAAGAGTCGCGGGAATCTTGAGGAATCGATTTCGAGGTTTTCCCCAACTTGCTGTCCGGGCGTGGCATTTCTGCCATAGGCGCCGCCCGGCGCATCTCTTTTGCCGGCAAGTGTTTTCTCGCACCTGCTAAAACGGCAGTTTTGTTGACATCGCGGTGCAAAACATCAATAGTGCCCGAGCCGCCGCAAGGCGGCATTTTTGATTTTTTCGGACCCGTTTCATCAAATGGAAGCGATCGGTCCTTAAAGTTGTGATCAGGAGATAGGGCCATGGCCGAGACCACGCCGCTTTACGACACCTACTTGCGCGCTCCGCTGCGGTTCGAGCGAGGCGAGGGCGTCTGGCTGGTCACTGAGAATGGCGAACGCTACCTCGATTTCGCAGCCGGCGTCGCGGTCAATTCGCTCGGTCATGCTCATCCCCATCTTGTCGCCGAACTGAAGGCGCAGGCCGACAAGGTCTGGCACCTGTCCAACCTCTATGAGGTGCCCGGTCAGGAGAAGCTGTCGAAGCGGCTGACGGAAGTGACCTTCGCCGACAAGGTGTTCTTCACCAATTCGGGCGCAGAAGCTCTGGAGTGCGCCATCAAGACTGCGCGGCGCTACCAGTTCGCCAAGGGGCATCCCGAGAAGTTCCATATCATCACCTTCGAAGGCGCCTTCCACGGCCGCACCATCGCAACGATTGCCGCCGGTGGCCAGGAAAAATATATCGAAGGCTTCGGTCCGAAGGCCCCGGGCTTCGACCAGGTGCAGTTCGGCGATCTTGACGCCGTGCGTGCCGCCATCACGGATGCGACGGCTGCGATCCTGATCGAGCCGGTTCAGGGCGAGGGCGGCATTCGCCCGGCGACCAACGAATTCCTGCGCGGGCTGCGGGAGATCTGCGATGAGCACGGCCTGCTTTTGATCCTCGACGAAGTACAGTGTGGTGTCGGCCGTACCGGCAAGCTCTTCGCCCATGAATGGTCCGGTATCAAGCCTGACATCATGGCGGTCGCCAAGGGTATCGGCGGCGGTTTCCCGCTCGGTGCGTGCCTTGCGACGGCAGAAGCCGCTTCCGGCATGAAGGCCGGCACGCATGGCTCGACCTATGGCGGCAATCCGCTCGCCATGGCAGTCGGCAATGCGGTTCTCGATATCGTGCTTGCCGAAGGCTTCCTGCAGCATGTGCGCGATGTCTCGCTGGTATTCCGCCAGGGGCTCGCCTCGCTCAAGGATCGTTTTCCTGACATCATCGAGGACGTTCGCGGTGAAGGCCTGATGCTCGGCATCAAGGCGGCCATTCCGCAGGCGGACCTGCTGCAGGCGATCCGCGCCGAGCGTCTGCTCGGTGTTCCGGCCGGCGACAACGTCATCCGTCTGCTGCCGCCGCTGGTCGTCACTGCCGAAGAAGCACGCGAAGGTTTCGCTCGCCTGGAGCGCGCCGCCGAGCGTGCGCGCGCTGCCCGCACCAAGAAATCGGCTTGAACTCAACGCCCGCAATTGGGGCGTTCCTGCCCCACGCGGGCGTTATTGTTTTTTCTGGAGTACAGGTAAGGACATGGCTTCTCCGAAACACTTTCTCGATCTCTCTGCCGTTCCGGCTGCCGATCTGCGCAATATCATCGATGACGCGATCGTCCGAAAGAGCGCGCAGAAGGCCGGCACGGCCGACAAGCCGCTCGCCGGCAAGATGCTGGCGATGATCTTCGAGAAGCCGTCCACCCGAACCCGCGTCTCCTTCGACGTCGGCATGCGGCAGCTGGGCGGCGAGACGCTGTTCCTCTCCGGCACCGAAATGCAGCTCGGCCGCGCCGAGACGATCGGCGACACGGCGAAGGTGCTGTCGCGCTATGTCGACGCGATCATGATCCGCACGACCGATCACTCGCGCCTGTTGGAACTCGCGCAACATGCGACCGTTCCGGTCATCAATGCGCTGACCGACGACACGCATCCCTGCCAGATCATGGCCGATATCATGACCTTCGAAGAGCATCGCGGCCCGATCAAGGGCAAGACGCTTGCCTGGACCGGAGACGGCAACAACGTGCTGCATTCGCTGATCGAAGGGGCCGCCCGTTTCGGTTATCGCATGAATATGGCGGTACCCCTTGGTTCCGAGCCGAAGGATCACTATCTGAACTGGGCCCGCAATGAGGGCGCCGAAATCATGCTCTCGCATGATGCAGACCGTGCGGTCGCCGGCGCCGATTGCGTGGTAACCGATACCTGGGTTTCCATGAATCAGGAACACCGGGCTCGCGGTCACAACGTCTTCCAGCCCTATCAGGTCAACAAGGCTTTGATGGCACAGGCCGGCAAAGACGCGTTGTTCATGCATTGCCTGCCCGCCCATCGCGGGGAGGAAGTGACGGACGAGGTGATCGATGGCCCGCAATCCGTTGTCTTCGATGAGGCGGAAAACCGCCTTCACGCGCAGAAGTCGATTCTTGCTTGGTGCCTGGGCGCGATCTGAAGATATTAAACCGCGTCTCAAAGGCGCAGGCCCTAGAGCCGGATGGTCTTAGGTCGAAGCGACCCAAGACCTGAATCCGGTCTAGAATCAAAGAAATAGAGCATGACGGCGCCCGAAAACCGCTCTCACTTTTCGGCGTCATGCTGCAGGAGTAAGCTAATGGCAGAAAATGCCGCCTCGCTGGGTCAGTTCGATTTCGCCGGTGACGATCACGTGGTTCCCTTCCAGGTGGAAGGTCTCGATGTGCGTGGCCGTGCCGTACAGCTCGGTCCCCTGCTGGACACGATCCTTGCCCGGCACGACTATCCGACGCCGGTCGCGCGGCTGCTTGCCGAAGCCATCGTCCTGACCGTCCTGCTTGGCACGTCGCTGAAATTCGAAGGCAAATTCACCGTGCAGACCAAGGGCGACGGTCCCGTCGACCTTCTGGTCGCCGATTTCTCGACACCGGAAAATGTTCGCGCCTATGCGCGTTTCAATGAAGAAGCGCTGGCAAAGGCAGTTAAGGAAGGCAGAACCGAGCCGGAGCAGCTGCTCGGCAAGGGCGTGCTCGCCTTCACCATCGATCAGGGCCGTTTCAGCCAACCTTATCAGGGTATCGTCGCGCTCGATGGTGCTTCGCTCGAAGAGATCGCCGGCACCTATTTCCGCCAGTCGGAACAGATCCCGACCCGCGTGCGTCTGGGCGCTGCAGAGCTCTTCGATCGTGATGAGAACGGCAAGCCGCGTCACCGCTGGCGTGCCGGTGGCCTGATCGCGCAGTTCTTGCCGGAAGCGCCCGAGCGCATGCGCCAGCCGGACCTGCATGGCGGCGATGGCGATAGCGGCGCGCGTGATCACGCCGAGGACGATGCCTGGGCGGAAGCGCGCAGCCTGGTGGAAACCATCGATGCCGACGAGCTGACGGATCCGCTTGTTGGTACCGAGCGGCTTCTCTACCGCCTCTTCCACGAGCGCGGCGTCCGCGTCTATGAGCCGAAGGCCGTCTATGACCGCTGTTCGTGCTCGCGCGACAAGCTGAAGGGCGTCTTGAAAGGTTTCACAGCCGAGGAGATCGAGGCCAGTCAGGAGAATGGCGAGATCGCCGTCACCTGCGAGTTCTGCTCGACGACCTATCGCTTCGAAGTGTCGGAAATAGAGGTGGCCTGAGGTCGCTCAGTTCAGCGTACGCAGCAGGTTAGGCGTATCCAGTGAAAAGGCGGGGATCTTGACATGGAATTGCTCCCCGCCGTCCGTTTCCATCTGGTAATGACCGAACATCATGCCTGACGGCGTATCCAGTGGGCAGCCCGAGGAATATTCGTAGGTATCGCCGGGCTTCAGGTGCGGCTGCTCGCCGACCACGCCGGGGCCTGTCACCTCATCCACGATGCCGTTCATGTCAGTGATGTGCCAATAGCGCGTTACCAGCTTCACGGCTTCCTTCGAGTGGTTGGAAATGACGATGCGGTATCCCCAGACATAACGGTCATCATCCGGATCGGATTGCTCCTCCAGATAAAACGGCTCTACAACCACCTCGATGTCGCGTGTTAGGGCGCGATACATGCCTGACACCTTGCCACTGCCCTGAAACGTCGAGCGCTCCTTGAAGCCGCATCGCCGTTTCAGCATTTTCAAGTTTGCGGCATATTATCCGCTTTCCACCATTCCCGCAAAGTGCAGGATGTTTAGCGGTATCCTATAACCGATGCTTTCCGTCAAGGAACGGCGTAATGAAATCTTGCGTGAGCGGCCGGGACGGTTTTGATTCCAGCTATTACGGTTCATGTTGAAGGTTAACGAAGTCGTCTCCAAGTATCATAGGTCACCGTGATTTGATCTTATCTGCCGGAGTAGAGGTAGGCGCATCCTCCGTACTCAGGAAACGCTTGCCACGATCGTCCGTGGACTTCTGTGATCGATGGTCAACCTGATCGCCCGGCATCAAAACCTCCGGACCACATAACCCCTGTTCCTTTTATATGTTCCTCTTGCAGGACTTGCATGAGATTCCCCTGCAGGAGGATTTCGGCTATCATCTGATTCTGGCATCGCCCATGCCTCCCCCCTCCATTCGGGAAAGTATATTTCATGCAGGGCCGTCGATATCCAAACCGACTGTTTGAGCGCCTGGCATAAGGAGGGGTTGCGGTCATTGCTCGCAATAGGAGGTTTATATGAGGCTTTCTGCCCCTGTTTATCATTTGAAACGTAAGGCGAGGCTCCTGTCCCGCCAGCAGAACATCCCCTTGCACGCCGCGCTGGATCGCGTCGCGGCCGTCGAGGGTTTCGCAGGCTGGAGTTTGCTTGCAAGCAAAACGAACTCAGCCGTGCCCGTCGGCGAGCTGTATTCGCGTTTAAGCCCGGGCGATCTGGTGCTGATCGGCGCACGGCGCGGTCACGGCAAGACCCTGATGAGCCTGAGGCTCGCCGTCGAAGCCATGAAGGCTGGCAATCGCGGTGTCTTCTTCACGTTGGAGGACACGGAAAAGGTCGTTCTGGACCGTTTTCCGGTCATCGGTGCCGATCATGCGGAATTTGCTGATCTATTCGAGTTCGACAATTCGGACGCCATCAGCGCCGAATATATCGTGGAGAGGCTGGCTCAGGCATCGCCTGGCACGCTGGCCGTGGTCGATTATCTGCAGCTGCTGGATCAGAAGCGGGAGAATCCGGAACTAATGATCCAGGTTCGGATATTGAAGACGTTTGCACGCGCCAGAGGCGTTATCGTCGTCTTCATCTCGCAGATCGACCGTTCCTACGACCCCGCGTTGAAGCCCGTGCCCGATCTTGCGGATGTTCGCCTGCCGAATCCGCTGGATCTCAAATTGTTCGACAAGATGGTCTTCCTGAACAACGGCCTGGTCGAATTCAAGGTCGCCAGCTGACGAGCTGCCAATTGTCTAAAGGCAATCGAGCCGTCCGGAGAAAATCCGGGCGGCTCGACCGATATCAGGCGGAAACCTGCTCGAGAGCGCGGGCGAAATCTTCGACCAGATCTGCGCTGTCCTCGATGCCGGCGGAGAAGCGCACGGTGCCCGGCGAAATGCCGAGTTCGGCGCGGGCTTCGTCGGTGAGGTTCTTGTGCGTCGTGGTGGCCGGATGCGTGATCAGGCTCTTCGAGTCGCCGAGATTGTTGGAGATCTTCACGATCTCAAGCGCGTTCTGCAGCTTGAAGGCCGCTTCCTTGCCACCCTTCAGCTCGAAGGCGACCAGCGTCGAGCCGCCGCTCATCTGCTTGGCGATGATCTCGGCCTGCGGATGGTCCTTGCGGCCGGGATAGATCACGCGGGCGACCTTGTTGGTCTGCTCGGCGAGGAAATCGGCAATCTTGGAGGCATTCGCCGTCTGCTGCGCAACGCGCAGCGGCAACGTCTCGATGCCCTTCAGCAGCGTCCATGCGGTAAACGGCGACATGGCCGGGCCGGTATGGCGGAAATAGTCCTGCAGGTTCTCGTCGATCCACTGCTTGTCGGAGAGGATGACGCCGCCGAGCGAACGGCCCTGGCCGTCGATATGCTTGGTGGCGGAATAGACGACGATGTGGGCGCCGAGTTCGAGCGGCTTCTGGAAGAGCGGCGTCGCAAAGACGTTATCGACCACGACCTTGGCGCCGATCTGGTTGGCGAGCTTGGCGACAGCTGATATATCGACCACTTCCAGCGTCGGATTGGTCGGGCTTTCGAGGAAGAAGACCTTGGTGTTCGGGCGGATGGCCTTTTCCCAGTTCTCGGTGAAACGACCATCGACCAGCGTGCATTCGATGCCGTATTTCGGCGCGAGCGTTTCGACCACCCAGCGGCAGGAGCCGAAGAGCGCACGGGCGGCAACGATATGATCGCCGGCCTTCAACTGGCAGAGGATGGCGGCAGAAACGGCGGCCATGCCCGAAGCTGTGGCGCGGGCGTCTTCAGCGCCTTCCAGAGCGCACATGCGCTTTTCGAACATGTCGTTGGTCGGGCTGCCGTAGCGGGCGTAGATGAAGCCATCCGTTTCGCCCTTGAAGCGGGCTTCCGCCGCTTCCGAGGTGTCATAGACGAAGCCCTGGGTCAGATAGATTGCTTCGGAGGTCTCGCCGAATTGCGAACGGAGTGTTCCGCCGTGAACGAGCTGGGTTGCGGGGCGCCAAGTCTTGCTCATGCCATCACCACTTTCAAAACAAAAAAACCGGTCGCAAAAGCAGACCGGTTCAACCCCGGTCTTTTTAGCCATTTGTTTAACGTGGCTGCAAGCCGACCGGCCAAATCACCACGGGATAAGTTGCAATACTGCCGTTGACGGCTTGCGTCAATTCCCTGAGTTTGGTTTTGTCTGCGGCAAATTATGAGAGAAGCATGATGGCTCGCAATACTGGAATTCTGGCCGACCGGGCCATTGCAGCGCTGTTTGAAGCAGGGCGGCTGACGAGCGAGAGAGAACTCGACGTCGATCAGATCCAGCCGGCAAGCCTTGATCTCAGGCTCGGCTCGCATGCTTTCCGTGTTCGCGCCAGCTTCATGCCCGGCCCCTCGCATCTGGTCGCCGACAAGCTCGACCGGCTAAAGCTGCATGTCGTCGATCTCTCCGAAGGCGCGGTGCTGGAAACCGGCTGCGTCTATATCGTGCCGTTGATGGAGCGCCTCGACCTGCCGGAAGATATGTCGGCATCGGCCAATCCGAAGAGCTCGACCGGACGTCTCGACATCTTCACCCGCGTCATCACCGACCGGGCGCAGGAGTTCGACAAGATCCCGGCCGGCTATTCCGGCCCGCTCTATCTGGAAATCAGCCCTCGCACCTTCCCGATCGTCGTGCGCCGTGGCTCGCGCCTGTCGCAGATCCGCTTCCGCGTCGGTCAGGCCCTGCTCACCGAGCCCGAGCTGCTGGCACTGCACGAGACCGAGACGCTGGTCGCCAGCAAGAAGCCGAACATCACCGGTGGCGGCATCGCCCTGTCGATCGATCTTGCCGGCGACAAGGAAGGCCTGATCGGCTATCGCGGCAAGCACCACACGGCCGTCGTGGACGTCGACAAGAAGGCCCAGCACGATATCTTCGATTTCTGGGAGCCGCTCTATAGCCGCGGCCGCACCGAGCTGATCCTCGATCCCGACGAATTCTACATCCTCGTTTCGCGCGAGGCGGTGCATGTTCCCCCGCATTTCGCCGCCGAGATGACGCCGTTCGATCCGCTGGTCGGCGAATTCCGCGTCCACTATGCCGGCTTCTTCGATCCTGGCTTCGGCCATGCACCGGCCGGCGGCCGCGGCAGCCGCGCCGTGCTCGAAGTGCGCAGCCACGAAGTGCCCTTCATCCTTGAGGACGGCCAGATCGTCGGCCGCCTGATCTACGAACACATGCTGGAGCAGCCGAGCAGCCTTTACGGCTCGGGCCTCGGCTCGAACTATCAGGCACAGGGCCTGAAGCTCTCGAAGCACTTCCGGCTGTGATCCACACTTTGGCGGCCTTGACAGAGGCCGCCAACTATTGGACATCTCAAGGGTACAGGCGGGTGTAGCTCAATGGTAGAGCAGCAGCTTCCCAAGCTGAATACGAGGGTTCGATTCCCTTCACCCGCTCCATAATCTTCACGCCAGAAGCGGTCTCTTCGACTTCAGCGTTTCCTTTAGCGCTTCTCCAAAGATTGCGATCGGCCGCGCCAGCCGCCCGGCCGGTGGTCGATGCACCAGCCAGTTGACGACTTTCGGGCTTAAATCCGGCGCTTCGACAATCTCGATGGCATTGCGCCAGCGGCTGTCCGCCAGTGCCGCCGGCGTCAGGACGCCGATACCGAGACCGCGTGCGACCAGCGACATGCGCAGATCGGCGCTCATCGCCTCGACCCCGACATCGAAGGGCAGGCGCTCGGCTTCGAAGCGATGCTGAATGAAGGCACGGAAGCCGCAGCCGCTCTGGTTCATAATCCAGGGAAAGCGGGAGAGATCTTCCAGTCTCGGTTGCCTGGGAACGCCGAGTGACGGCGCCGCGACGAGAATGACGGCATGGACTCCGAGCATCTCGCCGACGACATTATCCGGCGGCTGCAACCCTTCCGCCAGGCAGACGGTTGCCGCATCGAGCTGGCTATGAGCGACCTGCTCGATCAGTTGCGGCGACCAGCCGGTGGCGATGCGCAGCGTCAATTGCGGAAACTGACTGCGCAATTCATCAAGCGGAGCGGATAAGGCCGCCTCGGAGAGATAGGGCATGATCCCGAGACGGAATTCGCCGCTGATCGCGCCGCCGGGCGAAACACCGGCCTTGAGATCGTCGAGCGAGCGCAGCACCCGGCGGCCATGCTCATAGGCCTCGCGGCCTGCCGCGGTCGGCCGTAGGGGCTTTGACTGTCGGTCGAGCAAGGCGATGCCGAGACTGTCTTCCAGGTTCTGTATGCGCCGGGTGATGCCTGGCTGGGTCAGATTGATGCGCGCGGAGGCGGCAACGATCGAACCCGTCTCTACCACGGCGACGAAGGCTTCCAGATCATGTATGTTCATGCTGAACTCGCATAATCATTATTAGTTCATTTCAATTGCTGCATTATGCGACAAAGCGATAAACATGGCTATCTTTATTATCAAAGATTATTGGAGAGCTCATGTCGCAAGTTCCAGAATGCATGACGAGCGAGCCGGAGGGAGAGGTTTCCACTGCTGCGGCCGCTCCTTCGACCTTGTTGTTCGCCATCGCCACCGGCGTCATCATCCTCAATCTCTTCGCGCCCCAGACGCTGGTCGGCATCATCGGACCGTCGCTCGGCTTTTCCGAAAGCGGTGCCGGCCTGGTGGCCATGGCCTCGCTGCTCGGCTATGCCGCCGGCCTGTTTTTCCTGGTGCCGCTGGCGGATCTCATGGAAAACCGGCAGCTTGTGCTGCGCATGCTTCTCTCGGCTTTGGTCATGGCTATTGCCGCCGCCTTCGCACCGGCAGGCTGGAGCCTGCTGATCTTCCTCTTCCTGCTGGGAGCGGCCTGCTCTGCCATCCAGATCCTCGTGCCGATCGCGGCAGCGATGGCGCCGCCTGAACATCGTGGCCGGGTGATCGGCAATGTCATGAGCGGCGTCATGGTCGGCATTCTTGTCTCGCGCCCTCTGGCGAGCTTGATTGCCGACTTTTGGGGCTGGAGAAGTTTCTATGCCCTGAGCGCCGCAACGCTTGCACTGCTCGCCGCTGTGCTTGCCCTGCGTCTGCCGGAGCGGCGCCCTCTGATCAGCGCGAGTTACAGGGCCTTGATCAGTTCGCTCTTCGGGCTCCTGCGGGAGGAGCCGGTGCTGCGGCTGCGTGCCTTCACGGCAGCCTTGATGATGGCGAGCTTCAGCCTGTTCTGGACATCCGTCGCCCTACGTCTGGCGCAGCCGCCATTCTCGCTCGGCCAGTCCGGCATTGCGCTGTTTGCCCTCGTGGGCGCCGGCGGAGCTGCGGCGACCTCTGTCTTCGGCCGCATGGGCGACAGGGGCTGGACGCGGACGGCGACATTGGCCTCGCATCTGATCGTACTTGCCGCCATGGCGCTGGCTGCCTGGGTGGGCGGAATACGGTCTGGTGACTCTGTGGCGCTATTGATCCTTCTGGGCGTCAGCGCGGTCTTGCTCGATGTCGGCGTCACCGGCGATCAGACCCTGGGTCGTCGCGCCGTCAACCTCCTGAAGCGGGAAGCCCGCGGCCGCATCAACGGTCTCTTTGTCGGCATATTCTTTCTCGGCGGCGCGCTGGGATCGGCTCTTGCCGGAACCGCCTGGGATTTCGGCGGTTGGGTTGCCGTCTGTGCAGGGGCCGCGGGCTTCGGCGTGATTGCGTTGATCACAGGCCTTGCCGCGCGCATCTGAACAGTGCAGGCAACGGGACAGCACTTGTGAATGCACTGCCGCATCGCCATCTGTAGCGCATTCAGGCGGGCGTCAGACAAGCATGTAAGAACGGGCGCTCCTTGTCAGGAGCGTCGAAATGCGTGGCATTGCATGGTTTTACAGGTTGAGAGCACTCTTTCGAAGCGGTGCGCTGAAGATTGCCCGCAGCACCAAAGTACCTCTCGGCACCAAAATCATCTGGAAGCGGGGCGATGTCCGCATCGGGGAAAGAGTGCATTTCCGCAAGGGCGTCATCATCGATGCGCAAGAAGGTAGCATCGAAATCGGCAATCATGTCTCCTTCAACGACTACAGCATTCTGCTCGGCCGCGGCGGGATTGTGATCGGCAATGATGTGCGCATCGCCGCCCATGCAATGATCGTCTCCTTCGATCACAATTTCGATGACATCTCGCAGCCGATCCGCCTTCAGGGCGTGACGAAGAAGCCGATCGTCATTGAGGACGATGTCTGGATAGGGGCAGGCGCCAAGATCCTCGGCGGCTCCCATATCGCCAAGGGATGCGTTATCGGCGCCAACGCCGTCGTCAAGGGCCGGACCAAGCCTTACGGCATCTATGTCGGCGCTCCGGCGAGACTGTTGAAGCGGCGCGGAGAAGCTGAAGGCAGCCCGTCGGGAAAGATTGAACGGCTCGTTCTGCCGAAAAAGTAAAAGGCTCCAACGCCACCCATCCCGGCGCCACTTCGGTCATCATTAACAGCGCGATATTCCCCCCGCGGCCTGTCTCTGCTACATCGGATTCGTGAAGCAGAATGTGCATCCACGACCGGAGGCCGTATCCAGACCATGCGTGTTTGCCTTTCGTCGATCATGTCAGTCGCCCGGCACCTGGCGCTTGCGGCCTTGATCACTCTATCCTGCACCGTGCCGCTTGCCGCTCAGGAGACGAAGCCGCAGAGCCTGCCGATCCTGTTCGATGCGCGTGAGCGCCTGCCGAAGCCGGATCTGTCCTCACTGGTCAGACTGCGCTTCCTGACGTCGATCGACTTTCCGCCTTTCAATTTCCTCGATCAGAACGGCAAGCTCACCGGCTTCCATGTCGAGCTGGCGCGCAAGATCTGCGATGAGCTGGCAATATCGGACAAATGCCAGATCCAGGCTTTGCCCTTCGGTGAATTGCAGGGTGCACTTGCCGCTTCGCAAGGCGATGCCATCATAGCCGGCGTTGCGGTTACGCCCGACCTGCGCAAGACTTTCGCATTTTCACGGCCTTTCCTGATGCTGCCGGCCCGCTTCGTGCGCAATCTCAAGGCATCGATCAGCGGCACGACCGCCCCCTCGCTGTCGGGACATTCGGTCGGCGTCGTCAAGGGAACGGTGCACGCCGCGATGCTGGCGGCCTTCTTCCCGGCGATCAAGCCGGTGCCCTTCGATGACAAGGATGGGCTTCTGGCCGCCGTCAAGGACGGCAAGGTCGATGCGGCGTTTGCCGATGGCCTGCAGCTTTCCTTCTGGGTCTCGTCGCCGGCGGCGGAAAAATGCTGCGCTCTGTTTGACGGCCCCTACCTGTCGCAGCAATTTCTCGGCGAAGGCATGACCATCATGCTGCGCCAGCAGGATGCCGATCTGACGGCGGCGATCAATCATGCGCTTGCCACCCTCTCACGGGATGGCAGGCTCCAGGAAATCTATCTGCGCTATTTTCCTTACGGGCTTTACTGATTCAGCAATTTCAGGAAACCGCGCAGCGGTTTTCCGTCCGGAATGCGTAATGCCTCAGGCCTTGCGATAGCGGGCGATGGCGCTGCGCTCGATGGCCGCACAGGTCAGTTTGTCGAGGCCCAGGCGGTCGCGGAGCAGGCTGAGCAGGCGCAGTTCTTCGGCCTTGACTGACAGGTCGGCGGAAGCGACTTCGACGGCGAGCGCATAGGCCGTGTCGTACAGACGTGCGGGAAGCGTATCGCGCACGGTTTCGAGCACGATGTCCAATCCCTCATTGTTCGAAAGCAGCTTGGCGCAATCGCGGGACACGGAAATCAGCTTCTCGTCGTCGAACCCCTTGAAAACCGGCAGGGCGTGAATGAGCTCTCCGATGCGGCTGAGTTCCCGGTCGTTCATCGTGCGGTCGACGGCCGAGGCCAGTACCATGACGTAGATCAGGGCCTCGTGAGCAGAAAGCGGCTTGTTCATGACAGGCGAAGTCCTTTGAATTTGGCAGACTGAAAAGTCGCGCATCTCATTGCAAAAGCTACTGCATAATTCCTTAAATCGGTACCGATTTAAGGCCAAAATTACACAGCCGATTAAAAGTGCTGCAGCGCCTGCGCGTCATAAATGACGCACAGCACTGTAGTGGCGGAAGCAAGGCGTCAGATAGGGTTCAGCGGGTCTTCCTTGGCCGGAGGCGGTGCAAGCGTCGATTTTCCGCCCTTGCGTGGGTCGTCGCCGTAGATGCCGCGCTTCTTTTCCTTGGCTTCACCGACGAGAGCCGCGAGCGGCGAACCCGGTTCTGGATCGGCCCAGCCGAAGCGGACCAGCCAGGCGCTGAGATCGACCCGGACATAGCGGCAGGCGCCCTTGGCCGTGCCTTTCCAATTGGCATCGGGCACGTCGCAATCGATGGAGCGTCCGCGCAGATACATGCGGAATGCCGTGCGTGCTGCCTGGCCGCAGGGCCAGTCCTTTCCGCTCGGGCCGGTACACATCCGGTCGACATCGGTCGGAATGATACCGGTGAGCTGCAGGCTTCTGCCGCCGATAGTCAATATACCAGCCTGATCAGAGAAGGGACGGACGAGTTCGATCGTCGTCGTCTGCTCCTGCGGCTTGGATGCGGGATCAATCGCCGCCTGTTCGGATTGAGGCTGAGGTTCAGGCTGAGGCATGGGCTGGGCCTGCTGCTGCGGCGACACCGGCGATAGGGTTCGATGTTCGGCCGCCGCCGTTTGCCTGTCGATCTGATCGGCTGGTATCCGGTTGTCCGGAGCGGGATCGGTCTTGGCTTCACCGGAAGATGCTGTGTCCGATGAAATAACAACCGTCTTGTCCGGCTTGGCCTCATTTGGCTGCGGCGCAGAGGCGGCGGTGTCCTTGCCGTTGACGGTATCTGTTGCGGGCGGCGATGCTTGTGCTTCCTCTGGCTTCGTCGACATGTCGTTGGAGCGCGCGGGATCAGTTGGAACCTTGGTGTCCTGTTGCTTCACTGGCTCCGCCGCCGCCGTCTTGGTTTCCTCGACCTTCGCTTCGTCGCCTGCACCCGCCGCGGCAGCCGCCGCCATGACAGTGGCAGACAGCTCGGGGCTGCTGTCGGAGCTGCTTGTCGAAGGGGACGCTGTCGCCAGGATCGTTGCCTTATCCTTCGTGGCTTCGGCAGGCTTGGGCGCCTCGATAGCCTTTGGCAGCGTGGTTTCGGCCTTGGCGGTGTCGCTCTGCGTCGTCGCAGCTGGTTTGTTGTCTGCGGTCGAGTTGCCACGGCCATGCAGATCGAACCCATGTCCCGCAAACTGAACCGCGACCAGGGTCAACCAAGAGCCGACGACCGCGCCTGCCACACTTGCAAGCCAAATATTACGACGCATAACGAGAAAACTTTCCTACTGGCTGGCCCAAATGATCCGGGCAATCCATTCCACGTCCGCAAGATCGAAGCTGCGGTTGGGGTGTTCCGGATTGAGCGACAAAAGCTCGATCGACTTGGCGCTCTGCCGCAACAGAACCTTGGCCATGACTTCGCCCTCTCGGGTCTTCACGACGACGCGGTCATTCTTTCTGATCTGGGCTCCAGGCTCGACGATCAGAATATCCCCGTCGCGATAAAGCGGCAACATGCTTTCGCCCTGCACCTCCAGCGCATAGACGCCGGCCCTTTGTGCCGCGGCAACCGGAAACTCCACCATGTCCCAGCCCTGGCCGGCGGGAAAGCCGCCATCATCGAAGAAGCCGCCGGCCCCCGCCTGGGCGAAGCCGATCAGCGGGATGGAGGTGCCGGAAGGCAGGATTCCGTTCGCGACTGTTGTGGTCAGCGGCTCGGCCGGGCGAATAAAGCTCATGAATTGTTCCAGGCTTGCTCCGGTCGCATCCAAGATCTTGGCGATCGATTCCGTCGATGGCCAGCGGAGACGTCCGTCCTGGCTCAGCCGCTTCGATTTGTTGAAGGAGGTAGCGTCAAGCCCGGCGCGGCGGGCAAGGCCGGAAGGGGTCAAGGCATGCCGCTCCGCAAGCCGGTCGATCGCACCCCATATCTGCTCGTGTGACAGCATCGCCGCTCGGTATCCGCGCCGGCTGGCCCGGCGCTCTGCTCTTTAGAAAAGGTTAACCGAGGCATTTTGGCGAGTAAAGACCGGCATAGGAATAGGATCCTTTATCCCCGTGCTTTCGCCCCGCGGTTTCGGCGGCGTCAGGTCTTCTGCGGCTGCGGCTTGACCTCCGGCTGTTCGTTCTGGAATTCCTTCGCCATGCCCATGAAACCTCGCATGAATTTCTGCATGATGCCGAGCGTGCGGTCGATCTCGGCATCGTCGGGCAGGCTTGAGCCCTTGTTTGCGGCGACGGTCTTTTCCAGCTTCGTCACGCGGTCGGAAAGCCGGTCCAGCTCATCGTCATAGGCTGTGCGCTCGTCGGCGGCCATGCGGCAGACGAGATTGCCGCCCTGATCCTGGCACATCGACATCGCGCCGGTCTGCTTGTCGAGCCGGATGAAATGATCGCCGCTGCGCTCCAGCTGGAAGCGTTCCGCATCCGGTTCGGCCGACAAAACCGGTGTGGAGAGAAGAAAAGCGGCTGGCAGAAGCATGGCCGCAAGGCGGATTTTCAATTCCTTCGTCATGTCATCCTCCGGATTTTCTGCGTTAAACCCTAAATCCATCACGGAAACCGTGGACATCGGCTGATGTTTTCGTGCAAAGCCCTATCAGCACAGCTTTACAGAGGGATGATGATCGCCATGCCAGTGGTTTACAAGATCGTGCCGGATACGCTCTGGCAGCAAGCCAGACAAACCGGCGTTTTTCATGGCGCGGCAATCGATCTGACCGACGGCTACATTCATCTCTCCACCGCGAAGCAGGCAAAGAAAACCGCCGAGCTCTATTTCGCAGGTCAGACCGGACTGTTGCTCGTCGCGGTCGATGGCGATGCGCTTGGCGAGAAGCTGGTTTTCGAACCCTCGCGCGGCGGCGATCTCTTCCCGCATCTTTATGCGTCACTGCCGCTTTCGGCCGTGCTCTGGGAAAAGCCGCTGCCGATTGGCGATGACGGTGCCCACGTATTTCCGGAGATGGCGGAATGATTGGCGCCTTTCGCGATCTCGGCCGGCGCGGCCTGTTCCTGTTCGATCCGGAAACCGCCCACAGCATGTCGATAGCGGCGTTGAAATCGGGGCTGGTTCCGGCCTGCCGTATCAACGCCGATCCTCGCCTGCGCCAGACCGTGGCCGGGCTCGACTTTGCCAACCCCATCGGTATGGCCGCCGGCTATGACAAGAATGCCGAGGTGCCGGAGGCATTGCTGAAGCTCGGTTTCGGCTTTACCGAGATCGGCACGGTGACGCCGAAGGCGCAGTCGGGCAACCCACGTCCGCGCATTTTCCGGCTGGTCGAAGACGAAGGCGTCATCAACCGCCTCGGCTTCAACAACGACGGTCACGAGGCGGCTTTCCAGCGCCTCAAGGCGATCCGCGGCAGCGGCATCATCGGTGTCAACATCGGCGCCAACAAGGATAGCGCCGACCGTGTCGCCGATTATGTCGCCGGTATCCGCCGCTTCTATTCCGTCGCGCGCTATTTCACGGCCAATATCTCCTCGCCGAACACGCCGGGCCTGCGCGATCTACAGGCGCGCGAAAGCCTGTCGGCCCTGCTGTCAGCCGTGCTTTCTGCCCGCGACGAAGAAGCGGCCAAGGCCGGCAAGCGCATTCCCGTCTTTCTCAAGATCGCTCCGGATCTGACCGAGGAGGGCATGGACGATATCGCCGCCGAAGCCTTGTCTCATGCGCTTGATGGCCTGATCGTCTCCAACACCACGCTGTCGCGCGATGGCTTGAAGGATCAGCGCCAGGCCAAGGAGGCTGGCGGACTTTCGGGAAAACCGGTCTTCGAAAAGTCGACCGTGATACTCGCCAAGATGCGCCGCCGCGTGGGTGCCGCACTGCCGATCATCGGCGTCGGCGGCGTGTCGTCGGCAGAGACGGCGCTGGAGAAGATCAAGGCCGGAGCCGATCTCGTGCAGCTCTATTCCTGCATGGTCTACGAAGGCCCCGGCCTGCCGGCACAGATCGTTGCCGGCATGTCGAAGCTGCTCGATCGCGAGCGCGCCGGCTCGATCCGCGACCTGCGCGACGCCAAGCTGGATTACTGGGCGAACCGGAACGTCTGATCCGCCCGCTTCTTCAGGCCCATGGCCAGGAAGATGCCGCGAAACAGCAGGAAGGCATTCATGGCCATCCATAGGCCGTGATTGCCGAGCGTTGGCACGAGAATGGCGAGCGCTATGAGATAGCCGCCGAAGGAGAGCAGCATCTTGTTGCGCATCTCGCGTGACCATGTGGCACCGATGAAGACGCCGTCCATCAGGAAGGCGAGGGCGCCGGTAAGGCCCGTGATCGCTGCCCAAGGCAGATAGGTCTCCGCAGCGAGGCGCACCTCTTCGGAAGTTGTCAGCAAGCGGATCAGCGCCGGCCCGACCGCGAAGAAGAAGATGGCGGCGGCAAGCGCCAGCCCGAAGGACCAGAGTGCGGTCAGCTTTAATCCCCGCTCGAAGGCCGGCCGATAATTGGCGCCGATCGAGCGGCCGGTGATCTGCTCCGCGGCATTGGCGAGCCCATCGAGATAATAGCCGGATAACAAAAAGAAATTCATCAGTACGGCATTGGCGGCGAGCATGACCGCACCAAAACTGTTGCCGATGCGTGTCATCAGCGTGAAGGCGCCGATCAATACGAAGGTGCGGATCAGGATATCGCGGTTGAGCGCGAAGAGCTGCGTGAGCTTGGCGCGCGAGAACAATTCTGCACGCGCCGGCCGCTCCTCGCCGGCAAAGCCGCGCAGCACGATGAAAAGCCCGAGCAGCATGCCGCTCGCCTCGCCGATCAGGGTACCCCAGGCAACGCCGGCCACACCCCAGCCAAGATAGAGCCCGAGCAGGATGGCGAGCACGATGTTGACGCCGTTGATGACGGTCTGCAACAAGAGCCCGATGCGGCCTTGGCCGCGCCCGAGCACAAAGCCGAGTAGGGCGTAATTGGCGAGTGCTGCCGGGCCGGAGAGCATACGGATGGAGAAATAGGTGCGCGTCGCATCCGCGATGCCGCCTTCCGGCCCCATCAGCTTGATACCGATCCAGAGCAGCAGCGGCGAAATAATGACGATCAGGATACCGCAGCCGAGCGCCGATATCAGCGCCCGCCAGAACACAGCCTGCTGTTCGCGCAGATCATGGCGGCCATAGGCCTGAGCTGTCAGGCCCGTCGTCGAGGCACGCAGGAAGTTGAAGCTGGCAAAAAGAAGGTCGAAGAGCACGGCGCCGATCGCAAGCCCCGCCAGCGCGTCCGGCTGGCCCATATGTCCGACGACGGCGGTATCGACAAGGCCGAGGAGTGGCGTGGTCATGAAGCCGAGCGTCATGGGAATCGCGATCGACAGCACCAGCCGATGCGTCACGTCGAAGGGCAGAACCCGCCGGCTCGCTTGCTGGACATCCATTTGACGTTACGCCTCCTCAGTTCGAGGAAAGCACCATGGACCAATAGGGCCTGTCGCCGGAAGAGGGGTTGTAAGCCAGAGCGACGCCAAGCCCATCATATTTGCCGAGCATGTTGTGCAAATGCTTCGGCGAATTGATCCAGGCCGTCACCGCTGCGCTCACGTCGCGCTGGCCCTCGGCAATGTTCTCCGCCGCCGGCAGCTTGACGCCGCTTGTCTTGACCCGCTTGCCGAAATCGTCGCCGAGGCCGATCAGATGCTCCATCTTGCCGGCATCCGCCATCCGCCTGGCCTGATAGACTGCGGCGGCACTGGCGGCCGCGTCGACCTTCAGCGGCGGCAAGCCGTTCTTGGCGCGCAGTGCATTGACGAGCGGCAGGGCGGAGGCGGTCTGGTCGCTGGCGGGGATATTGGAAACGCGGGCGGGCGGTGTGGCGCAGCTCGCAACGGATGCGCTAAGCGCAAGAGCGGCGAGGCGCAACGCATCGCGGCGCGTTAAGGTCAGGGTCTGGAAGGTCATGTCAGCTGCGGTAATTGAACAAACGAAGTATGATGAAGATCGGAATGACGATGGATGCGCCGAGCAGCACATAATCGCCGAACTCGCCGAGCGCGGCAAAGCCGCTGTGCCAGAGATCGAGCAGGAAGCGGCGGACGCCATAGAGGAAATCGAGGGGCCGCCAGCCGAAGAACTTCATCACGAAGCCGACGACGAGCGACACGATGATGAGCTTCACCAGCGTTCTGCCTGGCGAGTCGCCAAGGAATCTGTTCACCTGATCGGACATGCTGACGTCTCCATGATGGCAGTCGGTCGGTGTTGAGATAGGGCCGGCGCTTGCGACTCGCAAGCACTTTTGCCCCAGCTTACACCGTAAACCAGCGTCTGCCTGAAATAGGACTTGAGTTTTTTTATGGCCGCATTCAAAGGCAAGCGTCAAACAGGATGAAACCCATGCTGCCGAGCCAGCTTTCCTCCGGCGATGTCATTGCCGACCGCCGCGCCGACTATGCGAAGATGCTTGCCGAGAGCGGCGAACCCGCGAGTGCTGCCGAGTTGATGGAGCAGGCGCTGGAGCTGGTGCCGCGCTGGGCGGCGGGCTGGTTCTCGCTCGCAACCTATCGCGAAAAGGCCGGCGATGCATCAGGCGCGATCGCAGCGTTGAACGAGGTGTTGGCGCTCGATGCCGGCGATGTCTTCGGCGCCCGCCTGAAGCTTGCGGTGCTTGGCGGTGCCGACGTGCCGGACCGACCGCCGAGCCTCTATGTCGAGCGATTGTTCGACGACTATGCCGACCGCTTCGAAACCTCGCTTGTCGAGAAGCTCGGCTATAGCGTGCCCGGCAAGCTGGCGGCGCTGATCGCTGAAACGACCGACATCCCCAAACATTTCCGCCTTGCCGTCGATCTCGGCTGCGGCACGGGCCTGCTCGGGCCGGAAATCCGCGCCCGTGTCGATCGGCTGGAAGGCTACGACTTGTCGAAGGGCATGCTTGCCAAGGCGGCCGAGAAGAATGTCTATGATCATCTCGGCCAGGCCGATCTCTCGCTGGAGCCGGATCTGTCAGGCGTTTTCGATGGCGAGCTTGCCGCCAGCCGGGCGGATCTGGTCACTGCGGCCGACGTACTGATGTATCTCGGCGATCTGCAAGGTGTGATGGCGATCGTCCGCAAGCTTTCGGTCGGTGGAGCGATCTTCGCCTTTTCCGTCGAGGATGCGCAGCAACCGGATGGTTATGTGCTGCGTGATTCCCTCCGATTTGCGCACTCCGAAGTCTATGTTCGGGAAATATTGGCCGGTCACGGCTTTACGGTGCTGGATCTCACCCGCAGCATCATTCGCATGGATGGCGGAAAACCGGTTCACGGCATTCTGTTCATTACCCGGAAATCGGTTGGATGATTTCGAATCTTGCGAATTTAAAATAGGTCAGTATTGCTTACGTATTTTCACTTGATTGTCGCCTGAGCTTCCAGCAAAAAGCCTGGAAACCCAGGGGAAAGCACATGGCAAACGCAAAGAGCGCATTTGGTGTCTGGAAGACGTCCGCGACCCGGCATTCGTGGATCGAGGATGTTCAGGGTATCGTCTCCGGAAGCCTGATTTCGTCGCTGGGGCTGTTCTGCCTTTCAAGCGCCGGCCTTTTGACCGGCAGCACCGCTGGCATCGCTTTCCTGCTGCATTACGCAATTGGCGTGAATTTCGGCCTGGCCTTCTTTGTGGTCAATCTGCCGTTCTTCTATCTATCGCTGAAACAGCTCGGCCCGGCCTTCACCATCAAGACCTTCATCGCCATCGCGCTGACCTCGCTGCTGACCAACCTTCAGCCGGTGCTGTTCAATGTCGCGCATATCAATGCGCTTTGGTCGGCGATCCTCGGCGGCATTCTGCTCGGCTTCGGGCTGCTCGCGCTCTATCGCCATCGGGCAAGCCTCGGCGGCGTCGGTATTCTGGGGATTTATCTGCAGGAGCGTTTCGGCATCAGGGCAGGGTTGGTGCAGCTTGCAATCGACCTATGCGTGCTCGCGGTCGCTTTTGCCGTGACCACGCCGCCGGTGGTCATCTGCTCCGTCATCGGCGCAATTGTCCTCAACCTTTTCGTTGCGATCAATCATCGCTCCGACCGCTATATAGCGCTGTAAAGCTTATATCTATTGCTTGCGGGTCTCGTCGGATTCGACGATCGCGGCTTCGTGATACCAGCTGTCGAATGCGGCCGTCGCAATGGACGGGCCGATATCCGGGGTGAGGTTCACCTTCGGACGCTGGCTGAGCGCCGTGGGGCGAGCCGTGACGGGAAACTGATAGATCTTTGCGGTTTCGTGACGAGTACCGATTGCCATTCGTTGTCTCTCCCTTTTTGGTGTTCAAGCGGGCGCGCTTCAAGAGACAGCTCATATATAGCAAAGCCCAAGGCAAATATCACCATTCCGCTTAAAAAAAATGCTAAATGATGAAATTATAGGCAATTCGATGATTGTGCGGCGGATGCCGCTTCTTTGATCTGCCGATTTTCCAATCCATTTTAGGGCCGGTGGTGCCTGCGACACTTTGGCAGCTCGATTGGAGCCATGGCGGCGATTTGAAAAGAATCTGATGCTTGGCACCGGGAAATCCGGCCCGAACGCAGCTGAATCATAAAAATCTTGCCTGACGGGTCAGATGTCGATGCGATCTGGCACGGCACATGCATCTCTCTTGCCAGCCGATCGTAGAGAGGATTTCCCGGCGGGCGCGCCGGGCCAAGTTTTTCCTACTTCGCCTGATTAACTGTTATGAGGTGCGTAATGACGAAGTTTAAGCTCGAGTACATCTGGCTCGACGGGTACACCCCGGTACCGAACCTGCGCGGTAAAACGCAGATCAAGGAATTCGACGCATTTCCGACGCTCGAGCAGCTTCCGCTTTGGGGCTTCGATGGTTCGTCGACGATGCAGGCCGAAGGCCGCAGCTCCGATTGCGTGCTGAAGCCCGTCGCCATCTATCCGGACCCGGCCCGTACCAACGGCGCTCTCGTCATGTGCGAAGTCATGATGCCCGACGGCGTCACCCCGCACGAATCCAACAGCCGCGCTACCATCCTCGACGATGAAGACGCATGGTTCGGCTTCGAGCAGGAATACTTCTTCTACCAGGACGGCCGCCCGCTCGGCTTCCCGGAATCCGGCTATCCGGCCCCGCAGGGCCCATACTACACCGGCGTCGGCTACAAGAACGTCGGCGATGTCGCCCGCGAGATCGTTGAAGAGCATCTCGACCTTTGCCTCGAAGCAGGCATCAACCACGAAGGCATCAACGCCGAAGTGGCCAAGGGCCAGTGGGAATTCCAGATTTTCGGCAAGGGCTCCAAGAAGGCTGCCGACCAGATCTGGATGGCACGCTACCTGCTGCTGCGCCTGTGCGAAAAGTACGGCATCGACATCGAGTTCCACTGCAAGCCGCTCGGCGACACCGACTGGAACGGCTCGGGCATGCACTGCAACTTCTCGACCAAGTTCATGCGCGAAGTCGGCGGCAAGGCCTATTTCGAAGCGCTCATGGCTCAGTTCGACAAGAACCTGGATGCCCATATCGCTGTCTACGGCCCGGACAACCATCTGCGCCTGACCGGCAAGCACGAGACGGCTCCGTGGAACAAGTTCTCCTACGGCGTTGCCGATCGTGGCGCTTCGATCCGCGTTCCGCACTCGTTCATCAAGAACGACTACAAGGGCTACCTCGAAGATCGTCGTCCGAACTCGCAAGGCGACCCCTACCAGATCGCTTCGCAGGTTCTTAAGACCATCTCGGAAGTTCCGACAGCTGATTTCGGCTCGGTTGCTGCCTGATAGCTTTCGTGCTTGCCTGCCAAGCATAGGAAGCCAATAAATGACGCGGGGCCTTCGCCCCGCGTTTTTCGTTTTGGAATTTTATCAGGCGCGGCTGTCGCTCAGGCCCTCTTAGGCCCCCGCGACTAACCCTCACGGCCCGTCATCCTCGGGCTTGACCCGAGGATCCACGCCCAAGCTACCGACCATGTGAGAGGGTTTTTGGTGTGTATCGCATCAAGGATGCGCTCTCGCCGGCGGCGTTTTTGCCGAGCCGACCTCCCTTGAACGCCGTCATCCTCGGGTCAAGCCCGAGGATGACGGCGTTCAAGGGAGGGCTCTGGCCATAACACGCTCAGAGAAAGCAGGCTCAAGCAGCCTTGCTTGCCGCATCCACCGGATGCTGCGAGCGGAAGCCGACGGCGAGGCGGTTCCAAATGTTGATCGTGCCGATCGCGACCGTGATCTTCACAATCTCTTCTTCGCTGAAATGCTGCTTCAACGGCTCGAAATCGGCATCTGGAATGCCGGTCTGCGCGATCTTCGTCACGGAATCGACCCAGCGGAGCAGGGCACGCTCGCGATCGTCATAGACGGGCGATTCCCACCAGACGCACATCAGGTTGATCCACTGTTCGCTGAGGCCATCATGGCGGGCTTCCTTCACATGCATGTCGACGCAATAGGCGCAGCCATTGATCTGCGAGGCGCGGAGCTTGATCAGGTGGATGAAGCGCCGTTCGAGGCCGCTGCTCTGGACGAAGTTTTCCAGCGCGACGACAGCCTTGTAGGAATCGGGGGAGGCTTTGGCAAAGTTGAAACGCGGATGCATGGGTCTTCTCCTTGGGTTTTAAATTGAGGTTCAGTTTCTGGTCTTGCGTTCATGCAGCTCGAGAAAGGCGCAGCCTCTCGCGGCGATCCCGCCATCCGTGTCGGTCTGCCGGAGATCGGTCAGCACGTCGGCGATGCTTGTTTTGGCCAGCTCCGCCCGGTAGACGCGCTCGGCCGCCAGCATGGCGGCATTGATGCCGCAAGGCTTGGCGAAGTAGCGCCCTTCGAGCGGGTTCGGGCCGCGCTGGCGGATTTCAGCGCAGCGGAAGGCGGGTGCAGGGCCCTCGGCGGCCAGCACGATATCGAGCAGGGTGATCTCCTCCGGCTTGCGCGCCAGCCGGTATCCGCCCTTCGGTCCCGGCACGGTATCGAGAATGCCGGCACCCGAAAGCGCCTGCAGATGCTTCAGAAGATAGCTGACGGAGACACCGTGAAATTCGGCAAGGGCAGCTGCTGACAGCACGCCGCCATCGGAAAGGCCAGCCAGCATGCCAACGCAATGAATGGATTGTTCGACGCCGTCTCCCAGCTTCATCTTCATGCCTTTCTAATCATGGATAATTTTTATCTATGATTATGATGGGAGTCAAGCAGGGAATGCGGATAGCGTTGCTGTTTCGCGGATGAGTACGAAAATGCTCGCTTAAGAATGCTGACAGCAAGTAGGCTCCGTCATCCTCGGGCTTGACCCGAGGATGACGGTGCGTGTGGAAGCCAATGGGCCTAAGCGGCCTTGGTGAAGGAACGTGCGGCCCATCCTTACTCTTCTCCAGCTCCCCGCTTCCTATCCTCCACATTTCAACTACATTCAGCCCGTGGACCAGATCGACGCCGACCGCCTCCTTGCCTTGCCCGCCCCCTTCACCCGCTGGTTCGCGGACAAGGGCTGGCAGCCGCGTGCCCATCAGCTGGAATTGCTGGCGCGCGCCGAAGCAGGCGAAAGCACGCTGCTGATTGCGCCCACAGGTGCGGGCAAGACGCTAGCCGGCTTCCTGCCGTCGCTGACGGATCTCACCCGGCGCGGGAAAATCCCGTCCGGCTCGGCCTTTACCGGCATCCACACGCTCTATATTTCGCCGCTGAAGGCGCTTGCGGTCGATATCGAGCGCAATCTGATGAAGCCTGTTTCGGAAATGGGCCTGCCCGTCACGGTCGAGAACCGCACGGGGGATACACCTGCTGGCAAGCGCCAGCGGCAAAAGCTCAACCCGCCCGATATTCTGCTGACGACGCCCGAGCAGGTGGCGCTGTTGCTCGCCAATCGCGAGGCCGAACGCTTCTTCAAGGACTTGAAATATCTCGTCTTCGACGAGCTGCATTCGCTCGTCACCTCCAAGCGCGGCCATATGCTGTCGCTTGGCCTTGCCCGTATCCGCAAGCTGGCGCCGCGCGTGCAGACGATCGGTCTGTCAGCGACCGTCGCCGACCCTATGGATCTGCAGAAATGGCTGGCGGCGCAAGAGCCAGGAGAAGTGCGTCACGCCGGCCTCGTCATTGTCGAGGGCGGCGCAAAGCCCGATATCTCGATCCTTGCGACGGAAGAGCGCATCCCCTGGTCCGGCCACTCCGCCAAATATGCGATCCCCGATATCTATCGCGAGCTGAAGGCGCATCGCACGACGCTGCTCTTCGTCAACACGCGCTCGCAGGCCGAAATGCTGTTTCAGGAACTGTGGTCGGCCAATGACGACAATCTGCCGATCGCCCTGCATCACGGCTCGCTCGACGTCGGCCAGCGCCGCAAGGTGGAAGCGGCCATGGCGGAAAACCGGCTACGCGCCGTTGTTGCCACCTCGACGCTCGATCTCGGCATAGACTGGGGCGATGTCGATCTTGTCATCCATGTCGGTGCGCCGAAAGGCGCAAGCCGGCTCGCGCAGCGCATCGGCCGTGCCAATCACCGCATGGATGAACCTTCCAAGGCGATCCTCGTGCCGGCGAACCGCTTCGAGGTCATGGAATGCCAGGGAGCACTTGATGCCAATTATACCGGCGCGCAGGATACGCCGCCCATTGGCGCAGGAGCGCTCGACGTTCTCGCCCAGCATGTGCTCGGCATGGCCTGCGCCGAACCCTTCGACATGCTGGAGCTTTACGACGAGGTGCAGAGCGCCGCTCCTTATGCCGAGCTTTCCTGGGAGACCTTCGAGCGCATCGTCGATTTTGTCGCGACCGGCGGCTATGCGCTCAGAACCTATGAGCGCTATGCCCGCATCCGCAAGATGGCGGATGGCCGCTGGCGCGTCTCCAATCCGCAGGTCGCGCAGCAGTATCGCCTGAATCTCGGCACGATCGTCGAAGAGGCGATGCTGAATATCCGTCTGGTGAAGCGCAACGCGCTGGGCTCGCTTGGAAGAGGCGGCGCGCCGCTGGGCAAGGTCGAGGAATATTTCGTCGAGCAATTGGCACCGGGCGATACCTTCCTCTTTTCCGGCAAGGTGCTGCGCTTCGAAGGCATCCGCGAGAGCGAATGCCTGGCCTCGCAGGCTTTCTCGCTGGATCCGAAAATTCCCTCCTATGCCGGCGGCAAGTTTCCGCTTTCGACCTATCTCGCCGACCAGGTGAGGGCGATGATTGCCGATCCCGACCGGCGGCACCGCCTGCCGGATCAGGTGCGCGATTGGCTGGAAATTCAAAACGAGAAATCGCTGCTGCCGAAGCGCGACGAGTTTCTGATCGAAACTTTCCCGCGCGGCAGCCGCGCCTATATGGTCGCCTATCCTTTCGAGGGGAGATTGGCGCACCAGACGCTCGGCATGCTGCTCACCAGGAGACTGGAGCGCGCCGGCGCCAAGCCCATGGGCTTCGTCGCGACAGATTATTCGCTTGGCATATGGGGGCTGGAGGATATGGGGCTGATGATCGCCAACGGCCATCTCAGCCTCTCCGATCTTTTCGACGAGGATATGCTCGGGGACGATCTCGAAGCTTGGCTCGACGAATCCTTCCTGTTGAAGCGCACCTTCCGCAATTGCGCCGTGATTGCCGGCTTGATCGAGCGCCGGCATCCGGGCAAGGAAAAGACCGGCCGGCAAGTCACCGTATCGGCCGATCTGATCTATGACGTGCTGCGCAGTCACGAGCCCGATCATATCCTGCTGCAGGCAACGAGGCAGGATGCGGCGACCGGACTTTTGGATATTGGCCGTCTTGCGGATATGCTGAAGCGAATCAAGGGCCATATCACCCATCGCGCGCTGGACCATATTTCCCCGCTCGCCGTGCCGGTGATGCTGGAAATCGGCAAGGTGCCGGTGCCGGGCGAGGCGCACGATTCGCTGCTTGCGGAAGCGGCCGACGATCTGATCCGCGAGGCAATGGAATAGGAATGCTGCAAGGCAGACGACGAAGGTAGATTACTAAAGTGATGAACCGCCTGGCGCTAGCGCGAGATATGAATGCTCAAGGCAACGGCACAGCCAGCGCGCTGGGTGTTGAGGCCGTCATTCATGGTGTTGCTGCCGTTTGCGATCCCCTTGGTGCGCTCTATCTGCCGGATGCCGGCATTCTCGTCGTCTCCGACCTGCATCTGGAAAAGGGGGCGGCTTTCGCCCGACGTGGTATGATGCTGCCGCCCTACGATACGCTGGCGACGCTGACTGTTCTTTCCGCCGTCATCTCGCGCTACGATCCGAAACTCGTCGTTTCACTGGGCGACAATTTTCACGATCGCATCGGTTCGCAGCACTTGCCGGACGAGTTTCGCGGCCTGATCGTCAACATGGCCCGCGGCCGCGAATGGATCTGGATCAACGGCAATCATGATCCGGACGGCACGGTCGATCTGCCGGGGCACTCGGTCGACGAGATGCACTACGGTGGTTTGACCTTCCGTCATGAGCCAAAGGCCGGATTGCAGGCCGGCGAGATCGCCGGCCACCTGCATCCCTCCGCCACCGTTCGGCGTCGCGAAAAATCGGTGCGCCGCCCGTGCTTTGCAACGGATGGCGCCCGCCTGCTGATGCCGGCCTTCGGCGTGATGACCGGCGGCCTCGACCTGCGCCACAAGGCCATGACTGGCCTCTTCGCGCGGGAAAGCCTGATTGCTCACCTGCTCGGCCGCGACCGCATCTATTCCGTGCGGTTTGACAATCTTTCGGCCTAGGCCGCATTCGCCGGCTCATAGCGCAGGATCACCGCGCCGGTCTTCAACGGGCGTGAATCGATGAGCTTCATCGGCCGTTGTTCGGCCGCCGGTTTGAAGTGCGGATTGCCGGCGCCAAGCACGACGGGAACGAGGCAGATCCTGAGCTCATCCACCAGCCCCGCCTTGAGCAATACATCGGCCACTTCAGCACTGCCGAAGACGAACATGGTCTTGCCGGGTTCTTCCTTCCGCTTCTTCACTTCAGCAACGATGTCGCCGACGACGCGGGTATTATTCCAGTCCGCTTTGTCGAGCGTCCGCGAGGCGGCGATCTTGGCTATGCCGTTCATATAGGCGGTGATGTCAGACGTTTCCGTCGCGGTCGGCCAGTAGGCGGCCATGCCTTGATAGGTCTTGCGGCCAAAGATCAGCAGATCGCCTTCCTTGCCAAGCTCGGTCGCATAGTGTTCCAGCTCATCGCCCCAGGCCAGCATGTGAAAATCGAGGTCCCAGGGCTTGGTTCCCTCGAAATAGCCGTCGAGCGTCATAAGATTCCAGATAACGAGCTTCCTCATCACTTTTCCTCCGTCGTGATAACTGCATCATAATCGAAACTGGTTGTTAAGTGCAAGTAGTTGCAAGCTAGCTAGACTGATGGCAGAATGCAAGTGGTTTTTTGGAGATCATTATGGACGCGCTGCATCGTTCCGGCTGCCCGATCAATCTGACGCTGGAAATTCTCGGCGACCGCTGGAGCCTGATCGTCATCCGCGACATCATGTTCGGCAATCGCCGGCATTTTCGTGAACTGCTGCAGAAGTCGCAGGAGGGGATTGCTTCCAACATCCTCGCAGACCGGCTGAAGCGGCTGGTGGAGCGCGGCTTGTTGACCCGCGAGGATGATCCGACGCATAAGCAGAAGGCTATCTACAGCCTGACGGAAATGGCGATCGACCTCGTGCCGCTCTTTGCGCATATGGGCGCCTGGGGCCGCAAGCATCTTCCGGTGTCCGAAGAGCTGTCGATCCGGGCAGAGCTGCTGGAAAATGGCGGCCAGAAGCTCTGGGATGATTTCATGGACGAGCTGCGTGCCAGGCATCTCGGCAAGGTGTTGCCTCCGGACACGCCATCGGTGCTTGGTCGGTTGACCGAAGCCTATCTCGAAGTCGTCAATCGGCGGAAAACCGGCTGATCAGTTCTTCCGGAAGATGAAACTTGCGCTCCAGCCGGTGACGAGGGCCAGCAGCACGGAAACAATGCCATAGGTGATCGGCCGCTGATGCGCCGCATCCGTGATCGTCTGCTCTATTCCCGTCTTGATGACCCGCAACGGCAGCGATTTCTCACTCAGGAACTTGCCGCTCTTGAAGAGATAGGCGCGCACCATATGCACCCCGTTCGGCACGTCGGCGGGAACCCTGAGCGTTGCCTTGAAGAGCGAGGAGCTGACGAAGCGCACGCCGGCAGGATCGCTTTCATAGAGCCCACCTGTCCTTTGCAGGCGCCGGAAGGCATTACGGAATTCCGGAACATCGCCGACATTGCCGACAAAGCCGACCGGCGTCAGCGGAATATGATCGACGCCGATACCGCGGTCGCTGAGTTCGAGTGGCGTGGTGATATTGTCGACCGCGCGCGTGCTGGAGAGCGAATAGGCTTCCGGCACATGCTCGAACGTCATCGAGCGGGTGTTGACCCATATGCCGAAGACGCGCTCTTTCCGGCGTACCGTAGCATTCTCGCGCGGGCCCTCCAGCACGACGACGATATCGTATTGGCCGATGGCCAGCAGCAGCTGGTCGGTGTTTGAGAGCGCGCCGAAAATCGTCAGATCGGCGCCGGTGAAGTCCGAGGTAATGGCAATCTCGCTCGTCGACGTGCCGATCTCCATCGTCTCCCGCGCCGTGGTCGAGGTCGTCGGCTGATCGAGCAGCACCTGCGCCTGCGTGGTGAACGGAGCGAGCAGCAATGCGGTAGCAAGAAGCAGTCCGAATCCTCTCATCGGCTCACTCCTTCCATCACGACGGAGTAAACGTCCGCCGGCGTCACCACGAGAGTAACGACGAGGCGAAGGCCGACGGCCAGGACGAGGAGGCCAAGGAGCGCGCGCAGTTGCTCGCCGCGCAATTTCTGGCCGACGCGAACGCCGTATTGCGCGCCGATGACGCCCGCCACCATCAAGAGGAAGGCCAGGATGATATCGACGGAATAGTTCGTCGCGGCCTGGACGATTGTCGTGAAGGCCGTCACGAAAATGACCTGAAACAGCGAGGTGCCGACAACGACGTTTGTCGGCACGCGCAGCAGATAGATCATGGCGGGCACAAGGATGAAGCCGCCGCCGATACCCATCGGCGTCAGCATACCGACGAAGAAGCCGAGGCCGATGACCGGAATGGCGCTGAGATAGAGCTTGGATTTCTTGAAGCGGAGTTTCAACGGCAGCCGTTGCACCCAGTTATGATGGCGCGGTTTGCCGGTTGTTGGGGGCAGCTTGCCGGCCGCGCGACGCATGGCCCGCACGCTTTCCCACAGCATCAGCGAGCCCACCGTGCCGAGGAGAATCACGTAGATCAGCGAGATGATCAGGTCGATCTGGCCGAGCCTGCGCAACAGTACGAATAGCCAGAGGCCGAAGGTCGCCCCCGCCAGACCGCCGGCCAGCAGGATCGAGCCAAGTTTCAGGTCGAGCGAGCCGCGGCGAAAATGGCTGAGTGCGCCCGAGACGGAGGAGGCGACCACCTGATTGGAACCGGTGGCGACGGCAACAACAGGCGGGATATTGTAGAAAATCAGAAGAGGCGTGATGAGAAAACCGCCGCCGACACCGAACATGCCGGAGAGAAACCCTACGGCTGCCCCCATGCCGAGAATAATGAAAATATTCACTGACAATTCTGCGATCGGCAGATAGATCGTCACGCCTTGTTCCCATTTGCAGGCTTTTCGGCGCGGTGACCGAAGCCTATTTCCCCTTAAACGGCGGATTCTAATCCGAAATCATTGCCAGAGCCTTAGGAAAGGCGGCGCTGCCACGGTTTTCGAATGGCCGGATTTCACACTAACCCGGCTTTTTCCACTTTTCTGTGACGCTGTATAGCGGAATGGCGCGCACCGGCAGGGATGCGGCAGCCTTGAGCGTCCTAAACAAGATGCCGGCGTGCTGACGCCGGCATGTCGTTTGATCGCTTTCGCACGAAATCCCGAACTACTTATTGCGGGCGAGCAGTTCCTTGACCACCTGATCGGTGACCCGTCCATCCGCCGGCAGACCGACGGATTTCTGGAAGCTCTTCAGGGCAGCTACCGTCTTGTCACCCATGGCGCCGTCGGGCGAACCGGCATCGAAGCCATTCTTGTTGAGAATGGCCTGAATGTTGCGGATCGCCTTCTTCATATCGATCGAGGCCGTGTTCACACCCTTGCCGGTGGTCCATTCATCAGGAATGTTCGTGCCATTGGCCTTTGGATCGGCCGGCTGCACCTTCCAGAGGTCGACCTTGGCGCGGGCGTTTTCCAGATCGGCCGGCTTCATGGCGTTGGCGACTTCGTCGCGCTTCTGGGCGGCGTCCTTGTCGCCGCTCTTTGCGGCGATAGCAAACCACTTGTAGGATTCCTGCAGGTCCTGTTTCACGCCGTTGCCGCGTGCATAGAGGATCGCGAGGTTGAACTGGCTGTCGGAGACGCCAAGATCGGCGGCACGGATAAACCAGTTCGCCGCGCTGTTATAGTCCTGCGGGCCGGCAGTACCGGAGGCGTAGAGAACAGCGAGATTGTGCATGGCGCTGGCGTTGCCCTGATTGGCGGCCTGCTCATAATATTGCTTGGCCTTGACGAGGTCGCGATCGACGCCATTGCCTTTCTCATACATGCTGGCGAGGCGGTACTGTGCCGGGGCATAACCCTTGTCTGCCGAAAGCTGATACCAGCTCGCAGCCTGCTTCATATCGGCAGCAACGCCGCGGCCATCCGTGTAGCGTGCGCCGATTGAGAAGAGCGCGACGGGATCGGCCGATTTTGCGGCCGCAACGAGCGATGGCGGCTGGATACCGTCTGGCACGGCGATATCAGGCGCTGCCGGCGTGGCGACGGGAGTTGCGGCGGCCGTATTCTCGGTCTGAACGAAGGCGGCGGCTTGCTGTGCCGGTGCGCTGGCGGCAGGCGCCAGCTCTTCGCTTGCCGTCTGGTTGCCGTCGAGCGGGGTCGCTGCCGTCAGGTGATCATTTGCTGACGCGGCGACGGGATCGCTGGCCGTGGGTGCGGGCTGGACTTCCGCCGTCTGCGCCGTGGATACCGAGGGTGCGGCGGCCTGATTTGCGGCAGGCTGCTGATTGCTGGCGGCCGGGTTCGTATTGGCAGCGACGGTATTGGTTATGGCGCTATCGGCGGGCGCGACCGTCGTCGATACTTGAGCCGGTGCCGGCGCTTTCTGGCCGCGTGTCAACGTGTTTGCCAGCGGATAGGCCATGATGGCGAGCATGACGGCGCCCAATGCAAGCAGGATCGGCCGGCGGAAGCGCGAGAACGCGCCGCCCTTTTTGGCGTCTTTCCTGGAAGCAGGGGCAGAGCGTTGCGTCTGGTCGACTTCCATGGCAGCGGCCTGCGCGGCGCGGCGGGCGGCTGCGATGTAATCGGCCCGTTCGTTTTCGGTCGGCTGACGCGTGTTTCCGCTGCGCGACGTATTTTGGCTGGCGCGCACGCGCTCAAGGATCTTCTTGATATCGGGTGCGCCGGAACCCGGCTCCAGCAGTTCGTTGACCTCTTCGCCGGGCATCACGTCGGCGGGATCGATCGACGGCGCCTGTTCGATGACCGGACGGTCCGGCGGAAAGATCGGCTCGGCCTTTTCCGGCGTAAAGAAACGCTTTCCGAGGCTCGCGAACAGGCTGGACTTGCCGCTCTTCTTCACGGCTGCCTTGATTTCGGCCTTCGTATTGGCGTCGATCGCCTGTGCGACGGCGACTTCGCCGGAGACCGAGGATTCTGCTGGCGCAACCGTGCGGATGATAGGACCTGTCTTCTGCTGCGCCGCCATGGGCGGCTTCAGGCCTGGAGCATCCTCCTCGGCGAAAACGTCGCTTTCGAACGCTGCGGCCGGCATTGCGGGCGCAGGCTTGCGCTGTTCCATATGATCGAGACGGTCGGCGATTTGCAGCAGCGTGTCATGCAGAGCCTCAAAGGTGCGATGCGTCCGCTCGTCGGTGGCGCGGCTGAGGTCCTCAAGATGACGAAGATCGTCCGCAAGAGCCGCCAAAGCCGACATGTCGGCTCCTTGCGAACCGTTCACCATTCCGCCTTCGCGGGAATAGGCCTCGATGACGGTTTCCGCCGCATGGCGGGCCGCTTCGATAATGTATTCATCATTGGTCGCCATGTAGTCTTCGATCGCGCTCATCCGGCGGTCGAAATCCGGCGGCAGATGATTGGCGACGGCCCGGGGCTCGTTCGTCAGCAATGTCGAGAGATGGGCGATCTGCTCTTCGAGACTGCGCAGTGCCTGCGTATCCGTCGGCGGTGCGGCGGTGCTTGCTTCCAGCCGGGCTGCGATGTCGGAGAGGCGGCCTTCGAGGCGGCGCGCCATGCTGTCGTCGAGGCTTGCTGCCGGAGCGGGCGGATGGAAATCGATCTCGTCGATGCGGCGAGCGAGATAATCCAGCCGGTCGGCCAGTACGTTGCCGATAGACCCATGTTCCAGCGCATCGATCTTGTGGGAGATGTCGGCGAGATAGGTAACGAGTTCGGGCTGCGGCGCGGCCTTCTGCGAACGTTCCATCAAGTGCGAAAGCTGGTCCAGCCGCTCCTCGAGGCGGGCGACAGCCTTGGCGCTGCCGAGCTCGTCGATGCGCATGGCGAGCGCTTCGAGGCGACCGGAAAGATCGTCGGCAGGCTGACGCCGGCCGGCAGTATCGCGGCTCATCAGGTCGATCTGGTCGGCAAGACCGCTGAGGCGGCCTTCCAGTCGTTGCATGGCCTGGTCCTGCGGCTGCATCATGGAGCCGAGGCTCTCCATCGCGGTCGCGATCGTCAAAAGCTTGTTTTCCAGCGCATGTACGGCCGGGCTGTCGTTCATGCCGCCGAGATGCTGTTTGATGTCATCGAGGCGGTAGGCAAGCGAGACGAGCTCGTCCTGCAGGCCCGACGTGTCGATCGCCTTCACCTGGCGCTCGACGTGATGCAGGGATTCCTCGCGGGCAAGGCCGTCCATCAGCGAGCGCAGCTCATCGAATTCGGCTTTCAGCCCGGCGGTTTCCGGCTGACCGGCGAGCTGGTTGATACTGTCGGCAAGCCTGGCCATGTCCTGGCGGACATCGGCGACAAAATGCTTGTCCTCGGCGTTTTCGCGAATATCGCGGATTTCGGCACGCAAGGCGGCGACTTCGCGGCTCACGCTGTCGGCGATGTCGCGCTTCAGATCCTGGCGGAGGTTGACGAGCGCCTGAGCGATATCGACCGGTGCGTCGGCGGCTGCAGCCCGCATCGGCTGGCGCTGCGCATGACTGTCGATCGGTCGCCGGGCCGGCTGCGGTTCTGCGTGCGAGATTTCCTCGCGCCGTGGCTGCAGACGTTCGCGGTTTGCTTCCAGCGTGCGCTGGCGTTGACGGATCTCGGCAAGCGGATCGGGTCGGAGATCGCTCTCATGGCGTTCGTTGCGCAGCGGGCGCTCGTAAGCGCGGCTGGCATATTGTTCGCGTTCGGGGCGGGGCGGCATCCGCTCCGGGGCGGCTCGTTCGGGGGCCGGCGCATAGCCCGCAGCGACGCGCTGGCGCGTATCGCGCGCGGCGGCGGTTCCCATCAGCCCTTCGATGCGTGCTTCCAGCCCCTCGATCGTGCGGCTCAGAGCATCCAGCGACGTCCAGTCGCCCGTACCGGTAGGATTTGATCGCGATCCGCTCATATCTTTGCTCGCCTTGAACTATGGACCACCCCGGGCCGTCATGCTGACGGAAGAAGACGTTGCTATATCGCCGCGCTGTCTGCATCCGTCTTTCGGAAAGGGATAAATGTATTGGCTTTCCTCAAACAGAGCGGCAAAGACAGCGCGATTTCCAAGCATAAGTTGAAGAAACCCGAAGCACTGCTGCTCAACTCGTACAATTTACGAAACGTGGTAAACAACTCGTTAAGTTTGTCTGATGTCTTAACCTTTTATTTTGGTTCTGCTGTCCCGCGACCTGATATTCTTGCGCGCAGGCAGTGCCCGGTTGCTTAGCGGGAGGGGAGCGTATCGGCGATATGCGGAATGCTCTTCCTCACCGGCTTCACCAAAATTTCACCGCGAGACACGAATTTGACGTTTACGCAAACGTCAATATTTTGTAAGAGTATGACAGTGGCCGGAATCTCAAGGTCCGGCGGCGAATTGGAGGAATTCGAGAAATGCCAGTCTACAAGGCCCCGGTGAACGATACGCTCTTCGTCCTGAACGATGTGCTCGGGCTGGAGCGCTACAACAATCTTCCCGGTTATGCCGATGCCACGCCCGATATGATCGAGGCGATCGTCGGCGAGGCGGCCAAGCTGTCGGAAGAGGTGCTTTTCCCGCTCAACTATTCCGGCGATCAGGAAGGTTGCGTACGTCATGACGATGGCACGGTCTCGACGCCGAAGGGCTTCAAGGAGGCCTATCGCGCCTATCGGGAAGGCGGCTGGCTGGGTCTCGCCGTGCCGGAGGAGTTCGGCGGGCAGGGGCTTCCCTACGTGCTGCACTGCGCCGTCGGCGAATATACCTCGGCCGCCAACATGTCGCTGATGATGTATCCGGGCCTCACCCAGGGCGCGATCGCAGCGATCCTTGTCCATGGCACCGATGCGCAGAAGCAGACTTACTTGCCGAAATTGGTCGAGGGCAGCTGGTCCGGCACCATGAACCTCACCGAACCGCATTGTGGCACCGATCTCGGCCTGCTGCGCACCAAGGCAGTTCCGCAAGGTGACGGCAGCTACAAGATCTCAGGCCAGAAGATCTTCATCTCGGCCGGCGAGCACGATATGACGGACAATATCGTCCATCTCGTTCTTGCTCGCATCGAAGGCGCGCCTGAGGGAACCAAGGGCATTTCGCTGTTCATCGTGCCGAAATTCCTCGTCAAGGAAGACGGTTCTCTCGGCGACCGCAACCCGGTGTCCTGCGGCGCGATCGAGCACAAGATGGGCATCCACGGCAACGCCACCTGCGTCATGAATTATGATGAGGCGACCGGCTTCCTGATTGGTGCAGAGAACAAGGGCCTCAATGCCATGTTCGTCATGATGAACGAGGCGCGCCTCGGCGTTGGCCTGCAGGGCCTTTCCATCGCCGAGATCGCCTATCAGAATGCCGCCAACTATGCCCGCGAGCGCATCCAGGGCCGCTCGCTCTCCGGCCCGAAGGCGCCGGACAAGAAGGCTGACCCGATCATCGTCCATCCGGATATCCGCCGCTCCCTGATGACCATCCGCGCCTTCAACGAGGCGGGCCGTGCTTTCCTGCTCTGGACGGCGCTGAAATCCGATATCGCCCATCGCTCTCCCGACGAGAAGGACCGCCAGGCAGCCGACGATATCCTTGGCCTCGCGACGCCGATCCTCAAGGGCGTCCTGACCGACAAGGGCTTCGAGCATGCCGTCATGGCGCAGCAGGTCTTCGGCGGCCATGGCTACATCGAAGAGCACGGCATGAGCCAGTATGTCCGCGATGCCCGCATCACCATGATCTATGAGGGCGCCAACGGCATTCAGGCGCTCGATCTCGTCGGCCGCAAGCTGGCGCTGAACGGCGGCCGCGCCGTCATGGCGCTGTTCAAGGAAATCGGCGATTTCTGCGAGGAAAACCGCAACGACGAACAGATGGCCTTCTACACCAAGCATCTGAAGAAGGGCTTGAACGACGTGCAGGCCGCGACCATGTGGTTCATGCAGAACGCCATGGCAAAGCCCGACAATGCCGGCGCCGGCTCGACCGACTACATGCACCTCTTCGGCCTCGTCGTCCTCGGCTACATGTGGGCGAAGATGGCCAAGGCGGCTCAAGCAGGCCTTGCGGCTGGCGACAGCGCGCGCGAGGATTATCTGAAGAACAAGCTTGTCACTGCGCGGTTCTACATGGAGCGCATCATGCCGGAAACGGCATTGCGCAAGGCCCGCATCGAAACCGGCGCCGATACGATGATGGAACTGGCGGCGGAAGCCTTTTGAGCAAGGCGGCGTTAGCTGCCGCAGGGAGATGAGATATGACCGAGGTTTTCATTTACGACCACGTGCGCACGCCGCGCGGGCGCGGCAAGAAGGATGGGTCGCTGCATGAAGTGCCGTCCGTGCGCCTTGCTGCCAAGACGCTCGAGGCGCTCCGCGATCGCAACGGTCTCGATACCGCAACGGTTGACGACATCATCATGGGCTGCGTCGATCCGGTCATGGAAGCGGGTGCGGTTATCCCGAGGGGTGCCGCCTTCGAGGCCGGCTATTCCACCAAAGCGCCTGGCATGCAGATTTCCCGCTTCTGCGCCTCCGGCCTCGATGCCGTGAATTTCGGTGCGGCGAAGATCGCTCAAGGGGCTGACGATATCGTCATTGCCGGCGGTGTCGAAAGCATGTCGCGCGTCGGCTTGGGCATGTCCGGCGGTGCCTGGTTCATGGATCCCTCCGTCAATTTCCCGGCCTATTTCATGCCGCAGGGCGTATCGGCCGATCTCATCGCCACCAAATACGGCTTCTCGCGTGATGACGTCGATGCCTATGCCGTCGAAAGCCAGAAGCGCGCCGCCAATGCCTGGGAAAAGGGCTACTTCAAGAATTCGGTCATTCCGGTGAAGGATATCAACGGCCTGACCATTCTCGACCGCGACGAGCACATGCGTCCCGGCACCGACATGCAGGCGCTCGCCTCGCTCAACCCATCCTTCCAGCTCCCGGGCGAAATGGGCGGCTTCGAGGCCGTCGGCATTCAGGCGCATCCCGAGATCGAGCGTATCAACTACGTTCACCATGCCGGCAATTCCTCGGGCATCGTCGATGGTGCCGCTGCCGTGCTGCTCGGCTCCAAGGCGGGCGGTGAGAGCATGGGCCTGAAGCCGCGCGGCCGTATCAAGGCCTTCGCCAATATCGGCTCCGACCCGGCGCTGATGCTGACCGGCCCGGTTGACGTCACCGAAAAGCTGTTGAAGCGCAGCGGCCTGACGCTCGCCGACATCGATCTCTTTGAGCTCAACGAAGCTTTCGCTGCCGTCGTGCTACGCTACATGCAGGCTTTCGATATTCCGCACGACAAGATCAACGTCAACGGCGGCGCGATTGCCATGGGCCATCCGCTCGGCGCAACCGGCGCGATGATCCTTGGCACCGTGCTGGACGAGCTGGAACGCCGCGATCTCAACACAGCGCTCGTAACACTCTGCATCGGCGCCGGCATGGGCACCGCCACGATCGTCGAACGCGTCTGAGGAGGGGAAACCAATGGCTTACACGAATTTCACCGTCGAAACCGACGCAGACGGCATCGCGCTCGTCACCTGGGACATGCCCGGCAAGTCGATGAACGTCTTCACCGCCGAGATCCTGGAAGAGCTGAACGCCATCATCGACGCGACCGTCGCCGATGCGGCCGTCAAGGGCGTGGTCTTCACCTCTGGCAAGTCCTCCTTCTCCGGCGGTGCCGATCTGTCGATGATCAAGTCGATGTTCTCTTTCTATCAGGAGGAAAAGGCGAAAGACCCGGCCGCTGCCACGAAGAAGCTCTTCGATCTTGTGGGACGCATGACTGGCCTCTTCCGCAAGCTCGAGACCTGCGGCAAGCCGTGGGTTTCGGCGATCAACGGCACCTGCATGGGCGGCGCTTTCGAGCTGTCGCTCGCCTGCCATGGCCGTGTCGCTTCCAGCGCCAAGGGCGTCAAGATCGCGCTGCCCGAGGTCAAGGTCGGCATCTTCCCCGGTGCCGGCGGCACGCAGCGCATCGCGCGCCTGACGGATGCTCAGTCCGCACTGCAGATGATGACGACGGGCCAGTCGCTGACGGCAGCACGCGCCAAGGCGATGAACCTCTTGCATCAGGTGGTCGAGCCGGATCAGCTGATCCCGGCCGCCAAGCAGATGATCAAGGATGGCTTGAAGCCTGTGGCACTCTGGGATGAAAAGGGCTTCAAGGCGCCGGGCGGCGGCATCTGGACGCCGGCCGCAGCCCAGCTCTGGCCGGCAGCGCCTGCCATCCTGCGCCGCGAGACCTCGGGCAACTATCCCGCTGCGCTCGCCATTCTCAAATGCGTCTATGAAGGCCTGCAGGTTCCCTTCGATACCGGCCTGAAGATCGAGCAGCGCTATTTCACGCATGTGCTGCAGACCACCGAAGCCTATTCGATGATCCGCTCGCTGTTCATCTCCATGCAGGAACTCGGCAAGGGCGCGCGCCGCCCGACCGGCCAGCCGAAGACGGAGCTCAAGAAGGTCGGTGTCGTCGGCGCCGGCTTCATGGGTGCGTCCATCGCCTATGTCACCGCCGCCGCGGGCATTCCCGTCACGCTCATCGACCGCGACATCGAAGCCGCGACGAAGGGCAAGGGCGTCGGCGAAGGGCTGGTCAAGGATTCGATCGGTAAGGGAAGGCTGACGCAGGATGAGGGCGCGGCTCTGCTCTCCCGCATCACGCCTTCGGCCGATTATTCCGATCTCAAGGATGCCGATCTCGTCATCGAAGCGGTGTTCGAGGATCGCGAAGTCAAGAAGGCCGTCATCGAGGCCGTCGAGGCCGTGCTGCCGGCCGGCGCCGTCTTCGCCTCCAACACCTCGACTCTACCGATCACAGGCCTTGCCAAGAATTCCAAGCGCCCGGCCGATTTCATCGGCGTCCACTTCTTCTCGCCTGTGGAGAAGATGATGCTGACCGAAGTCATCCTCGGCAAGGAGACCGGCGATCATGCGCTGGCCGTCGCGCTCGATTACGTCGCGGCCATCAAGAAGACGCCGATCGTCGTCAACGACACGCGCGGCTTCTTCGTCAATCGCTGTGTCTTCCGCTACATCCACGAAGCCTATGACATGCTGATCGAAGGCGTGCCGGCTGCGATGATCGAGAATGCCGCCAAGATGGCCGGCATGCCCGTCGGGCCTCTGGCGCTGAACGACGAAGTCGCCATCGACCTCTCCTACAAGATCCTGAAGGCGACAGTCGCCGATCTCGGCGAGAAGGCTGTCGATCCGCGTCATATGCAGCTCGTCACCGGTCTCGTGGAGCGTGAGGGACGCCTGGGCCGAAAAAACTCCAAGGGGTTTTACGACTATCCGCCGAAGCCGGCGAAGAAGTCGCTATGGCCGGGCCTCAAGGATCTCTATCCGCAGAAGAAGGCCGACGAGGTCGATGTCAACGTGCTGAAGCAGCGCTTCCTCGTGACCATCGCACTGGAGGCTGCCCGCACCATTGAAGAAGGCATCGTCACCGATCCGCGCGAGGCCGATGTTGGCTCCATCCTCGGCTTCGGCTTTGCGCCCTATACCGGCGGCGCGCTGTCCTACATCGACGGCATGGGCGTGAAGGCTTTCGTGGAACTCTGCGAAAAGCTGACAGCTGCCTACGGCCCGCATTTCCAGCCGACCGCGCTGCTGAAGGACATGGCCGCGAAGGGTGAGACCTTCTACGGGCGCTTCGATCCCTACCGCGCCGCGAAAGCCGCGTAAGACAATAGGTTGTTACTGACGACCAATAACGGGCCGCGCCCCTGTCGGGAGCGGCCTTTTTGTTTGCCATTGCGTGCGGCTGATCGGCTCCAATCAGACGATGTCGCGAACCGTTGGAAATCGAACTGGAAGGTCACCTCTTCCAGAGTGATGCTTGAGGGCGCTGAACCGCTCATGGTTGTGGATATCGGCACTGCCGCTACGCAGAGAGGCTGTATTGTCAAGCTCGGCGGCTGGTAGTCTTCATCATCGCAACAATGATAGGTCGATAGATGTCGCTGAAAGCAGTCTGGATGTTTTTGACTGGGCGGTGGGGCCATGTCGCCCTTGCCATACTGGCATGGCCGGCCTACGGGGCGTTCTTGTCATCGCCGCTCCTGGCTCAGGATGCAGCGATCGCGCCCTCCAAGCCAGCTGAGCTGAGTGCCGGCGCGCGCCTGCAAGCGATCACCGATGGGCTGATGCAGGCGTTGGATATCGGCCCGGATTTGAATCCGCAAACCATCTTCAAGATACTGCCCGGCGATTGGGCCAATATACCGCCGGATTTCTATCCCGACGATGTTCCCGCAGACGCTCCGAAAATGCTGTGCGCGGGTATAAGAACGCATTTCAACCAACCTCGCTCGGGCAATTCGATCTTTGACGGCTGGATCGGCCGGGAGGGCTCAAGTCGGTTTGAGCTGCGTCTGACAGGTGGCGGCAATTTCTATTGGATATCCAACGTTCAAGATGAGATGCAACGGCTCGGTCTCGATAAATCCACGGACGCAGCGATGGCACTCCAGCGCGGACTGCTGATGCAAAGGAGTGTTCAAGAGGGAGGCATCTTGCCGCTCAGTAATGATGTCGTCGTCATTACAAACACGGCAGAACCTTCCAGGATGAGTTTCTGGGTGAGATGCCTCAGCGACCCGGAAGATAGCGCGAGAAACGCGCGAAATATTCAGCTCGTGAATACGATGAAGAAAAGAATGACAGCACAGGCCGCGTTTCTATCCTATGGCGCGGATGGATCGGTACCTTTCATGCAGAAAATGCAAGGTGCTTGGACAATAGTCGACGAACTCTCCCGGTCCGATATCAGGAACAGAACGGTCTCGGATCTCTGCCACATCCGCCGTATCGAAATGAAGGCGGAGCATCAGCCCCTGCCGATCCTGACGGCGCATGTTGCAGATACCTCCTCTTCGGAAGACCGTCCGGTGCCAGCGGCGCAGGATGAGTTTGAACTGCAGCTTGCGGGCGATCGCGAGCTTTTGCGCATACCACTTCACGGTCCGATGCTGGACGTGAAGCAGCATGCAGAACGTTTCCATGTTCCGCCTGTCGGGGGGACAAGCGTCATCGCTGAGCGGCAGCGAAAGGAGGCTATTGCGTGGTATCGTCGGGCGGCTTTGTCGTCAGCGTTGCCGGTTAATCTTGTTCCCGTTGACGAGGATACTTTGGTGGAAAGCGCGACCAGCGCGTGGGGCAAGACGCGTGAGCCGTACGGCACTGGTATCGAAGTCTTCAAGCGCTATTGGCTGCGTTGCCCGGCTTGACCTCGCTCAACCGCTTTCTCATGCCCCGCCCTCAACGCAACGACGCCCCAGCCGATAAGCAGAAGGATCGCCGCCGCGTAGATGTCGGCGGCTTCGGCAAAGCCGAGCGCCTTTGACAGAAAGCCGGCGAGGATAGCTGGGACGCTGAAGGCAAGGTAGCTCTGGATGTAGAAGGCCGACAGCAGCCCGGCGCGTTCATCGGGTTTGGCCAGCGGCATGATGCTTCTTACCGTGCCGAGAAAAGCTGCCCCGAAGCCCGAGCCGGCAATCAGAGTTCCGAGGGCCAGGATCGACACTTCAGCCGCATGCATGCCGGCGATGATGGTCAGTATGCCGAGGCTCATGGTTGGTATGCCGAACTTCATGATCATGGCGGCGGATCGCTTACGCAGCAGGAACACCGCCGCCGCACCGCTGATCGTCAATGCCCCGACCACGGAGCCGCCGACCAGTGGCGCCGTGCTGCCGGTCGTCGCGCTGACCAGCGAGGGCACCAGCGACAGATAGAAGCCGGCAAGCGCCCAGACGGCAATATTGATCGGCGTCAGCGCCAGCAGCGTCCGGCGTGCCTGCCTGGGAACGGCGACTTCCGGCTTCAGCGATGCGAATACGCCGGGCCGTCGGCTCGTTGTTTCCGGCACCATCCATAGCAGCGCGGCTTGTAGCGTCAGCAGGGCAAGTGTCACGACATAGACAAGCACGGTCGGAGCCGGCGCGAACTGGATCAGCAGGCTCGTGCCTATCGCGCCGATCGCCATGCCGGCAAGCGGGGCAAGACTGTTGGTGATCGATCCCCTGATCGGATCGAGATCGACAAGGGCGGCACCGATCGAACTGATGGCAGTGCCCGTCGCAAAGCCCTGCACGATGCGGGCGGCAATCAGCCAATCCGGACCTCGAGCCATTAAAAACAGCGCTGTGGCCACCATATTGAGGAGGATCGATGTGAAGATCACCGGTCGGCGCCCGAGATGGTCCGAAATCGAGCCAACGATGAGCAGTGCGGCGAGAAGGGAGAAGGCGTAGACGGCGAAGATCACCGTGAGCAACACCGGCGAGAAGGCGAAGGCCTGCTGATAAAGGCGGTAGAGAGGCGTCGGTGCGGATGAGGCGGCCAAAAACAAGGCGCTGGTTGCGGCATAATAGAACGGCGCCAGGCGTCTGGCGGGTGAAATCCGAGCGCTGGCGGTGGAATCGAGTTCGGTCATCGACTATATCCTACCTAAAGCTAAAAGATTGCGTTAGGCGGATATAGGGTGCCTGGCGTATAAAAGCAAATAATTTGCGTTAGTGGATGCCTTTGGTCATTCGCGATCCGCAAAACGGGAAAAATTGGCAAGGGCTTATGGGCTATCGAGAAAATCCCCGCCCCGGCGGGCGCAGCGCCAGAGTGCAGGCGGCCGTGCATCAATCCGTCCGCGATATGCTGGCAACCATGGATCGCGCTGATGTAACGATCCCCCTGATCGCGCAGCGTGCCAATGTCACGCCGTCGACGATCTACCGCCGCTGGGGCGACCTTCAAAAGCTTTTGGCGGATGTTGCCGCCTCGCGCCTGCAGCCCGAAGGCGAGCCCGCCAGGATCGGCAGCGCCCGGGAGGACCTGGAGGCCTGGGTCGAGCAATATGCGGATGAAATGGCCTCCGGCGTCGGACGGCAACTGCTGCGCGATGTTCTCGCGGTGCCCGACAGCGTAAGTGCAGTGAAATGCGGCACCTATACGCGCTATCAACTGAGCGTATTTATTGCGCGGGCGGAGGCAACTGGCGAGCCCTTTCCGGCCCTGGTGGAGCTGATGGATCACGTCATCTCACCGATCATCTATCGCATCCTCTTCGACCAGGCGCCCGATCCCGACTATGTTCGAAAACTCGTTGCGAAGGTAATGCCGCAAAGGGCGGTCAGCGCTTGAAGCACAACCGACAATGCCGAATGACTCACCCGAGATCCCCTGAGCTACATCCAGCGGCTTCGGCTTGGTTGCTCGCAACTGACGAACAAGTTGCAGAATTTACGCACCCCTAAGTTGCTTATGTGGCGAAATTATCATGGGATATGCATGCCTGGACAAGCCACCGGGTCAATTTCCTATTGAAAAATAAGGAAAAAGATGGTGCTAATTACCGATAGTGAATTCAACGGCAACGCGAAGGGGACTGCTCAATGCTTAATGAATTCAAGGCATTTATCGCTAAAGGCAACGTCATGGACCTTGCGGTCGGCGTGATCATCGGCGGCGCTTTCGGCGGGATCGTGAAATCGCTGGTTGACGATATCATCATGCCGATCGTCGGCGCGATTTTCGGCGGTTTCGATTTTTCGAACTATTTCATCGGCCTCGCCTCAGGTGTCAACGCACCGACGCTCGCTGCGGCCCGTGCCCAGGGCGCGGTTCTTGCCTACGGCAGTTTCATCACCGTCCTCATCAATTTCCTCATTCTCGCCTGGATCATCTTCCTGATGGTCAAGGGCGTCAACGCGCTGCGCTCGCAAGTCGAGCGTAAGGATGAGAAGGTCGCCGAAGCGGCACCGCCGCCGGCCGATGTCCAGTTGCTGACGGAAATCCGCGACCTTCTCGCCAAGCGCTGACCCGCTTTGCTCGACTTTTTTTGCAAGCCCCGGTCCATGCGAGGACTGGGGCTTTATTCATCACCAAAATCGATTGGTCACTAAGGCAAAGTCATGGGATTTGTCCGCCGCTCTGCTTTATGAAGGCGGAAACCGGAGACTTTGCATGTCGATACTAGATAGCCTCAGCCCGCGCGCGCTTGCAGCACCTGAAAGCGGGATCGTCGAAGTGGTCAATTATGCCCGCGGCCGTGAGGGCCTGCTGCCGCTTTGGGTCGGCGAGGGCGACCTGCCGACGCCGGATTTCATCAATCGCGCCGCCATGGCCTCGCTCAACGCCGGCGAGACCTTCTACACCTGGCAGCGCGGCATTCCGGAACTGCGCCAGGCGCTCGCCGATTATTATGGCCGGCATTTCGGTACCTCGCTGCCGATGGAGAACTTCTATGTCGTCGGCTCCGGCATGCAGGCGATCCAGCTATCCGTGCAGGCCATCACCGCTCCCGGCGACGAGATGGTTTATCTCTCCCCAGCCTGGCCGAACATCGCTGCCGCGCTCGAGATCGCAGGCGCCCGCTCCGTCGCCGTACCCTTACAATTCGAGCACGGTAAATGGTCGCTCGATCTCGATCGGCTGGAAGCGGCGATCACGCCCAAGACCAAGGGCCTGTTCATCAATACCCCGTCCAACCCGACGGGCTGGACGGCGACCCACCAGGATCTCAGCGATATTCTCGCCTTGGCGCGCAAGCACGATCTCTGGATCATGGCCGACGAAATCTATGCGCTCTACTACTATGCCGGCGGCCGCGCGCCGAGCTTCCTCGATGTCAAGGAAGCGGACGACAAGATCCTCTTCGTCAATTCCTTCTCGAAGAACTGGTCGATGACCGGTTGGCGTGTCGGCTGGATCGTCGCACCTGCAGAGCTCGGACAGGTGATCGAAAACCTCGTGCAGTATTCGACCTCCGGCGTCGCGCAATTCATGCAGAAGGGCGCGGTTGCAGCGCTGAACGAGGGCGATGATTTCGTCCGCTCCAATATCGAGAAGGCCACTCGCTCGCGCGATATCCTCTGCGACGCGCTGATTGCTACCAATCGCGTGCAGACGCTGAAGCCGGATGGTGCGCTCTATTCCTTCCTGAAGATCGATGGCGTGACCGACAGCCGCAAGGCCGCCATCGACATCGTCGACAAGACCGGTGTCGGTCTCGCGCCTGGGACGGCTTTCGGGCTAGGCGGCGAGCTGTTCATGCGTGCGTGCTTCCTGCGCGATCCGGTGCAGGTGGCGGATGCTGCGGAGCGGTTGAGCAAGTATATTTTGGGGTTGTAGGAGTGGCCTGTGTGCTGCAGCTGGCAGCTTTCGACTTGGCTAGTCCTGATACCCCCCTCTGTCGCTTTCGCGACATCTCCCCCACAAGGGGGGAGATCGTTTGGAGTTTGCAGCCGCTCCGAGTAATGCGATTCAGCCACTGCGAATACAAAGTTGGTTTGAGGTAGGTCGGTGCTGCGGGTTACCAATCTCCTCCCTTGTGGGGGAGATGTCCCGAAAGGGATAGAGGGGGGTGAACACTCTCCGCAGCGCGCAATTCTCCCAATCCATAAAATGCAATCGATCCGCGAAAGCCCACCCTAACCATCCCCGCAATCTTTCCCGCCGCACCACCCGCTTTTAATCAATTTCGCAGGAGAAGCGGCCTCATATGGTGTCGATAAGACTTGGCGGGGACGCGAGGAATGACTGTCTTGGTGACGGGCGGGGCCGGTTATATCGGCAGCCACATGGTCTGGAGATTGCTGGACGCGGGAGAGGACGTGGTTGTCCTCGATCGTCTCTCTACGGGCTTTCGCTGGGCCGTTCCGCCGGCTGCCCGCTTCTATCTCGGCGATATCGCCGATGAAGCGCTCCTGCATCAGATTTTCGCCGAGAATAATATAGAGGCCATCATTCATTTTGCCGGTTCGGCGGTTGTTCCGGTGTCGATCGAGGATCCACTTGCCTATTATGAGAACAACACCGGCAAGACCCGCATTCTCATGAGCGCCGCCATCAGGGCCGGCATCCGCCATTTCGTCTTTTCGTCCACCGCCGCTGTTTATGGCCAGCAGCCGGCGGACAGGCCGGTCGGCGAAGATGCGCCGCTGCGGCCTGAATCCCCCTATGGTCAATCCAAGCTGATGTCCGAGCTGATGCTGCGCGATGCCGCTGTTGCTTATGATTTCCGCTATGTAGCGCTGCGTTATTTCAACGTGGCCGGCGCCGATCCCGAGGGGCGGGCAGGGCAATCGACCAACGGCGCGACCCACCTCATCAAGGTCGCCTGCGAGGCCGCCCTCGGCCGCCGCGGTCAGGTCGATATCTACGGCACTGATTATGCGACGCATGACGGCACCGGCGTTCGCGACTATATCCACGTCAGTGATCTCGTCGAGGCGCATCTGATGGCATTGCGGCATCTGCGCGAAGACGGCCGCTCACTGGTTGCCAATTGCGGCTACGGCCAGGGATATTCGGTTCTGGACGTGCTCAACATGGTCATGCGCGTCTATGGCCGCGCCTTCCGCATCCACATCGCTCCCCGGCGCGCCGGCGATATGGCCAGTATCGTCGCCGATGCGACGCTTGCTCGTCGCGAATTGGGATGGACGCCGAAATACAACGATCTGGAAATGATCGTGCGCTCGTCGCTGGATTGGGAGCTTCGCCTTGCCGAACGTGCGGGCTTCGATGCGGCGGGCGTCAGCAGGGTCTACGCCGCTCCAAGCACGCTATAACGCGACTGACGATCTCAGCTTTCCCGTCTCCAGGGACCAAGAAAGGCCGGCGCATTCTTGCGCACGGCTTCCGCGAGAAAATCGATGACGGTGCGCACGCGTGGCGATTGGCGCAGGTCGCGATGGCATGTAATCCAGTAGTGGCGCCTGAGATCCACCTCATGCGGCAGGACCACCTGCAGATCGGGGTGCTTGCCGGCAATGAAGAACGGCAGTACGCAGAGCCCCTGGCCATTCTTGGTCGCCGTCAGCTGAGCAAAGATGCTCGAGCTCTGGAATTGCGGCCTGATGCGCGGATGGACGTCATCGAGATAATCCAGGCCCGGCGCAAAAATCATATCCTCGATATAACCGATAAAGGCGAAGTCCGGCAGGTCATCGCGGCTTTCGATCGGCGGATGGCGGGCGAGGTAGTCACGCGATCCGTAGACCTGGAGATGATAGTCGGTGAGCTTCTCGGTGAAGTAGGGGCCGGCCTTCGGCGGGTCGAGCACCACGACGATATCGGCCTCCTTGCGCGAGAGCGACATGATCTGCTGGATGGTGATCAGCTCGAGTGAAATGTTTGGGTGCTTCGCAGTGAATTCCGGCAGGACGCCGGTGAAGAAGAAGTTGGAAAAACCCTCCGGCGCACTGATGCGCACGACACCCCGTTGTGCTGCCGATCCCGCAGACAGATCGGCGCGAAGACGTTCCGTCTCCTGCTCCATATGCTCGGCCGTATCGACGAAGCGCTGTCCCATGCTCGTCAGCATGTAACCGCGTGGATTGCGTTCGAAGAGCTTGACCTTCAAGGCGAATTCCAGCCGGTCGATACGGCGTGAGACCGTGGCATGGCTGCTGCGCAATTGTCGTGCCGCCGTGGAAAGCTGCCCCGTTCGCGCAACGGCAAGGAAGAACTGCAGATCGTCCCAGGTAAAGTGCGGCGTGCGCTTCATGCTTCCTCCTCTGTTCAAAAATGAACAGACCTTGTTTGGAATTAATTGCAATCGCGACTTGCGTCAACGCGCGAATTCCGTGATCTTGGCGCTTGGGAAAAGCCGTTTTGAGGAAAGCGGCTAGCCAATTTTGAACAGATTCGTTTTTGCCAAATCTCTGGGAGGAGAGGATATGCGAAAGAGTCTTATTGCATCCCTTGCATTTCTGCTTGCAGCCAGCACTGCTGCTTTCGCCGCCGGCCCGTCCGATGGTGTCGTCAAGATCGGCATCCTCAACGACCAGTCCGGCGTCTATGCGGATTTCGGCGGGAAATCATCGGTAGCGGCCGCCAAGATGGCCGCCGAGGATTTCGGCGGCAAGGTTCTCGGCGTGCCGATCGAAATCGTCGATGCCGACCACCAGAACAAGCCCGATATCGCCTCCAACATCGCCCGCCAATGGTATGACCAGGACAAGGTCGATGCCATCATGGAGCTGACGACCTCTTCGGTCGCGCTCGCCGTGCAGGCGGTCGGCAAGGAAAAGAAGAAGATCGATATCGTCACGGGTGCTGCGACCACCGATCTCACCGGCAAGCAATGCTCGCCCTATGGCTTCCATTGGGCCTATGACACGCATGCTCTCGCCGTCGGCACCGGCGGCGCGCTCGTCAAGCAGGGCGGCGACACATGGTTCTTCCTGACGGCGGACTATGCTTTTGGCTATTCGCTCGAGCAGCAGACCAGCGATTTCGTCAAGGCAAGCGGCGGTAAGGTGCTCGGCTCCGTCCGCCATCCGCTGTCGACCAATGACTTTTCCTCCTTCCTGCTGCAGGCCCAGTCGTCCGGCGCCAAGGTGATCGGCCTTGCCAATGCCGGCCTCGACACCTCGAATGCCATCAAGCAGGCCTCGGAATTCGGCATCACCCAGGGTGGCCAGCATCTGGCGGCGCTGCTCTTCACGCTCGCCGAAGTTCATGGCCTCGGCCTGCAGGCGGCACAAGGCCTCACGCTGACGGAAGGCTATTACTGGAACCTCGACGACAAGAGCCGCGAGTTCGGCAAGCGCTTCTTCGCCCGTACCGGCAAGATGCCGAACATGATCCATGCCGGCACTTATTCCGCCGTGATGCAGTATCTGAAGGCGGTGCAGAAGGCCGGCACTGACGATACCGACGCCGTTGCCAAGCAGTTGCATGAGATGCCTGTTGATGATTTCTTCGGTCGCGGCGGTACGGTCGGCGCCAACGGCCGCATGATTCACGACATGTATCTGCTTCAGGTGAAGAAGCCTGAGGAGAGCAAGGAGCCGTGGGATTACTTCAACGTGCTGGCGACGATCCCTGGCAAGGAAGCTTATATCGATCCGGCCAAGAGCGGCTGCGACCTCGTCAAGCAATAGGGCTCGACCAGCTTATGGCGATGTCCGCGACACATCCGCATGAAGAGCCCCGGGTGGTTTTGTCCGCCCGGGGACTGCGCCGCGATTTCGGCGGCTTCACTGCTGTCAAGAATGTCGATCTCGACGTACATCATGCCCAGGTCCACGCGCTGATCGGCCCGAACGGCGCGGGCAAGACGACGGTGTTCAACCTGCTCACCAAGTTCCTGCAGCCGACGCATGGGACCATCACGCTGCTCGGCACCGATATTACCAAGACGAGACCTGACAAGGTCGCGCGCATGGGCCTTGTGCGCTCCTTCCAGATTTCCGCCGTCTTCCCGCATCTGACGGTGCTGGACAATGTCCGCGTCGCCTTGCAGCGGCCGAACAATCTCGCCCACCAGTTCTGGCGGCCGCTGTCGGCCCTCGACAGCCTCAATGCCCGAGCCGAACAGCTCATTGCCTCCGTCGGTCTATCGAAGGAACGCGATGCCATCGCCGCCGATCTTTCCTATGGCCGCAAGCGTGTGCTGGAGATCGCGACCACGCTTGCGCTCGACCCGAAAGTGCTGTTGCTCGACGAGCCTATGGCCGGCATGGGGCTCGAAGATGTCAACACGGTCTCCGCCATCATCCGTGATGTCGCGCGCGACAGGGCCGTGCTCATGGTCGAGCACAATCTCTCCGTCGTTGCCGATATCTGCCATCATGTCACGGTGCTGCAGCGCGGCGAGATCCTCGCCCAGGGCGATTACGCGACAGTCAGCCGCGATCCGCGCGTCCGCGAAGCCTATATGGGCACGGAGGAAGCTTGACGATGGCGCCGCTTTTGGACGTTCAGGGCCTCAATGCCTGGTATGGCGAAAGCCATATTCTGCACGGTGTCGATATGCGTGTGGGCGAGGGGGAGACCATCACCATCCTCGGCCGCAACGGCGTCGGCAAGACGACGACGCTGCGCACGATCGTCGGCATCGTCCGCGCCCGCAAGGGCAGAATTACATTCGCCGGCAAGGACATGATGCAGGTGCCGCTGCACAAGACGGCGCATCAGGGCATCGGCTTCGTGCCGGAAGAACGCGGCATCTTCTCGACGCTCAGCGTCTATGAAAACCTGATGCTGCCGCCGGTCGTCGCAGCAGGCGGCATGACGCTCGAAGAGATCTTCGAGCTGTTTCCCAACCTGCATGAGCGGCGCAACAGCGTCGGTACCAGGCTCTCCGGCGGCGAGCAGCAGATGCTCGCCATGGCCCGCATCCTGCGCACCGGCGTCCGCATGCTGCTGCTGGACGAGCCTACCGAGGGGCTTGCTCCGGTCATCGTCCAGCGCATCGGCGAAGTCCTGCAGAAGCTCAAAGGCCGCGGCATGACCATCTTGCTCGTCGAACAGAATTTCCGCTTTGCGAGCCGCATCGCCGATCGCTTCTATGTGATGGATCACGGCCAGATGGTCTCGGAATTCCCGGTCGGCGAACTCTCCGAGCGCATGGATATGCTGCACAAGGTTCTGGGGGTCTGAGCCATGACGACGATATTCGGCATCCCCGCCCAGGCTCTTCTCGGTCAATTGCTGATCGGCCTCATCAACGGCTCCTTCTATGCGCTGCTAAGCCTCGGTCTTGCGATCATCTTCGGTATGTTGCGGGTCATCAACTTCGCCCATGGCGCGCTCTATATGCTTGGCGCCTTCACCGCCTATCTCTTGTTTGCCTATGCCGGCATCGGCTATTGGCCGGCCCTCGTTCTCGCGCCGCTGATCGTCGGCCTGTTCGGTGCACTGGTCGAGCGGCTCTGCCTGCGCCGGCTCTACAGGATCGATCCGCTCTACGGGCTGCTTTTCACCTTCGGCATGGCGCTGACCATCGAAGGAACCTTCCGCTATCTCTACGGTTCCTCCGGCCAGCCCTATGCTGTACCAACGGAGCTGGCGGGCGCGAAGAATATCGGCTTCATGTTCCTGCCGGTCTATCGCGGCTGGGTCGTCATCGCCTCTCTGGTCGTCTGCATCGGCACCTGGCTGTTGATCGAGAAGACCAAGCTCGGCGCCTATCTGCGCGCGGCGACGGAAAATTCCACACTTGTGCAGGTCTTCGGCGTCAACGTGCCGGTGCTTCTGACGCTCACCTACGGTTTCGGCGTGGCGCTTGCCGCCTTTGCCGGGGTGCTGGCCGCGCCCATCTATCAGGTCTCGCCGCTGATGGGATCGAACATGATCATCATCGTCTTCGCCGTTGTGGTCGTCGGCGGCATGGGCTCGATCATGGGCGCGATCGTCACGGGCTATATGCTTGGGATTGCCGAGGGCCTCACCAAGGTTTTCTATCCTGAAGCCTCGAATATCGTCATCTTCGTGATCATGGCAATTGTGCTGCTTCTGAGACCTGCAGGTCTCTTCGGTCGGGAGGCGTGATATGGCTGGATTAATCAGCTTGAGTTCCAAGGAGCGTCCGAAGCTTTCCGTGCAGAAGCTGCTTTTGGTCGTCGGCCTCGTCGGCCTGATCTGGGCGCCGTTCTTTATCTACCCGATCTTCGTCATGAAGGTGCTCTGCTTCGCGCTGTTTGCCTGTGCCTTCAATCTGCTGCTCGGCTATGCCGGCCTGCTCTCCTTCGGCCATGCCACCTTCTTCGGCGGCGCGGCCTATTTCACCGCCCACGCCGTGAAGGAATGGGGCCTGCCGCCTGAGCTCGGCATTTTGATCGGCGTCGCCGGCGCGTCCCTGCTTGGCCTGGTCATGGGCTTCGTCGCCATCCGCCGGCAGGGCATCTATTTCGCCATGATCACGCTGGCGCTCTCCTACATGTTCTATTTCTTCTGCCTGCAGGCGGCATTTACCCATGGCGAGGACGGCATTCAGTCGGTTCCGCGGGGCTACCTCTTCGGCGTCCTTGACCTCAGCAACTCTTTGAACATGTATTATTTCGTCCTCGCCGTGTTTCTGATCGGCGTGCTGATCATCTGGCGTTTCATCAATTCGCCCTTCGGCATGATCCTGAAGTCGATCCGCGAGAACGAACAGCGGGCGATCTCGCTCGGCTATTCCGTCGCGCATTACAAGCTCGGCGCCTTCGTCATGTCGGCGGCGCTCGCCGGGCTTGCAGGGGCGGTTAAGGCGCTGGTCTTCCAGTTTGCGACGCTCACCGATGTCGCCTGGCAGATGTCCGGCGAGGTCATCCTCATGACGCTCCTCGGCGGCATCGGCACGCTGATCGGCCCGCTTTTCGGTGCTGGCTTCGTGGCGACGCTGGAAAACTATCTGGCGACTTCGGAATTCCCCGTCACCATCATCACCGGCATCGTCTTCATGGTTTGCGTCCTGCTCTTCCGCCGTGGGGTCGTCGGCGAATTCTACGCCTCGCGGCTGGGACGGAAGCTGGGGTTCGAGTATCGGCGGTGACTACTTGATTTTCCTTCTCCCCGTAAGCGGGGAGAAGGTGCCCGAAGGGCGGATGAGGGGCTATTTCGAGTTTGATCGGGAAGCCGAGGTTTGCTGTACCTCCTGGCCCCTCACCCTAGCCCTCTCCCCGCAGGCGGGGAGAGGGAACTACTGAGTTTGGACATGGATCGCTTCGACTACATCATTATCGGTGCCGGCAGTGCCGGATGCGTGCTGGCCAACCGGCTTTCGGCCGACCGTAATAACAGGGTGCTGCTGCTGGAAGCCGGCGGCAATGACAATTACCACTGGATCCACATCCCGGTCGGCTACCTTTATTGCATCAACAATCCCCGCACCGATTGGTGCTTCACCACGTCACCGGAAGCGGGGCTGAATGGCCGGTCGCTGAACTATCCGCGCGGAAAGGTGCTCGGCGGCTGCTCCTCGATCAACGGCATGATCTATATGCGCGGCCAGGCCCGCGATTACGATCTCTGGCGCCAGCTCGGCTGCGCCGGTTGGGGCTGGGATGATGTGCTGCCCTATTTCGTCAAGTCCGAGGATCACTATCGCGGCAAGGACGAGATGCATGGCGCCGGCGGCGAATGGCGGGTCGAGAAGGCGCGCGTGCGCTGGGCCGTGCTCGATGCCTTCCAGGCAGCCGCCAAGGAGGCCGGCATCCCCGAAACGGCTGATTTCAATCGCGGCAACAATGAAGGTTCCGGCTATTTCGACGTCAACCAGCGCTCCGGCATTCGCTGGAACACCACGAAAGCCTTTTTGCGCCCGGCCATGAAGCGCGGCAATCTAACCGTCTATACCAAGGCGCAGGTCTGCCGGCTGATCGTCGAGGGGGATGCCGTGACCGGCGTCGAATTCCAGCATGACGGCGTGGCAAAGCGCGCCTATGCCACCAAGGAAACGGTGCTCTCTGCCGGCTCCATCAGCTCGCCGCACATTCTCGAGCTCTCAGGCATCGGCCATGGCGAGGTGTTGAGCAAAGCCGGCATCGACGTCGTGCGCGAGGTTCGGTCCGTCGGCGAGAACCTGCAGGATCATCTGCAGCTTCGCCTTGCCTACAAGGTGACCGGCGTGCCCACGTTGAACGAGAAGGCGACGAAGCTGATCGGCAAAGCGGCGATCGGCCTCGAATATCTGGTTCGCCGGTCAGGCCCTATGGCGATGGCGCCTAGCCAGCTCGGCATCTTCACCCGCTCCGGGCCGGACAAGGAAACACCGGACCTACAATATCATGTGCAGCCGGTCTCGCTCGACAGGTTCGGCGATCCCGTTCATCCCTTTCCCGCTATCACCGCCAGCGTATGCAACCTCCGCCCTGAAAGCCGCGGCTCGGTGCATGTGCGCAGCCCCGATTTCGCCCTCCAACCGGCCATCAGCCCCAACTATCTTTCCGCAGCTCGCGACCGGGAGATCGCCGTGCGCTCCATTCGCCTGACGCGGCGGATCGTGGCACAGCCCTCCTTCGCCCGGTTCTGCCCGGAGGAGTTCAAGCCGGGGCCGGCCTATGAGACCGATGCCGATCTGGAGCGCGCCGCTGGCGATATCGGCACGACGATTTTCCATCCGGTCGGTACGTGCCGTATGGGCGGCGACGGGCAAAGCGTTGTCGACCCCCGCTTGCGGCTCAGAGCATTGGCAAGGCTGCGTATCGCCGACGCCTCCGTCATGCCATCAATCACATCGGGCAACACCAATTCACCAACCATCATGATCGCCGAAAAGGCAGCCGAAATGATCCTTGCCGACAACAGATGAAGCCCTATTCATGGATGGCAGCAAGGGCAGGAGATTTGCATGGATAGCACGGACGAAGTCATCATCGAGCGGCGCGGATCGGCCGGCATTATCAGGCTTAACCGCCCGAAGGCGCTGAACAGCCTGACATTGCCGATGGTGCGGGTCATTGTGCCGGCCCTGGAGGATTTCGCCGCAGATCCCGCGATCGCCAGTGTCATCGTCCTGGGCGAGGGGGAGCGTGGCTTCTGCGCAGGCGGCGATATCCGCCTGCTGCATCGGAGCGGCAAGGAGGGCACCGATGAAGCGGAAACCTTCTGGCGCGAGGAGTTTCTGCTCAACCATGCCATCTCGCGCTATCCCAAACCCTATGTCGCGTTGATGGACGGCATCACCATGGGTGGCGGCGTCGGCCTCTCGGCCCACGGCAGCCATCGCGTCGTCACCGAGCGCACGCGCCTTGCCATGCCCGAAACCGGCATCGGCTATTTCCCGGATGTCGGCGCCACCTGGCTGCTGCCGCGCGCGCCGGGCGAAGCCGGCACATGGATGGGCCTGACCGGCCAGACCGTCGGTGCGGCCGATGTCATTCATGCTGGTTTTGCCGATCACTGTGTCGCGTCTTCCGCATTGCCAGCCCTCATCGATGCGATTGCAGCGCTGCCCGCTGCGGCCTCCGCCGCAGATGTGCACGCTCTCATCCGGACGATGGCCACGGAGGCCGGCGAAAGCCGGCTCGCGACAAACCGAGATGTGATCGACCGGGCGTTTTCAGCAGACACGGTGGAGGAAATTCTGAAGGCCTTGGCCGGAGAACCGGGAAAGTTTGCCGCAGAAGCCGCAAGCGTGATTGCCAGCCGCTCGCCGACCAGCCTTAAGCTTACCTTGCGGCTGCTCAGAGCGGGGCGAACGAGCGCCGATTTGGCCGAATGCCTCGATCGTGAACTCGGCGCTTGCAAGGGCATATTGTATAATCACGATTTCTACGAGGGTGTGCGTGCCGCTGTCATCGACAAGGACCGCAATCCGAAATGGTTTCCGGCGAGCCTCTCCGAAGTGACGGCGGATGCCATCGACCGTTTCTTCATACCGGCGCAGCCGCCGCTTTTCGCAAGATAACCGATCATGGGAGGAAAACATCATGACGCGGATCGCATTCATCGGCCTCGGCAATATGGGAGGCCCGATGGCCGCCAATCTCGTCAAGGCCGGCCACGCCGTCACAGGATTCGACCTCTCGCATGATGTGCTGAAGGCGGCCGAAGCGTCGGGGATAAAGCCTGCCAATGTGCTGACGGAGGCTTTGGCCGATGCAGAGGTGGTCGTGACCATGCTGCCGAAGGGCCAGCATGTCCTGACCGTCTGGACCGACGTGTTGCGCTCCGTGCCGAAGGGAACCTTGCTGATCGACAGCTCCACCATCGATGTCGACAGTGCCCGCAAGGCTCACGCGATGGCGGCTGACGTCGGTTGCCTTTCTCTCGATGCGCCGGTGTCCGGCGGCACCGGGGGTGCTGCGGCCGGAACGTTGACCTTCATGGCTGGCGGGTCGGCAGAAAGCTTTGCCGCCGCCAAACCGCTGCTTGAGGTGATGGGCAAGAAGATCGTCCATTGCGGCGATGCCGGCGCCGGCCAGGCCGCGAAGATCTGCAACAACATGATCCTCGGCATCTCCATGATCGGGGTCTGCGAGGCTTTCGTGCTCGGCGAAAAGCTCGGCCTCTCGCACCAGGCCCTGTTCGACGTCGCCTCGACCTCGTCAGGCCAGTGCTGGTCGATCAATACCTATTGCCCAGTGCCCGGCCCGGTGCCGACATCGCCCGCCAACAACGACTACAAACCCGGTTTTGCCGCCGCCTTGATGCTGAAGGATCTACGCCTGTCGCAGGAAGCGGCGCTCTCCAGCGGCGCGTCGACGCCTCTGGGCGCGGAGGCGGCACAGCTCTATGCTCTCTTCGAAAAGCTCGGCAATGGCGGCCGCGATTTTTCGGCGATCATCGAGATGTTTCGCGAGACGAAGTGAGGATGGCTGGATAGTTGGCCGGTGAGGGGCCAGGTACGAAGCTGCGGCATCAAAGAACAAGCCTGACCTGCCGTTCGAACGCCCAAACTCACCGCCACATGCCCCGCATGCGCGCACCCACATCGACGCGCACCTCGCGCGCCCGAATGGCGGCAGCGCTTTCGGCACGCGCCTGCGGCCAGCCGCAGACCTCGAAAAACTGCAGCAAGGTTGCTGGAATGAAGCGCGTGCGCGATGCGAAGACATGCTTGTCGCCCTGCGCATGCTGGCCGTGCACGAAGAACCGCTGCGGAATGACGAGATCGAGATTGTCCTTCGCCCGCGTCATGGCGACGTAGAGCAACCGTCGTTCCTCCTCGATTTCGGCTGAAGATCCGACGGCGAGATCGGCGGGGATGCAGCCGTCGACGGCGTTGAGGATGAAGACCTTCGTCCATTCCTGCCCCTTGGCGGAATGGATGGTGGAGAGGATCAGATAGTCCTCATCGAGCAGCGGCACACCCGCCTGGTCGCTGGTGGCGTCGGGCGGATCGAGCGTCAGCTCGGTGAGGAAGCGCTCGCGCGAGCCGTAGCCAGCGGCAATCTGTTCGAGCTGGATGAGATCCGCCTGGCGGGTCGATGCATCCTCATGTACGCGTTCCAGATGTGGCTCGTACCATTGGCGAACGAGGCCGATTTCCGCCGGCCAGCCGGCCTTCCCGCTTTTGACCTCCCGCATCGTCTCGACAAAGGCGGTCCAATCGTCTCCCGTGCGCGGTGGCGGCGGGAGTTCGGTGAGCGCCGTGATCGGGCTTGCCTCTTCGCCGATCTGGTCGAGTACGCGCTGGGCTGTCGAGGGGCCGACGCCGGGCAGGAGCTGCATCAGGCGGAACCCCGCCACACGGTCGCGCGGGTTCTGGGCGAAACGCAGCGCCGCCAGCATGTCCTTGACATGAGCACTATCGAGGAATTTCAATCCACCGAACTTGACGAAGGGAATGTTGCGCCGGGTGAGTTCCACTTCCAGCGGGCCGCTATGGCTCGAAGTGCGGAAAAGCACCGCCTGCTGCTTCAGCCTTGCGCCGCCCTCGCGATTTTCCAGTATTTGATCGGCGATGTAGCGCGCCTGATCGGCCTCGTCGCGCACCGTTACCAGCCGCGGGCGCTCCATGCTCTGCCGCTCGGTGCGCAGGTTCTTGGTGAAGCGCTCGGAGGCAAGATCGATCACGGCGTTAGCTGCTGCCAGGATCGGCTGTGTCGAGCGGTAATTGCGGTCGAGTGTCACGATATCGGCAGAGGGCGTGAAGGCCTTGGGGAAATCGAGAATGTTGCGTACGGTGGCGGCGCGGAAGGAATAGATCGATTGCGCGTCGTCGCCGACGACGGTCAATCCGCGGCCATCCGGCTTCAGGGCGAGCAGGATGGAGGACTGCAGCCTGTTGGTGTCCTGATATTCGTCGACAAGCACATGATCGAAGCGGCTGCCGATATCCTCGGCGATCAGAGGCTCCTGCAGCATATGCGCCCAATAGAGCAGCAGGTCGTCGTAATCGAGTACGTTCTGCACCTGCTTTGCCTCGACATAACAGGCGAAAAGATCGCGCAGCTGCTGCTCCCACATGGCGCACCATGGGAAGAAGTCGCGCAGCACGCCGTCCAGCGGCGCTTCCGCGTTGACGGAGCGCGAATAGATGGCAAGGCAGGTCGCCTTGGTCGGGAAGCGGTTCTCTGTTTTCGAGAAGCCGAGATCATGGCGCGCCAGATTCATCAGGTCGGCGCTGTCTTCCCGGTCGTGGATCGTGAAGGCCGGGTCTATGCCGATCTGTTCTGCATAATCCCGCAGCAGGCGCGCGCCGATGCCATGGAACGTGCCGGTCCAGGCAAGTGCATCGGCGGTAATGCCGGAATTCGCACCCAGCACCTCGCGGCAGATACGCTCGACGCGGCGGCCCATTTCGGCGGCGGCGCGGCGCGAAAAGGTCATCAGCAGGATGCGGCGCGGATCGGCACCCCTAACGATCAGATGCGCGACACGATGCGCAAGCGTATTCGTCTTGCCGGAGCCAGCTCCGGCGATGACAAGCAGAGGCCCGGCAATATGACCGTCGCCTGCAGTCGTGCCGTGTTCCACCGCCAGCCGTTGCTCCGGGTTCAGCTTTTCCAGATAGGCGGCGGTCATCAACTCTCCTGACTACCTCCGGCGGCCGGCGCGGAGCGCGATATGCGGCGAATCGCAAACGCGAAAATATAGGAACGTTCTATGGATGTTCCGAATCGCCAAAGCCTGTCAAGATTAACAGGGCCTGCACGCGGATGTGACCTCTGGCGCAAGAATCTTATCGGGATTTGCGTTCGTCCGGCTCGAAAAGGATCTTCTTCGTGCTTATGTATCATTTCGGCGCAGCATTTTGAGTTTTTGGGGCTTCGTAATGCGTAGAATGAAGGTTTCAAAACATGAACGAAACGATTGCCACCGGGCTGCGTCTGCCTAGCGGCCTCGTGGCCTTGCCGGACGGCCGCCTCGCGGTCGTAGAAATGGATGCCAGTCGCCGCTGTCTGAAACTTTTCGACGCAAGCGGCGTACCGCAGGAACTTTGCCGGGTCGGCGGCTGGCCGATGGGGATTGCGGCGGATGGTGACGGATGTTTCTGGGTAGCCAATGGCCCGGAGAATTCCCTTGTCAGATTGTCGGCGCAAGGCCGCGTCCTGCAGGTCATTGAAGGCAGCGCCGATGGTCCGTTTCTCCATCCGAATGCGCTCGCCTTCGGACCTGACGGCCTGCTTTATATGATCGATTCCGGTATCCGCCTTGCCAATCTTCTCGAAGGCGGCCACATCCATCCCGATTTCTTCAAGGCGGCTTATAACGGCTGCGTCTACCAGATCGATCCGGCGGAGGGCCGGGTCATCCGGGTCCTGGCAGCCGGCTTGCTCTTTGCGAGCGGTATTGCCTTCGATGCCGACGGATTGCTCTACTACAGCGAAACGCTGACCGGAAAAATCTATCGGCAGGTCGTGGGCGGCAGGCAGGAAATGTTTGTCCAGTCGATGACATCCCCTGCCGTCAATGCGCTGCGCGGACCGGCAGGCCTCGCTTTTGATCGCAGTGGCATGCTGTATTGTGCCATGTACGGCCTGGGTGAAATTTCTATGGTGGACGCCGAGGGAAAAATGGCCGGCCATATCCGCACGGACGGCGCAAGGCCAGCCAATATCGCCTTTACCGTCGACGGCAAGCATCTGCTCGTCAGTGAGCAGGAAAACGGTGTTGTGGAGAAGATTACGGCGCCGCGTCCGGGCCTGCCCTTGCATATGCCGCCGATTTCGTAAGCGGCTGGTGGGCATGCCCGGAAGCCGGGCATGCCCTCTTTTCATGTGTTAAGCAGCAGGAATCTGCTTGTTGTCCTTACCGGACTTGCCCTCTGCCGATGCCGTGTCATTGGCGACCGGCTTGGCATGGCGGCGACGCCAGTCGCCGAGGAACAGCAGGATCGGCGCCGCGATGAAGACCGATGAGGCGCCGGCGACGAGGATGCCGAACACCATGGGGATCGCGAAGCTGGAGACGGCGCTGCCGCCCCAGATCGCCATCGGCACCAGCGCCAGGAAGGCGGTGGCGTTGGTATAGAGGCTTCGCGCCAGGGTCTCGTTGATCGACTTGTCGATGATGTCGCGCAGCGGCATCGACTTGTAGAGCCGCATGTTTTCACGCATGCGGTCATAGACCACGACCTTGTCGTTCACCGAATAACCGACGAGCGTCAGGATCGCGGCGATGGCCGTCAGGTTGAAATCGAGGCCGGTGATCGCGAAGAAGCCGATCGCCTTGGTCACATCGAGCACCAGCGTGACGATGGCGCCGACCGCGAAAGGCCATTCGAACCGCACCCAGATATAGACGAGCATCGCAAGGCTGGCGATCACGACTGACAGGATACCGGCCCAGGCAAGCTCGCCCGAGACCTTCGGACCGATGACATCGGTGCCTTCGATGGTCGCGCCGGGATCGATCTTGACGATTTCGGCCTTGAGCTTGGTCACTGCCGCCGTCTGCGCCTCTTCGCCGCCGTCCTGGCGCTGAGCACGGACAAGAAGGCTATTGTTGTCGCCGAAGGACTGCAGTGCGATTTCGCCGAGGCCGAGCGTGTTCAGTCCCTCGCGGAACGTCGCCAGATCGGCTGCGTCCTTGGTCTTGACCGACATCTGGATGCCGCCGCGGAAATCGACGCCGTAGTTGAGGCCCGGATGGATGAACAGGACCACCGAGGCGATCGACAGGATCGCCGAGACGGTGACGCCGAAGAAGCGGGCCTTCATGAACTGGATGTGCTTGTCATAGGGGCTGAAAGGGATCAGCGGTCTGATGTTGATCACCTTCAGCTTGCGGCGACGGGTGATGGCGATCATCACGACGCGCACGAAGGCGACGGAGGTGAACATCGAGATAATGAGGCCGAGACCCATGGTCACGGCAAAGCCGCGAACCGGACCGGAGCCGAAGTAGAACAGGATGGCGGCGGCGATGAGCGCCGTCATGTTGCCGTCGATGATCGTCGAGTAGGCCTTCTTGAAGCCATTATCGATGGCGGCGAAGGCGCCGCGGCCCTTGCGGGTTTCTTCGCGGATGCGCTCGTTGATGAGAACGTTGGCATCAACCGCAAGGCCGATGCCAAGGACGATACCGGCGATGCCGGGCAGCGTCAGCGTGGCGCCGACAAGCGTCAGGGCCGAGAAGGTCAGGACCGTGTGGATGAGCAGCGCGACATTGGCGAGAATGCCCCAGGCGCCATAGAGCACGAAGATGAAGGCGGCAACCAGGACGAAGCCGACGAGGCCGCTATAGATGCCCTTCTGGATCGCGTCGCTACCGAGATCGGCGCCGACGGTGCGTTCTTCGATGACGGTGAGCTTGGCGGGCAGAGCGCCGGCGCGCAGCAGGGCTGCAAGCGTGGTGGCGCTGTCTGCGGTGAAGTTGCCGGAGATCTGGCCCGAACCGCCGGTGATCGGCTCGCGGATATTCGGTGCGCTCAGCACCTTGTTGTCGAGAACGATAGCAAAGGGCTTACCGACATTTTCGCGGGTGATTTCGGCAAAGCGGTTGGCGCCGGCGCTGTCGAAGCGGAAGGTGACGAGCGGCTCATGCGTGTTCGGATCGAAGCTGACGCGGGCATCCGTCAGGCGGTCGCCCGACAGTTCGATGCGGTCGAGAACCGGATAGCTGTTGCCCTGCTCGTCCTTCATGATGGTGACGCCTGGGCCGGGATTGTTCGGATCGGCATTGTCGGCGAGCAGGTGGAAGGACATCTTCGCGGTCGAACCGAGAAGCTCGCGCAGATGCGAGGGATCCTGCGCACCCGGAAGCTGAACGAGAACGCGGTTCGGACCGACGCGCTGAATGGTCGGCTCTGCGACGCCCACCTGGTCGACGCGCTTGCGGATGACTTCAAGGCTCTGCTGAACCGCGGAATCGACGTTGGCCGAAATGCCTGCCTGCGAGAAGGACATCGCGATCGTTGCGCCATTCGGCTTGATGGTGAGATCGGACTGGCCGGCCGAGAGGCCCGATGTGATCGTATTGGCCAGCGTCTGCAACTGCGTCACCGCGTCGCCGCTCTGCGAGGCATCGGTGAGCGTCACGACGATCTGATCGCCGTTGCGGATGATCGAGCGCGTCTGGATGTTCTTGTCGCGCAGCACGCGCCGGGCGTCCTGCTGCAGCGATTGCAGCCGGCCGTTCGTTAGGTCCTTCTCGTCGACTTCGAGAACGAGATAGGAACCGCCGCGAAGGTCGAGACCGAGCGAAACCTGGCTATGCGGCAGCCAGGACGGGATCTTGTTGAGAACCGACGGCGGCAGCGTGTTCGGCAGGGCGATCAGAAAGCCAATGACGATGACCACTGTATAAAGTGCCACGAGCCATGGTGAGGTACGCATGGGTATTATCCTTGAAAATAGGCCTATGCCGACGGCTTGGCCGCAGGCGGACTTGATGTCTTGTCGGAAATGCGGCGCAGACGCGCCAAATGCTCAGACGAGCGCGGCTGGAGGCGCGCGAGCGAGATAGGCGCGAAATGCCAGGGATTCGAGCCGTGTCGAATCGTTCGGGCGGTTCGGCTGCCACGAGGCTACTGGATAACCGAACGTGGGGAGGGCGGCAAGCGTTGCAGGTCCTATGTCGTGCCAGGTAGCTTTCGGCGTCGCCAGCCGGTCGGCAACGACGATACCGCGCACCGGATCGCGCAGGGAAAGGTAGAGGGGCTGACTGTCCTTGCCCGAGGAGAGGGCTTCGGCATCGGCGCGCGTGGCGAGATTGATGCCACCGCCGAGCGCAAGTCCGATATAGGCGAAGAACGCGACGAACAGCGAGGCGATTACGCGCGCTCCTGCGCGATGCGTCCTCTCGTCTCTATCTTCGCTGTCGGCGGCGCCGAATTCGAGCGGGCTCAACGTTCCAAAATGCCTTCATTCCTTTGCCGGAGCGAACTCCGACGGTTCGGTCATGATAACAGGACGCCTAGCGTCTTCCTAGTGTGGGCCTGTCATGATGCAGTTGCACGAGCCGGTCAACAGTCCCGGCTCGATTTCTTAATTTTCCGCCGCACCCGTTACTGACGGTTTGGGCGCCAGACAGGATGCCGGCACGCGATAGGCGTAGAGCGTCTTGCCCTTCATTTCGCCATAGGGCGGCGACCAGCTCTTCAGGAGCTCGGCCTGGCCTTCCGGGCATTCGATCGGATCGTTGTCGACGAACAATACTGGACCGGTCACACTGGCCGGCAGGGAAAAATCCTGCTCATAATAGTTATGGGGGAAGCCGCCGAAAGGGCGGGCATAGATACGGAATGGCTTGCCCTTCAGCGTATAATAGATATCGGCAAGGATATCGCGATCCTGCGCGACGATTTCGGTCATCTTCGCCTGCGTGGCGATATCGGCGATTTCCTCACTGATGACGCTGCGGCCGACATAGCGCTTCATGACGAGATTGCCGTTCGGCAGCTTGATGTCATAGGCGAAGACCGTCAGTACCGGGATCACGACGGCGACGACGGCGCCTATGATCAGCGAGGTGCTCAGCCCCTTTTTCGTCAGCCGATAGAGCAGCCAGACGGCAAGAATGGTACCGGCAGCATAGGCCGAAACAGCCCAGTTGGCATAGGCCTTGGCGAGAAGTGCCTGCAGCGTGATCAGCGCCACGACAGGCACCGAGAGCCAGAACAGCAGCTTTTCCCGGTCATCGCTCTGTCCACGGATCAGTCGCCACGTCGCCCACAAAAGCGCGTAGAAGACAACCGGGCCGACCACGCCGAACTGCGCGCCGAAGAAGCTGAGTCCGTTGAGCACGTGCTTCAGCACAGTGTTGCCGCCGCCGCTCTTGCTCCATTGGGCAATATTCTCGGTGTGCTTTATGGTCGCCGCATCATGGGTAAGGTTCCACCAGAGATTGGGGGAAACGACGATGGCGCCGACGATGGCGGCAATCACCATATCCCGCCAGGCGATACGCGCCGAACGCATCGTCAGCATGGCAATGCCGACGCCCGGCAGAAGGAAGAGCACCGAATATTTCGTCAGGAAAGCGCAACCGAGGCTGGCGCCGAGGATGACGGCTTCCAGTACCGAGGAGCGCCTGGTCAGACCGATAAAGGCCCAGATGGCGATCGTCACGAACAGGATCTGGATCGTATCGGTCGATACCAGCACGGCGGAAAGCGAGGCAGCCGGCAGGGTGATGAAGATGACGCCGACCCATGGCGCAATCTCGCGTCCGGTCTCGTCGTCGATCAGCCGCCGCGTGGTGCACATCAGCATCAGGGCAGTGGCAAGATGGAAGAGCGGCGCCGATACGCGGATCCAGAAGGTCGAATCCGAGCCGGAGATCGTGTTGAAGAAGCGGATGACCCAGGCAATCATCGGCGGCTTGGAATAATAGCCGAAATCGAGGTTCTGGCCCCAGAACCAATATTGCGCCTCATCGACGAAGAGGTCCGTCTTGTTGAGGAGCAACATGAGCACGCGCCAGAGCGTCACTCCGAAGATGATCGCGAGGGCGAGCCCCAGCGAAAGTTTCTGGGCGTTTGTTCGGGAATGGGTCGTGTCGAGCATTAAAAGATGGGTCTCGGTGCCTGATCGTGAGGCTTAATACGGAACTATTGAGGCCAAAGCTAGCTCCTGCCGTCCGTAAGAACAGCAGCGCTCGCCGTCTTGGCCACGAGGTGCCATATATCTGATCTTGGATCTGAGACGTCCGTTACTGCTTTATCTAGAGAATGCGGCTGGTGGCTTTGCCGCGCGCCTCTTCGAGACGATATAGAAGCATGAAGGCCGTAAGCGTCAGGCTGGCCATCAGCGAGGCTGTCAAACCAAGAACAATCATTGCTCTCTCCGTAACGACATCGAAACTGTCTATCCCTTGGGTAGTAAGGGATGAAGCTTGCTCGTGACTTACGATCGATGTTCTTTCGCGGCAACAAAGTAGTCGCTAATTTAGTAGGGATAACTACGAGCTGCGTCTCGTCCGTCATTAACCTTCGGGCAAGGAATTAACCATAAATATTGAACTTGAACGTCGGAATGGGAAAATTGTGACTCGTTCTCACCAGGCATGAAGCCGCCCCGTCGTACCGGGTCCGATCCGGTATCCATGTCATCAAACAGGTCCGCAACAGACTTTGATGAACGAGCGAGCTTCGGTGCCTCGATCAGTCGATCGACGGCCACGGCTGCCTTTTCTCGCCTCCTCATTGCGCCTGGCGCGGATCATCAGCGGTTTCGCCGGCGCTTCAATGCGCGGCAGTTCGGCAGGGGCGACTTTGGCGCAGGATACGCCTTCAGATCAGGCAGGCAGGGCGCAGGCTAGCAGCCTTCGCGATCGCTTGCGTTTTGCTGGTCTCGATGCCGGACAATGCGAAACGCTGCGCCGTCACCGGCCGATGCTTGAGGCACATCTGAAAGCCGGCCTGCGCGATCTTTTCCACCGTTTCCAGACCTATCCCGACGCTGCGCGCAATTTTTCGAGCGAAAGCCAGCTCGTACGGCTCCAGGATCTGCACTCCTCGCACTGGGATGTGCTGACGGATGCGCGCTTCGACAGCCTCTATGCCGAGCGTGTCAAGGTTCTGTCCGACAGCGAAAGCAAGATGGGGCTCGATCCGCGCTGGCATGTTGCGGGCCATGGCGTGATGCTGGAGCATCTTCTTTCCGGCCTGCTCGAAGATATGGGCGGCCGGGCCATTCTGCCGGGAGCCAAGCGCCGTGCCCGCGAGCTCAGCGAACTCGTGACATCGGTCGTGCGCCTGGTGCTGGTCGATGCCGAGATTGCCGTATCGTTGCGGTTCAACGAATTGCGGGTCGGTCACCAGCGGGCGCTGAGCGAACAGCGGGCTGCCGACCGCGCCGAGGCAGCGGCCTTGATTGCCGATCTCGCCAACGGCCTTACCGCTCGCGATCTGACGACCCGTATGCCGATGGATTGTCCCGAAGCCTATACCGAAGTCGCGGAAGCCTTGAACGCGGCGCTCACTGACATCCAGCAGCAGTTTTCGGCGCTGTCCGGTGGTGTACAGGCCGCCGAAGCGACGAGCGACGCCATTTCCCGCGCCTCGAAATCCCTGGCGGAAAAATCGTCCGAACAGTCGCGAGGACTTGCGGCCTCTGCAAAGCAGCTAGCGGAACTGGCCGAACAGGTGCGCGGCAATGCAGCCAATACGCGCTCGGCCGAGCGCGTCACGGCATCGACCCGCGTGGCGGCCGAAGACAGCGGCAAGATCGTCGGGCAGGCGATATCGGCCATGGCCGATATCGAAACGTCGGCTGAAAAGATCGGCCAGATCATCGGCGTCATCGATGAGATCGCGTTCCAGACCAATCTTCTTGCGCTGAATGCCGGCATCGAGGCCGCCCGCGCCGGTGATAGCGGCCGCGGCTTTGCCGTCGTTGCGCAGGAAGTCCGCGCGCTTGCCCAGCGTTCCGCCGATGCCGCACGCGAGATCAAGGTTCTGGTGACGGGCACCAAGGCGCAGGTGGATGCCGGTGTGCAGATGGTCGGCCGCACCCAGGAAGCGATCGGCAGCATTGTCCGCCAGGTGACGGATATCAATGAAGCCATTTCCGGAATTGTCGCGGCGAGCGACGAACAGGTCGCCGGCCTCAAGGCACTGATATCAGATATCGGCGGCCACAGCGAGCGTGCGGCCGCTGCCGGCAGCGAGGCCAGCCGCTCCGAGGAAGGTGCCGATCACCTTCATTCCGTCGTCGTCGAACTCGGCCGGACCATCCGCGAATTCCGCATCGAGCGCGAGCGGCGGCATGCGGCCCCTGCCGTTCCGGTCAGGGCCGCGCAGCAACCGCAGCTCCCAGCCCGCGAGGAGTTCGGCATCAGGCAGAACGAAGAGGATATGGCCGATTTCGGCTTCCCGCTTCGCAGGGCCGCAGCGGGAGGCGATCGCAATGCCTATTGATCTTTCAGTTTCATGCACATGCGGGCCGACGGGCCTGATTTCAGACAACGAGGAATGACGCGATGCCGAGCAGGAAAGGCGAAAAGACAATCAGTCTGGCCGCAGTGCTGGATCTCAACGAGGCCTCGAGCCTTCGCGGTACGCTGATGGGGTTGCGCGGCAGCAATGTCGCGATCGATGCGTCCGGTGTCGAAAGGATCGGGACTTTGTGCGTGCAGGTCATCATGGCTGCGGCCAAGACCTGGGATGAGGACAAACTCTCCTTCACCTTCTCCAAGGTGTCGGATGCATTTCAAAAAACGATGCAGGTGATCGGGGTGGATATCTCCCATCTGCTTGCCAAGGAGATCCGGCAATGAAGAAAAAAGTGCTGACGGTGGATGATTCTCGAACCATCCGAAACATGCTTCTCGTGACCCTCAACAATGCGGGCTTCGAGACCATTCAGGCCGAAGACGGTGTCGAGGGCCTGGAAATTCTGGAAGAAGCCAATCCTGACGTTATCGTCACCGATATCAATATGCCGCGTCTTGACGGCTTCGGCTTCATCGAGGGCGTTCGCCGCAACGACAGATACCGCGCCGTTCCGATCCTCGTGCTCACGACGGAAAGCGACGCGGAAAAGAAGAACCGCGCCCGCCAGGCTGGTGCGACCGGCTGGATCGTCAAGCCGTTCGATCCCGCCAAGCTGATCGATGCCATCGAGCGCGTAACCGCCTAGACAGGATCCATCCCTCATGGACATGAACGAAATCAAAGAGATTTTCTTCCAGGAGTGCGAAGAGCAGCTCGCAGAACTGGAATCCGGTCTCCTGAAAATGAATGATGGCGACCGTGACCCGGAAACCGTCAACGCCGTCTTCCGCGCCGTTCATTCCATCAAGGGTGGGGCGGGTGCCTTCGGTCTGGACGATCTTGTCGCCTTCGCTCATGTCTTCGAGACGACGCTCGATTGCGTTCGATCCAACAAGCTGGAGCCGACCCAGGATGTCCTGAAGGTCATGCTCAAGGCCGCCGACGTTCTGGCGGACCTTACCAATGCCGCTCGCGATGGCGGCAGCGTCGATCCGGCGCGCAGCCGTGGCCTTGTCAAGGAACTGGAAGCGCTGGCAAATGGCGATGTTCCCGCGCCGTCGGCAGCGGTGGTTGCCGAAGTTGCTCCGAAGTCCGTCGCGGCCGCGCCTTCGCCGACCGACGAAAGCGGTTTCCAGCCGATCCCCTTCAGCTTCGACGATGATTTCGGCAGCGACGAGCTGGCCGTCGATGCCAGGCCGGAATATGAAGTCAGCTTCAAGCCGCGGTCCGATCTCTACGCCAAGGGCAACGACGCGACGCTGCTGCTGCGCGATCTCTCGCGGCTCGGCGAGATGAACATCTTCTGCGATATGGATGCATTGCCGGGCCTTCCCGACATCGATCCCGAAGGCGCCTATTTCAAGTGGGCAATCTCGATCAAGACGGATAAGGGCGAAGATGCCATTCGTACCGTCTTCGAATTTGCCGAATGGGATTGCGATCTCGATGTCCAGCCGGCCGCAGGCGGCGGGTCTTCGACCAGCGAAGAGTTGCCGATGGTACCGGTGCCCTTCGATCTTTCGATCCTTGACAATGACGGCGCCGCCCCGGCTGCAGAGGCCGGAAAGGAAACACCGGCGCCCAGAAACGATGTCGCTGCCGCCGTTGCGGCTGCGGAAACCGCAAGCAATGTTACGCAGCTCGCCTCGGCCGCTGCACGCGTCGAGAAGAAAGAAGCCGCCCTTGCCGCAGCTGCCGCTTCGAATGCCGCCGCAGCGCAGAACAATGCCGCCGCAGCCGCCGGCCAGACCATCCGTGTCGATCTCGACCGCGTCGATCGCCTGATCAACCTCGTCGGCGAGCTTGTCATCAACCAGGCGATGCTCTCCCAGAGCGTCATCGAGAATGACAATAACGGCGCGTCCTCGATCAATATGGGTCTCGAGGAGCTGCAGCAGCTCACCCGCGAGATCCAGGACAGCGTCATGGCGATCCGCGCACAGCCGGTGAAGCCGGTCTTCCAGCGCATGTCGCGCATCGTCCGCGAAATCGCCGATATGACCGGCAAGTCGATCCGCCTGATCACCGAGGGCGAGAACACCGAGGTCGACAAGACCGTCATCGACAAGCTTGCCGAACCGCTGACGCACATGATCCGCAATGCGGTCGACCACGGCATCGAAACGCCGGAAAAGCGCTCGACGCTCGGCAAGAACCCGGAAGGCACCGTCCGGCTGACTGCAAAGCATCGTTCCGGCCGCATCTTGATCGAGCTTGCCGACGACGGCGCCGGCATCAACCGCGAGAGGGTGCGCCAGAAGGCCATCGACAACGACCTGATCGCGGCAGACGCCAATCTGTCGGATGAGGAAATCGACAACTTGATCTTCCTGCCGGGCTTCTCGACCGCCGACAAGATTTCGGACATTTCCGGCCGCGGCGTCGGCATGGACGTGGTCAAGCGCTCTATCCAGGCGCTCGGTGGCCGCATCAACATCACCTCCAGGCCGGGGCAGGGCTCGGTCTTCACCATGAGCCTGCCGCTGACGCTGGCCGTTCTCGACGGCATGGTGGTCACGGTTGCCGGCCAGACCCTGGTCGTGCCGCTGACGGCGATCGTCGAGACGTTGCAGCCCGAGGCTGCCGCGATCCACTCCTTCGGTGCCAACCACCGCCTGATCTCGATCCGCAACAGCTTCTGCCCGCTGGTCGATGTCGGCCGCATCCTGAACTTCCGCGCCACACAGGCCAATCCGGTCGACGGCGTCGCGCTGCTGGTGGAATCGGAAGGCGGCGGTCAGCGCGCCCTCATGGTCGATGCCATCCAGGGCCAGCGCCAGGTCGTCATCAAGAGCCTCGAAGCCAACTACACGCATGTCCCGGGCATTGCTGCAGCGACCATCCTCGGCGATGGCCGCGTGGCGCTGATCCTGGATGTCGATGCCGTGGTCGGCGCTTCGCGCGGCCAGGCGCTGAAGCCCGAAATGTCTTACGCGGCGGCGGGGTGACTTGATGTCTTATGCCGTCAAGAACCTGAACCAGGGCAATCGTGAACTGATCGCCTTTCGCATCGGCGACCAGGAATTCTGCGTTAACATCATGTCGGTTCGGGAAATCCGCGGCTGGACGCCGGCAACGGCCATGCCGCATGCGCCGGGCTATATGCTGGGGGTCGTCAATCTGCGCGGCGCGGTGCTGCCGATCATCGATCTCTCCGCCCGGCTCGGGATGAAGCGGGCGGAACCGACCGTTCGGCATGTGATCATCGTGGCTCAGGTCAAGCGCAAGGTGGTCGGTCTTCTGGTCGATGCGGTTTCGGATATTCTGACCATTACCGACGACAGCATACAGCCGACGCCGGAGGTTTCCTCCGATCACGAGCGGCAGTTTGCCCGCGGCATCGTGGCGATCGATCGCCGCATGATCTGCCTGATCGAGCTGGAAGCCCTGTTCCCTGAAAGCGAAAGCGAGGCTGCATGAGCATGATGGGAGCAATGGATTTCAAGGCGTCTCCAGACGAGGTGCTGGCGAGCGGCGAATACCCGCTGACGCGCCGCGACCTCATGGAAATCGCCGCCATGATTTATGCGGATGCCGGCATTTCTCTCAATGAGAGCAAGGCGTCTCTCGTCTATTCCAGGCTGTCGAAGCATATCCGCGCGCTGGGCCTCGCCGGCTTCCGCGACTACTGCCAGCTGGTGTCTTCGCCGGTGGGAAGTGCGGCGCGTCGCGAAATGCTGTCGCATCTGACGACGAACTTCACCCGCTTCTTCCGCGAAAACCATCATTTCGATCATTTGCGCGACGAGGTTCTGCCTGGTCTCCTGGCGCGCGCCAAGGCCGGCGGCCGGGTGCGCATCTGGTCTGCCGCCTGCTCCGACGGGCAGGAGCCTTACTCGATCGCGCTGACCGTGCTCGCCTTGATGCCGAATGTCGCCGATTTCGATTTCAGGATCCTGGCGACGGATATCGATCCCAAGATCCTCGGGCTTGCCCGCGCCGGCGCCTATGATGAATCTTCGCTCGAAACGGTTTCTCCTGCCATGCGCAAGCAGTGGTTCCAGGAAGTCAATGTCCAGGGCCGCCGGAAATTCCAGATCGACGATCGCGTCAAGCGGCTCATCACCTTCAACGAACTGAACCTGCTCGGGCAGTGGCCCTTCAAGGGCCTGTTCGACGTCATCTTCTGCCGCAACGTCGTCATCTATTTCGACGAGCCGACGCAGACGAAAATCTGGACGCGCTTTGCCGGCCAGCTGCAGGATGCCGGCCATCTCTATATCGGCCACTCCGAACGCGTAGCCGGGGAAGCCAAGCACGTCTTCGACAATATCGGCATCACGACCTATCGCTATCTCGGCAAGTCCGCGGGGAGGAAGCCATGAACGCTCTCGCTCGTGTTCTTGTCGTCGATGACTCCCCGACCATGCGGGGTCTCATCACCGCCGTCCTGCGTGCCGATCCAGAGGTCGACGTCATCGGCCAGGCCGGTGACGCACTGGAGGCGCGCGCCGCCATCAAGGCGCTCAATCCGGATGTCGTTACCCTCGATATCGAGATGCCGAACATGAACGGCCTCGAATTCCTGGAAAAGATCATGACGCTTAGGCCGATGCCCGTCATCATGGTCTCCACGATGACGCATCGCGGCGCGGATGCGACGCTTGCCGCACTCGAAATCGGTGCCTTCGACTGTGTCGGAAAGCCGTCTCCAGGCGAGCCGCATCCTTTCGGCGATCTGGCGGATAAGGTGAAGGCGGCTGCCCGCTCGCAGCGTCAATACGTGAAGCCTGCCGCCCAGCGCGTGCCGCCGCCGGCCGTCGCGGACTTCCGTGTGGGGCGTAAGATCGTCGCCATCGGTTCTTCCACGGGCGGCGTCGAGGCCCTGATCAATGTACTGCAGAAATTCCCGGCCAATTGTCCGCCCACCGTCATCACGCAGCATATGCCGCCGACCTTTACGCGCAGCTTCGCCGAGCGGCTGAATCGCCTCTGTGCGCCGGTCGTCCAGGAGGCGACCGACGGTGCGCGGCTGGAAATCGGCAAGATCTATCTGGCGCCTGGCGGTGAGAGGCACCTTAGGGTCGCCAATGCGTCCGCGCCTCATTGTCGTCTGGTAGACGGCGGGCCGGTGAACGGCCATCGTCCTTCCGTCGACGTGCTCTTTGACTCGGTTGCCGAACTGGCCGGCCGCAATGCCGTCGGCGTGATCCTGACCGGGATGGGGCGCGACGGCGCCGCCGGTCTCCTCAAGATGCGCCACGCGGGTGCGCGCACCATCGGCCAGAACGAGAAGACCTGCGTGGTCTACGGCATGCCGAGGGTCGCCCACGAGCTTGGTGCAGTCGAACAGCAGTTTCCGCTGAACGCCATTGGCGAGGAAATTTTGAAAGCCACAGCCGCCCGAAAGGAAGGGAGCGAATAATGTCTCTAGCGGAGAAAATCAAAGTTCTGATCGTTGACGATCAGGTCACCAGCCGCCTCCTGCTCAGCGATGCGCTGACGCAGCTCGGATTCAAACAGATCACGGCTGCCGGCGACGGCGAGCAGGGGATGAAGATCATGCAGCAGCAGCCGCATCATCTCGTCATCTCCGATTTCAACATGCCGAAGATGGATGGCCTCGGCCTCCTGCAGGCCGTGCGCACCAACCCGGCGACCAAGAAGGCCGCCTTCATCATTCTGACGGCGCAGGGCGACCGCGCGCTGGTTCAGAAGGCGGCGCAGCTCGGGGCCAACAACGTACTCGCCAAGCCCTTCACCATCGAAAAGATGAAGGCAGCCATCGAGGCTGTGTTCGGAGCATTGAAATGATCGTCGAGGGTGCGGCCCGTCGCGTGCATATCATTCAGGGCGAGTACAAGGTCATCAGCGATCCCGAAGTGGTGCTGACGACCATCCTCGGCTCCTGCGTGGCGGCCTGCCTGCGCGATCCCATCGCCGGCGTCGGCGGCATGAACCATTTCCTCCTTCCGGGAATGGCGAACTCGCCGATGAGCGGTGGCGATGCGACGCGTTACGGCGTGCACCTGATGGAACTTCTGATCAACGGCCTGCTGAAGAAGGGCGCGAGGCGCGACCGGCTGGAGGCGAAAGTCTTCGGTGGCGCCAAGACGATCGCGACCTTCTCCAATGTCGGCGAGCAGAACGCGATCTTTGCCATGCAGTTTCTGAAAGACGAGGGTATCCCGGTCGTCAGTTCCAGCACGGGCGGCGAGCACGGGCGCAAGATCGAATATTGGCCGATTTCCGGAAGAGCCAGGCAATATCCGCTGACCGGCGCCGAGACACAGAAGACCGTAGCGCTGGAGCAGCGTCCGGTCGTCGCTCCCAAGCCAGTCGACAACACGATCGAATTTTTCTGATCAGCGAGGCAAGTGCATGACCCCCTTTCAGCACGTTGAGACGGCTGCCATCGAGGAGACGCTTCCGGCTATCCTTCTGCGCATCGTTTCCGAATTGCATGACATCGCCTATCTGATCGAACGCGTCGAACCTCAGCTGCTTGACATCAGCGATGCCAACATACTGGCCTCGCCGGAGGCCATGAAGGTCGTTCAGGGCATCGATCTTGCGGTGCAGAAGACGCGCGGCATCGCCGAATTCATCGATACCATTGCCGGAGCGATGCCCGAGGCCTGGACGGTGGATCTGGCAACGGCGCTGAGCCTCGTCAAGCTCACAGAAATGCAAAGGGCGCTTGGCGGCAGCAGTTTTCATGCGCATTCCCCGTCCATGGCTCAGCCCCTGGTCCAACCCCTGGCAAAAGCTGCCGGCGATTTCGACTTCTTCTAACCGCCGCCGACGATAGATACTGTTTTTCTTATATAATCTTCCGATTCTTTCCGGTTTTTTCCTGGGCTCTCTGGTCGGACGAAACGCTCGCACAAGTTTCGATTTCTATTTTCGCAGCAGGTTACAAAGCCATCAGGTCTTTGACGAATCGTGCGAGAACAGAATGAATCTGTTAAATCAATTAGTTCCCCTGTTTCGGAATCTGCAGAATCTCGGGAGAACGCGGCTGATGATCATGGGAGGCGTAGGCGCCGCCTCCATGCTGCTGATCCTTTTGGCGGCCCTCTACGTCAATAAGCCCGCTCAGGAGACGCTGTATGTCGGCCTGGATGCGACGGATCTCAACCAGATCAGCATCGCGCTTGCTGAAGCCAAGATCAATTTCCAGGTCGGTACGGACGGTTCCAGCCTGACCGTTCCGGCCGGCATGACCGGCAAGGCCCGCGCGCTTCTCGCCGAGCGCGGCCTGCCGACGAGCGGCAAGGCCGGCTATGAGCTCTTCGACAATGTCGGTTCGCTCGGTCTGACTTCCTTTATGCAGGAAGTTACCCGCGTGCGTGCTCTCGAGGGTGAAATCAGCCGCACCATCACTTCTATCGCCGGTATCAGCGCTGCCCGCGTCCACATCGTCATGCAGGATGTCGGCAACTTCCGGAAGGCGGATCAGAAGCCGACGGCGTCGGTCATGATCCGCGCGAGTGCGGAGGCCGCCCGCAAATCGGCTTCAGCTATCCGCCATCTCGTCGCCTCCGCCGTTCCCGGTCTGGAGGTCGACGACGTCACCATCCTCGATTCCACGGGCCAGCTCCTTGCATCGGGAGATGATCCCGGCAACGGAGCGCTGAGCCGCAATCTCGGCATCGTGCAGAACGTCCAGAACGAAGTCGAATCCAACATCGACAAAGCCTTGGCGCCCTTCCTCGGCATGGACAATTTCCGTTCCAGCGTGACGGCGCAGTTGAATACCGACAGTCAGCAGGTGCAGGAAACCACCTTCGATCCCGACTCGAAGGTCGAGCGCTCCGTCCGCACAGTTAAGGAAGCGCAGAAGTCGCAGCAAAGCCAGCCGGACACCGCAGCCACCGTGGAGCAGAATATCCCGCAGGCGGCTCCGAAATCCGGTGGCAACTCGCCGACGTCGAACGACCAGTCCGACAAGCGCGAGGAGCAGACCAACTACGAAATCAACAGCAAGACGACAGCGACGACCCGCAACAGCTACAAGATCGAAAAGCTCTCCGTTGCCGTAGTGGTCAACAAGGGCCGCATCGCGCAAATGGTCGGCGAAGGTGCCGACCAGGCGAAGGTCGATGCCTATATCGCCGAAATGCAGAAGATCGTCGCAACGGCAGCGGGCGTCGATCCGGCCCGCGGCGACATCGTCACCGTCAATGCCATGAACTTCCTCGACAGTCAGCTGCTTGAAGATACGTCCTCCAGCTTCAGCATCACCGACATGTTGAGCCGCAACATGGCTGGCATCATCAACTCGCTGGCCTTCGTCGCCGTCGCTGTCCTGATCATCTGGATGGGCTTCCGTCCGCTGATCCGCTCGCTTGGGGGTGCAAATGGCGGCGCAGCGCTGCCGGAAGCGGCTGGCCTCGAGCTGCCGGACTTCGCACCGGCAGTGGGTGGCCCCGGTGCGGCTCTCATGGACGGCTTCGGCTCGGACTTCGGTTTCGACAGCACCGACGATCTGCTGACAATGGGCGACGATGCCGGCACCTTCAACCGCCGCGTCAAGGAAGGGCCGGAGCGCCGCCTGTCCCGCATGGTGGAAATCAGCGAAGAGCGCGCTGCAAAGATCCTCAGAAAATGGGCCGTCGACCAGGCAGCCTGATGGAAGGACCGGGAAATCTCCCGGTCTTTTTTGTCTAGGCATGTGGCGCTGGAGCCTGCCGCGCCGTCGATTTGAACCTGTGATTAATTAGTCGCTATAAGCCGAATTGACGTACTCGTAAGATGGAATTCAAAGGACATACAGTTGTTGGGTATGGAGAATCGACTTACAAATACTGTGCTTATTGCGTAATACATGAATAAACGGAACGATTCGGCCCGCTTTTCGGCGTTTCGCATGTCTAAGTTCGTAGAGTTCAAAGCGGAAAGATTTAGTCCATGGTTCGCGGTTTGTGTTTGCGGCGATGTATGCCGACACGATTGCGGATGTCGAATTCAGAGGCGAGCTATGCTCACCTTCCCGAACCCGCCGGGATGTATCTGTGCCGCGGTCGAGAAAGACCCGGCTTCGATGTTTCGTCGAGATAGGTCGCCGGTTCTCTGAGGTGAAGGGATTGGGTTCTGACGAAACAATGCTCTCGTTGACGGCCGATCGTCCAACAGCGGCAGGAAATGCAAGTATGGACATGCAGATATCGCAGGTAAGCAAAGGCGATAGGGATGCGCGATCGAGCGTGCCCGCCAGAGCCATCTCGCGCGAGCAGCTGGTTCTGCAGCTGAGTGCCGTTTCCGGCCCTGCCTATCTGCAAGCCGGCCTTCATGCCTTGGCGAGCTATGCCGGCGCTTCTCATTATCTTCTGGTCCGATCCGATCTCATCCAGGAAAGCGGCCTCGACTTCGTGATTGCCTCCGATTGGCCCTTCGATCTCGTCCGGCGTCTGGCGACGGAACTGACGAGCGGGTATGGCCGTATCGGCGAGCTGGAAAAATGCATGGCGCTGTTTCAGCCGAGCCTGGCGGCCCTGCCGGATGATATCGCGCTGCCTGACGGTATAGGCCGTCAGTATCACGCCTTGACGTTCAATGTTGGCCGAACGCGCTTCTCGTTGCTGCTGCTGGCGAATGAAGCGGCAGTACTGTCGCCCGAGCGGCTGAGGGACGTCGGCCTCCTGGCCGGCTATCTCGCCAGCTCGACGCGTTGCTTCGAGGGTAAGCTGGAGCGCGATTTCGAGCTGACCGAACGCGAACTGGAATGCCTGTTCTGGATCGCCGAAGGCAAGACAAGCGACGAGATCGCCATGATTCTCGGGATCTCGCGCAATACCATCAATAACTACATCACAAGTGTCATGCGCAAGACCGCGACCAAGACCCGTTCGGAAGCGATCGCTTTCGCCGTGCGCAACAATCTCGTTTAAGGGCCGACCGGATGCGCTATCAGCCAGACAGGACAATGGGTATGCCGACCGAATCACGGCTCACCCGTTCCGGGCGGATTTCCGGCCGCTCCGATCTGTTCCCGAAGCTCGTGTCGATGCAGAAGCTGATCGATGCACAGCATTTTGCCGTTTATCGGCTGCACGGTTCAGGCCTCCCGCATAAGCAGCGCCTGGTATGCGAGCTCGATAATTGGGGCTCGGCCAACTCGGTCGTCGGCAAATCCTTCGTTGAGGTCTATGGCGAAGCGCTGATCGAGCATGTCGACAAATCGCTGCTGCCGCTGATGTGGAACGGGCGCGATAGCGACAGCACGGCCGAGACGCCGGATTTTGCCGCCTTCACGCAGCGCCTGAAGCCGCATCTCCTGCCCTTTGCCGGCGTTGCCTTTCCCGTGCGGCTCGGTGCCGTCGGCAATGGCTACACCGTCTTCACGGCCAAGTTCATGGACCTTTCGAGCGATATGATCGTCGAGCTGCACGGCCGCAGCTGCCAGCTCATGATGGAGCTCCTATCACTGGATGAACGCCGGTCACAGGCTGCCGAAGCGCTGAGCGAGCGCGAAATCGCCTGTCTGCAGCTTGCCGGCGATGGACGCATCAGCGAGGAGATTGCCGAGAAACTGGGATTGTCGGTACATACGGTCAATGCCTATCTCGGATCGGCGACGATCAAGCTCGATAGCGTCAACCGCATCCAGGCAATCGCAAAGGCGATCCGCTTCGGCTACATAAGCTGACGCTGACCGAAACGGATCATCTTCGCAAGTCGTGCAACGCTGGATTTTTCAGACTGCGTGTGCCGCTTCGCCGCGGACGAGATAACGTGCGTCCCTCAGGCTGCGTGCGAGCAGCGCCGTATTTTCGTCCGGGTCGGACGAGGCCTTGTCGAAAGCGATGTGGCTGATTTCGATGCCTGCATAATGTTCCGTCAGCGCGAGCTTGGCATAGATGGTGATGCCCCGCGGCTTGATCTCCAGATCGAGCGTCACTTCCGCCGGCCCGCCCCACTCGAGCTTGTAGTCGCCGCCGAGCCCGAAGTTGACCGTGCCGGGAAGAAAATAAAGCTCAGCCGCCGAGGCCACGAGATCACCGAGATTGCCATATCGTTCGAAGCGCAGCAGCGAGATCAGGTCGGCGGCATCGAGAAGGCGCAGTTCGCTTGCGACGGGGCTGATGGCTTCGGCTAATATTTCTTCGCGTTGGGCAGAGTAGGGGCATTTTTTCATTTGGTTTATCGTACCCGTTTTTTCGTCTGCGCCGCATAGACCCGATGGATGAGCTCTGCGACAGCTTTGTAAAATGCTGATGGTATGACGCTATCAACCGAGACTTGCGCAAACATGGAGCGTGCGAGCGGCGGATCTTCGAAAACGGGAATATTGTTGGCCTCAGCTATCTCCCTGATTTTCAAGGCAATGAGATCCTGCCCCTTGGCAACGACGACGGGCGCGTCGTTTTCCTCGCGCACGTAGCGCAGCGCGACGGCAAAGTGCGTCGGGTTGGCGATGACGAGCGTGGCGCGCGGCACCTGTTTCATCATGCGGCGGCGGGCGCGGTCGCGCGCGATCGAGCGCTGGCGCGACTTGACGATCGGGTCACCCTGCGATTGCTTGTGTTCGTCCTTGATCTCCTGTTTCGTCATCTTCAATTGGTCGAACCAGTGGTGACGGCTCCACAGCAGGTCGGCGATGCCAACGACGATGGTCGCCAACAGCACGATGATCAGGATGCGCTGAACGATCGTCGAGAGCCGCACGAAGATGGTCTGCGGGTCGGACACCATCGAATCGATCGCATGGAAATACTGGCTGCGCAGCACAAAAAACATGACGATGCTGACAAGCACGATTTTTGCGAGAGATTTGCCGAATTCCACCAGGCCGGTGGCGCTGAAGATGCGCGTGAACCCTTTCGCCGGCGATATGCGCGAAAACTGTGGCCTGATTCGTTCGAGAACGGGGGTCGGCAGGTTCTGGAAGATCGAGGCGCCGATCCCGAAGACGAAGAAGAGCACCACGGCCGGCAGCACCATGTTGCCGACTTCCCAGCCTATGCGCGTAAACAGCGATATGGCGTCCGGGCCTGTTTCCAGCTGCCATTGGTCCGGCTTTTCGAAGAGGTCGCGCAGAACTTCGCCCATGCGGCCCATGCGCTCTGGCAGAAAGAAGGTGACGTAGATGACCGTCGCGAGCATGGAAGCAAAGAGCGTCGCTTCCCTGGAGTGAGGGACATTGCCCTTCTCGATCGTATCGCGGAGTTTTTTCTCCGTCGGTTTTTCTGTTTTACTGTCCTTGTCTTCGTCAGCCAAAGCAGCCGCCCTTTGCGAAACGGAAAGAGGCCGCGCATGATACGCGGCCCTCAGATCATCAGTTTACGATATTTTGGCTGAGTCGCGCCGCGCTTATGCGGCTTCTTCCACAGGCGTATTTTCCTTTGCCTTGAGCTCGATCTGGCCGGAGTTGGCCAGACGTATGGCTTCCTGGGCGATGGCACGCCGGGCAATTGCGATTTCGCGCGGATTGATGCCGGCATTGCCCATCTGCAGGTCGGATTCGATCATGCGGCGCTGACGCGGGCTGATCGAGGACAGCACGATCTCCCGGATCTCGTTGCCGGATCCCCGCAGCGCCATCGTCAGGATGTCGGCGGCGATGTCGTTGAGCAGCAGGACGCGGCTCGGCTGCGGCATGCGCGTGAGATCGTCGAAGAGGAAGATCTTCGGGCGAACCTTCTCGACCGATTCCTTGTTGATCGATTCCAGCGAGCTCAGCAGGGTATCGACGACCGGCTTGTCGAGTTCGTTCATCAGGTCGGCGACCTTCGTGGAACCGGAGGCGTTGCGCTCCGTGTCGATCTCCGCCATCAGCCCGACCACGCGGTTTTCGATGATCTGGGCAGCCTTCGGGCTGACATCCTTGATGTTGACCGTGCGGTTCATGATGTCGGCGCGCTGTGCCTCGGGAAGCTGCAGCAGGATCTTGGCACCGAAGGCCGAAGGCATCATGGAGAGCACATAGGCGATCGTCTGAGGGTGCTCGCGCAGGAAGAACTTGGCAACGAAGACCGGATCGGCCTCGCCCAGGCGATCCCAGATGGAGGTCTCGTACGCCTGGAAGGCGGTACGGCGGCCGAGCAGGCTGTCGACCTCGTCGGGCGTCAGGCCCTCTTCGAGAATGCTCTCGATGGCCTTGGCGTTGTCCATGAGGCCGGCGCCCTCGGTGAAGAGGTCCTCGAATTCCGCCACCAGCTGCGCCAGCTCGTCCGGCGGAATAACTCGCAGTGATTGCGCCGAGGCGATGATCATCTGCAGCTCGTTCTGGGTGAAGTATTTCAGCAGCCGTCCAGCCACTTGCTTGCCCATGGCGAGAAGGACGGCGGCTGCCTTTTCAGTCTGAGATAACGGTTTCTCGGCGAGCGCGCCGCTGAAATCGTCAAAGTCCATCATGGTCTTCGTCTCCGTCCCGCAAGGGGGAGTGGGCTCGTCATGAGCCGGGTTCAGCTTTTCTTCGCGTTATAAATTTCAGTGAGCTTGATGCCGAATCTGGTCTCGTCATGTTCCAGAACGGTAATCTCGCCCCGGCCGATCTTGCGGCCGTTCACGGTAATCTCGACCGGCTCGCCGATCTTCTTGTCGAGCGCGATGATTGCGCCTTCAGTCAGGTTCATCAGGCCGGAGACCGGCATACGGCTGCTGCCGAGCATGATCTGGACGTCGATCGGGATGTCCATGATCAGGTCCATATTGGCGGTCAGCGCGCTGCCGGGAGCAACCGGTGCGGCCGCCTCGGAAGCGACGCCGAACTCGCCGTCATCGAAGGCCGGAGCGGAATTATCGTCGCCGAAATCGCCGAAGGTGGAAAGGTCCGTGCCCGTTTCGGCGCCGAATGCGTCGGTCTCGAAGTCGGGCAGGCCGCCGTCATTGTCTTTCTTCAGGACGCCCCGCAGACCATCGATGGCCTCGTCCAAGGCGGCATCGCTGTTCGAAATGTCGAGCGATTCCTCGCTGCTTTGCTGTGTCGTCTTCGTAGCCATGAAATCACTATTCCAGTTGAAACTTGCCTCAAGCTGCCGTGAGTGGGCTCACACGCCAGCAGATCAATTCATCAAGTGTCGAAGAAGCTCGTCGTCGGAGTTGACGTTGTCCTTGACGCGCACGGTATAATTTTCGCCAGAGCGGCCGAATTCGCAAATGTAGAGGTCTTTGCTGTTGGCGCTGACCTCGACCCGGACGTCGCCGCCATGATCCATGAAGGGAATGACATCGCCGACCGCGAGCTTGGAAATGGTATCGAGCGTCAGCGATTCGAGCCGAACTCGCGCTTCGAGCGTTACCTGCGAGCGGCGCACCTGCTCGCTGAGCTGCTCCGACCATGTCTGGGAAGCGGCCGTCGGGTTCTTGGCGCGAGGCGTGCTGACGACGGTGCGCAGCAGGTCGCGTTGCGGTGCAATGATAACGATCTGCGAAATCGACTTGCCGAGCGAGATCGTCATCGTGATCGCAGCGGCAAAATCGTTACCGTTGTCACCGATGGCCGCCGGGCGGTCCTCGACATTATAGGGCGGGTCAAGATAGGGCTCGAACCCGCCGGCTGCGTTCACCGCCGAGCGAAGCACTTTGGCGATCTTTTCGAACACCATGATGGAAAGATCGAGTTCGATCACTGAAAGTGGCCGCGCGACCGGCGTTTCCATATCTTCAGCGCGCGCGCCCAGCATATGCTCCATCAGCGTCATGATAAAGCCGGCGCCGCAGCCGAGGATGAAGTTGGGGGCCCAGTTGCGCAGCGAACCGTTGACCAGCGCATGATGGCCACCGAGCCCGGCGATCAGCTCGTTCATCGAGCCGGACTGATGGCCGGCATAGGCGATGTTGATGTCCAGGCCCGTCTCGGTCTTGATGATGTCGGGCAGGAATTCGGCATAGACCTGGGCGAAGGCGGTGCCGAGTTTCGCAAGCGTCGCCTGATCGCCGAGATTGCCTGTAAGCTTGGCAAAAAGGGTGCGGTCCATCGTCTGTGCTCTGTGCGCGGATTGCTGGCTCATATTCGTCAGGCTGCCTTGCTCTCACCGCCGGGGTTCATCATTTCCTGCTCGACGGCATCGATCGATGGACGTTCGTAGGAAGAGATGGTCTTGCGGCCGTATTCGAGGGCGACCTGCGGCACCGATCCGTTCATGTAGGCAAGCAGCGTCTGCTTCACGATGACGTAGAGGCGATGCTGCTTGTTGCGCACGACCTTGATCTGGGAAACCAGCGGTGCGCAGACGGAATAGGACAGGATAATGCCGAGGAAGGTGCCGACGAGCGCCGAACCGATGAGATGGCCGAGCACCTCGGGTGATTCGTTGATGTGGCTCATGGCCTTGATGACGCCGAGAACGGCAGCGACGATACCGATCGCCGGGAAGGAATCGCCCATGATCGTGATCGAATGATAGGGCTTCATCTTGTCGTGCTGCATCGTTTCGAGCTCTTCGTCCATCAGTGCCTCGATCTCGTGCGAGCGGGCATTGCCGATGATGATGAGCCGGACATAGTCGCAGATGAAAGCCGTCAGATCCTTGTTCTTCAATACCGTCGGAGCAGCCTTGAAGATCGCCGATTCATCGGGGTTGTCGATATGGGCTTCGATCTCGTTGCGCGACTTGGTGCGCAGGTCGCGCATCAGGGCATAGAGTACGCCGAGCGTGTCTAGATAGTCGCGCTCCTTGGGAACCGCGTGGCGGAAGGCCTCTCCGAGCGCTTTGCCGGAATCCTTCACCACCTTCATCGGATTGGCCATGATGAAGCCGCCGAGACCGGCGCCTGCGATAATGACGAATTCGAAAGGCTGGAACAGCGCGCCTACATCTCCGCCCATAGCCATGAAGCTGCCTATGATGCAGCCGCAGGTCACTACAAATCCGATAATAATATTCATCGTCGGTCCACACCTGAACGTTGCTTCATATGATGAACTAGGGGACCTGCCTTGCGTGAGGCTGTTCGATGGGTCTCAGAACATCCTTTTTGCCTTGTCAGCTTCGCACAAGCCAAGCCCTGCAGGATTGCGGGTAAGGGCATCCATGCCCCGCTAACGAAATGTAGGAGCGCCTGCGGCGTTTCCTTTCCCGTTATTCTCCAATGTCCGGAGGGCGTTGAAAATGCAGTCTGGTATTTATGTCGCGCTGTCATCCCAGATGGCGCTCGAGCGGCGTCTGACGACCATCGCCGACAATCTGGCGAACGTGAATACGACGGGCTTCCGTGGCACCGAGGTCAAGTTCGATCAGGTCCTCAGCAATACGGAAAACAAGCTCAACGCCAAGGTTGCCTTCGTCTCTCAGGGCAATGATTATCTCTCCACCGACAATGGCGAACTTCAGAACACCGGCAATCTCTTCGATTTTGCCGTCAAGGGCGATGCCTATTTCGGCATGAATACGCCGGCCGGCCTGGTGCTGACGCGCGACGGCCGCTTCACCATGACCGAAAGCGGCGCGCTGGTTTCCACGCGCGGCTTCCCGGTCCTCGATCCGGGCGGTGCGCCGATCCAGCTCGACCCCGCCGGCGGTCCGCCGAGCGTCGCATCGAACGGCACGATCACGCAGAATGGCCGGAGCATGGGTCAGATCGGCCTCTATAGCGCCGATGTCAGCAAGGGTTTCCTGCGCTACGAAAACAGCGGCATCCTGCCGACCGATACGCCGCAGCCGGTGATCGATCGCTCGAGCATCGGGATTGCACAGGGCTACCTCGAAAACTCCAACGTCAACGGCATGCGGGAAATGACCAACCTCATCGAGGTCAGCCGTGCCTTCGACAATATCAGCACGCTTACCAGCAGCAGCGAAGGCACGCTCACCGACGCCATCAAAACCCTAGGCGGCAGCCAGTAAAGAGGGCTTGAGATGGTCGAGGATCGGTTGCCGGAGGGCGCGCTGTCGCCGAAGCTTTCGCATATGGCCGTCCTGGCGGGCCAATATGCGCTGGCGGAGAATGCCGTGGCCCATGGCGGTCATGTGCGTACCATCGCCGCTGGACACTATACGGTTGCCGGTCTTTCCAGGCAGGTGCGCCTCGGCGATTTCGTCGCGCATCGGTCGCCGACAGGCATCCATCTCGGCGAAGTCGTCCGCGTCGAACCGGAACTCACCTATGTCTGTCCGATCGAGCCGGGCGAGCCGATCGGCATCCAGGACACCATCATCCGCAAGGGTGCTTTCCGTATTGCGCCCGACGACAGCTGGTGCGGCCGCACGATCAACTCGCTCGGCGAGCCGATCGATGGCCTTGGTCCCCTGACATCGGGCCTGGAAGCGCGCTCGATCGCAAATACGGCGCCGCCGTCGATGATGCGCAAGCGTGTCGAGACCGGCTTCCGGACCGGCGTCCGCGCCATCGATATCTTCTCTCCGCTTTGTCTTGGCCAGCGCCTCGGCATCTTCGCCGGCTCCGGCGTCGGCAAGTCGACGCTGCTGTCGATGCTGGCGAGGGCCGATGCATTCGACAAGGTGGTAATCGCGCTCGTCGGCGAACGCGGCCGCGAAGTGCGTGAATTCATCGAGGATACGCTGGGTTCCCACATGCAGAAGTCGGTCGCCGTCGTTGCGACCAGCGACGAGAGCCCGATGCTGCGCAAGATGGCGCCGCTGTCGGCCATCACCATCGCTGAACATTTCCGCGACAAGGGCGATAACGTTCTCCTGATCGTCGACAGCGTCACCCGTTTTGCTCATGCCATCCGCGAAGTGGCGACTGCCTCCGGCGAGCCGCCGATCGCACGCGGATATCCGGCTTCCGTCTTTACCGAGTTGCCACGCCTTCTCGAGCGGGCAGGCCCGGGACCGGAGGGGACCGGCACCATCACCGCCATCATCTCCATCCTGGTCGATGGCGACAATCATAACGACCCGATCGCCGATTCCACCCGTGGCATTCTCGATGGTCACATCGTGCTGCAGCGCAGCCTCGCGGAAGAGGGACGCTATCCGCCGATCGACCCGCTGGCATCCGTGTCGCGTCTGGCGCGCAAGGCCTGGACCTCGGATCAGGAAAAGTTGGTTTCGCGCCTGAAGGCGTTGGTGCATCGCTACGAAGAAACGCGCGATTTGCGCCTGATCGGCGGTTATCGCCAGGGCGCCGACGCCGATCTCGATATCGCGGTGCGCCAGGTGCCGATCATCTACGACATACTGAAGCAGACGCCCGGCGAAGAGCCGTCGGCGGATGCTTTCACCGATCTCGCGACGGCCCTCAGGAATGCTTCGGGCGGCGTCCCCGCCAGGGCCAAGTGATGGCCGTCCGTAGCACGATCTCGTTTTTTCCTGTCCGCAAGCCTGTCGAACATTGCCGAATGTCATGCTGAGAAAGAGGCCGCAAGTGAGAGAATCCGAAGCAGACGAACCGGTCGCCCCGCCGAAATCGGCGAGAAGGCGAACTGTTGCGGACAAGGCTCTGGCCTTTACCGGGCTGGCGCTGGCCGGTGCCTCTGCCTTCTTTCCCTGGTATGTCTTTCTGAACCCGGAGAAGTTCGGCATCCAGGTAGCCGAAGGCGATCGCACCCGCGATCTGCCCAACTGGCCTGGCCGCGCCGTTGTCAGCGTGTCGCCGCTTGCCATGGTCAACAAGAATCCCTCGCAACCGAAGGATCTCATCCCCGATCCGCTGACGACGGCAACGGTCAGCAATGCCGGCCGTGAGGATGACAAGGGGTCGCCGGCCGATCAGCAGCCGTTCCCCGGCAAATCTGCCTTCCAGCTGCTGCATGTCGCCAATGGCCGCGCTCTGATTGAGGACGACACCGGCATGTATGTCGTGCGGGTCGGATCGCTTCTGCCCGACAGCAGCCGGCTGGCTTCGATCGAGCAACGGGAAGGAAAATGGGTCATCGTCACCTCGACGGGCGATGTCTACGGCAGCAATTGAGGCAAGCACGGAATCGCCTGGATTTCAGGCACTTCGAAGACTTTACAGGAACGCATTTCCCGCAAGTCCCACGCAAGATTATCCCGCTAGATTCACAGTGTAAGAACGGAGAGAAGCCCATGCAACCCATTCAGCTCCTTGACCTGGCCTCGCGGCAAGCGGAGTGGCTCCAGGTGCGTCAGCAGGTTGTTGCCGGCAATATCGCCAATGCCAATACCCCGAAGTTTCACGCCAAGGATGTCACGCCGTTCCAGGCGGTTCTGGACAACCAGAACGTCAACATGGTCCGGACCAATCCTGCGCATCTTTCGGGCAACGAATTCAGCACGAGCGGCAACGTCAACGTCGAAGAGGCGCCGCTCAACCAGGAAATTGGTGTCCAGGAGTCGGGTAACACCGTCGGCCTGGAGGACGAGCTCGCCAAGGCCGGTGACATCAAGCGCCAGTACAGCTTGAACACCGCCCTCGTCGGCTCCTTTCATCGCATGATGTTGATGGCCGTAAAACAATAGATGAAGTGAAGATGTCATGGACCCCTTATCAGCCGCATTGAAAATTGCAGGCTCCGGCCTGGAGGCTCAATCGACTCGCCTGCGTATCGTCTCCGAAAATATCGCCAATGCCCGCTCGACGGGCGACACGCCGGGTGCCGATCCTTATCGGCGCAAGACCGTGACGTTCGGTGCCGAGATGGATCGCACCAATGGCCTGACCACGGTCGGCGTCAAGAAACTCGGCGAGGACACGGGCAGGTTCGTCGAAGAATACGATCCCAGTAATCCTGCCGCCGACCAGAAGGGCTACGTCAAGATGCCCAACGTCAACGTTCTGGTCGAGATGGCCGACATGCGGGAGGCCAATCGTTCATACGAGGCCAATCTGCAGACGGTCAGACAGGCCCGTGATCTCATCTCCTCCACTATTGATTTGCTGAAGAACCAATGATCGACGCGATTAAGAATGTAGCCTCCCTCTCGGCGACACGCGGCCTTGGCAGCATCGCCACGGATATGACCTCCGCCGCTTCCAGCGCGCTGAACGCCTCGCCGGCCGTTGCCGCGGGCGTGGATGCCGGAATGAGCTTCGCGTCCGTCATGTCGAATGTCGCGAAGGATTCCATCAATTCGCTGAAGGATGCTGAAAACGCCTCCTTTGCCGGTATCAAGGGCACGATGAGCACCCGCGAGGTGGTCGATAAGGTCATGCAGGCCGATCAGACCCTGCAGACCGCGATCGCACTGCGCGACAAGGTGGTCTCGGCGTTTCTCGATATTACGAAGATGCAGATCTAGTGCGGGGTTTTCCGCTCTAATTATTTGATTTGGCGTGAATTGTTCGCAGGCCGCTTCGCGGCTTCGGAGATCCCGCCCTGGCTCGAAGGACGAAAGCATGAGAGCGCTCGCAATTGCCGCGACGGGCATGGACGCCCAGCAGACCAATCTCGAAGTGATCGCGAACAACATCGCGAACATCAACACGACGGGTTACAAGCGCTCGCGCGCCGAGTTTTCCGACCTTCTTTATCAAACGGAACGCGCCAAGGGCATTGCCAACAGGCCGAACCAGGCAGTGGTGCCGGAAGGCGCCAATATTGGCCTCGGCGTGCAGACCGTGGCCGTGCGCAACATCCAGGTCCAGGGCCAGCTTTCGCAGACGCAGAACGATCTCGATATCGCTCTGGTCGGTCGCGGCTGGTTCCAGATCCAGATGCCCGACCGCACGATCGCCTACACCCGCGCCGGCTCCTTCAACAGAAGTGATACCGGCCAGATCGTCACGCCCGATGGCAACACGTTGGCGCCGGGCATCACCGTTCCGAACAATGCCACCAGCCTCACCGTCAGCCAGTCCGGCCAGGTTTCTGCAATCATCGGCACGGCGACGACGCCGACGGTACTCGGCCAGTTGCAGATTGCCAATTTCGTCAACGAAGCCGGCCTGCAGCCGATGGGCAGCAACCTCTTCACGCAGACTCCGGCCTCCGGCGATCCGGTTGTCTCAGATCCCAACCAGAACGGCTTCGGCTACATGAAGCAATTCTATCTCGAATCGTCGAACGTCGATCCGGTCAAGGAAATTACCGATCTGATCACCGCGCAACGCGCCTACGAGATGAATTCGAAGGTCATTACCACGGCCGACGAAATGGCGCAGGTCGTCAGCAAGAACCTGAAGTAACGAGAGGGACGGGCCAAACATGAGGTTTCGCCGGATGAAAAGCTTGGCAATGGCATGGTTCGCCGCAGCGAGCCTCTCCGTCGTGTTTGCGTCGCCTACACCCGCCGGTGCGCAGAGCACCGATGGAGGAAGTTTCGGAACTGCCGTAGTGCCGACCGAGACGATCTATCCAGGCGATATCATCACCAGCGGTCAGCTTGAAGAGGTTGATGTCACCAACCCCAATCTGAGCGGTGACTATGCCAAGCGGCTCCGCGAGGTGACCGGCCTGGTGTCGAAGCGCACGCTGCTTCCCGGCCGCACCATTTCCATTTCCGCGCTGCGTCAGCCATATGCGGTAACGCGCGGCTCCAATGTTCGTCTGGTGATGAGCATGGGCAGCATGACGATCACCGCGGCGGGCACGCCGCTGGATGACGGCGCCGTCGGCGACAATATCCGCGCCCGCAACATGGACTCCGGCATCATCGTCAACGGCACGGTTCTCCAAAACGGCACGATACGCGTGGTCGCGAAATGAAACGGCTTCGTCAATTACTCGCAGTCCTATTCGCATTGCCGAGCCTGATCGCCGCCGATCCGGCGCTCGCGATGCAATCGCGCATCAAGGATATCGCGTCGCTGCAATCCGGCCGGGACAACCAGCTGATCGGCTACGGTCTGATCGTCGGTCTCCAGGGGACCGGCGACGGCCTGCGTTCCTCGCCTTTCACCGAGCAGTCCATGCGCGCGATGCTGCAGAACCTCGGCATCTCGACGCAAGGCGGCCAGTCCGCCGCCAAGAATACGGCAGCCGTCATGGTGACGGCGAATTTGCCGCCCTTTGCAAGCCCGGGCAGCCGCATCGACGTGACGGTCAGCTCGCTCGGCGACGCGACGTCGCTGCGCGGCGGCACGCTGATCATGACCTCGCTGAGCGGCGCCGATGGACAGATCTATGCCGTGGCGCAGGGCTCCGTCATCGTATCAGGCTTCCAGGCACAGGGTGCCGCCGCCACGGTGACCGAGGGTGTTACCACGGCTGGCCGCGTGCCGGGCGGTGCCATCATCGAGCGTGAACTGCCGTCTCGTTTCAAGGATTCCGTCAATCTGGTCCTGCAGCTGCGCAATCCGGATTTCTCGACATCGATCCGCATTTCCGACACGGTCAACACCTGGGCGACTTCGCGGTTTGGCGCGCCGATCGCAGAAGCCAAGGATTCGCAGGAAGTGACGATCGCCAAGCCGAAGATGGCCGACCTGGCGCGGCTGATGGCCGATATCGAAAATCTCAATGTTCAGACCGACACGCCAGCCAAGGTCGTCATCAATGAGCGCACGGGTACGATCGTCATTGGCGCCGACGTCCGCGTCTCGCCGGTCGCCGTCAGCTACGGAACGCTGACCGTGCAGGTCAGCGAGAACCCGCAGGTGATCCAGCCAGAACCGTTCTCCGATGGCCAGACGGCGATCCAGGACCAGACCGATATCACTGCTACCAAGAGCGGCGGCCGTGTGGCGGTGCTGGAAGGGCCTGACCTGAAGACGCTGGTCGCGGGCCTCAACAATATCGGCGTCAAGCCGGACGGTATCATCGCCATCCTGCAAGGCATCAAGTCGGCCGGCGCCCTGCAAGCGGAGCTCGTGCTGCAATGATCCCGAACGCCATTGCCAGAAATATGCTGATCGGCTGCAGCCTCGCAACGGCAGCCCTGCTCTTGTCGCTCGGTGCGGCTCTGGCGCAGGAAGCGCCGAAGCCGGTCGCCGCCGATCCGGCTTCCAGCCAGGATGAGATCCGCCAGTTCTGCACCAATATCGCCGATCCGGCACGGGACCAACGCTATCTGCTGCAGAAGCAGGAACTGGAAAAACTCCAGGCGGACGTCGATCAGCGTATCGCCACCATGGACGAGCGCAAGGCCGAATACGAAGACTGGCTGAAAAAGCGCGATGACTTCCTCAAGACCGCGGATCTAGGCCTGGTCGATATCTACAAGAACATGAAGCCGGATGCGGCCGCGGCCAGCCTCAATGATGTCAGAACCGTCGTGGCGGCTGCAATCATCATGAAGCTGTCCGCGCGCCAGTCGAGCCTCATTCTTGCAGAGATGGATGCGAAAAAGGCGGCGGTCATCACCAATATCATCGCCAGCGCATCCGACCCGAATACATCGAAGTCGAAGGACCCCTCATGAACACGCGTCTTACGGCCGCCTGCGCAATCGTCGTCTTTCTCGCCGGTTGCCAGTCGCAGGCCCTCAGGGAAATCGGCAGGGCGCCTGCCATGAGTCCGATCGGCAGCGGCCTGCAATATGCGCAGACGCCGCAGATGTCGCAATATCCAAAGCGGCCGCACCAGGTCGCGCAGGGCTATTCACTCTGGAACGATTCGCAAGCCGCCTTGTTCAAGGATTCGCGCGCGCTCAACGTCGGCGACATCCTGACGGTCACGATCAAGATCGACGACAAGGCGAACTGGGACAACGAGACCAACCGCAATCGCATCAACAAAAGCGATATGGGCTGGAACGTCACAGCCAAGATCTTTGGCTGGCAGCCGAGCACGAACGCAAATGCGACATCGGGCTCCGACACCAGCACCGACAGCAAGGGCAAGATGCAGCGCTCCGAGCAGATCAATCTTCTGGTCGCTGCCGTCGTGACGGGCATTCTCGAAAACGGCAACCTGATGATCAGCGGCTCGCAAGAAGTGCGGATGAACCAGGAAATCCGTATTCTCAACGTCGCCGGCATCGTTCGGCCGCAGGACGTGACGTCCGATAATACCATTTCCTACGACAAGATTGCCGAGGCCCGCATATCCTATGGCGGTCGTGGCCGCCTGACGGAAATACAGCAGCCGCCGAGAGGGCAGCAGGCGGTCGACCTGCTCTCGCCGCTCTGATTTGATAGCGAACGGATAGGGATATGGCAGCAGTCGCAGACGAATCGGCAAAGGGCAAGGGATCGTCGCTGATCATGATGGTCGCCGGGCTGCTGGTACTCACCGTACTCGGCGGCGGCGGAGGCTGGGTACTGGGAACCACGGTGGCGCCGCGGATCAAGCAGGCCACCGCTGCGGTGCAGGCGACGGCAAAAGCTGGCGGCGACAGCAAGCAGGCTGCAGCCGCCGCCCAGGCAAACGGCATCATCGCGCTGGATCCGATCACCGTCAACCTCGCTTATCCCTCGCAGAACTGGATCAGGCTGGAGCTTGCGCTCGTTTTCAAAGGGCCGCCCGACGCCCAGCTTGCCCAGGCGATCCATCAGGACATCCTCGCCTATATCCGCACGGTCTCCCTGCAGCAGATCGAAGGCGCCCGTGGCCTGCAATATCTTCGGGATGACATCCAGGAGCGTGTTGACCTGCGCGCGGAAGGACGAGTATCGAAAGTTATGTTCAGAACTTTCGTGATCGAATGAGTCGGCCAGCACTTGCTCTATTTATATTCGTGATTGCTGCCTTGTCGCCTGAACTGGCGGCGGCGCAGCAATTGTCGCAGCAGCTTCCCACTGATCTTCTGAACGCACCGGTCAACGGCTCGGTTGCTGCCTGGATCATCCGTACCTTCGGGCTCCTGACGATCCTGTCGATCGCACCGGGCATCCTGATCATGGTGACGAGCTTTCCGCGCTTCATCATCGCCTTTTCGATCCTGCGCACTGGCATGGGTCTCGCAACGACGCCGTCGAACATGATCCTGCTGAGTCTTTCGCTGTTCATGACGTTTTATGTCATGTCGCCGACCTTCGATCAGGCCTGGAAGGATGGCGTGCAGCCGCTGCTTGCCAACCAGGTTTCGGAAGCCGACGCGGTGCAGCGCATTGCCGAGCCTTTCCGCACCTTCATGTCGAACAATACGCGCGACAAGGACCTGAAGCTTTTCGTCGATCTGGCGAAGGAACGCGGCCAGTCGACGGTCGTCGACAACAAGATCGATTACCGCGTTCTGATCCCGGCCTTCATGATCTCGGAGATCCGCCGCGGCTTCGAAATCGGCTTCCTGGTGGTACTGCCGTTTCTCGTCATCGACCTGATCGTGTCGACCATCGTCATGGCGATGGGCATGATGATGCTGCCACCGACCTCGATCTCTCTGCCGTTCAAGATTCTCTTCTTCGTGCTGATCGACGGCTGGAACCTTTTGGTCGGCAGCCTGGTCCGCTCTTTCCACTGATATGAAAAGCGCAAGACGATCATCGGAGCCACAGCCCCGATGATCGCTGAAGCTTATTCGGCCGCGATCGCAGCCGAGTTCCGGTCATCTTCCATGAACGGTTCCGAACGCGCCGGCAGCGCCGGCACATCGATGTGATCGGGTGCCAGTCCCTGCTTGGCTCGGGCTGCCATCATTTCGAAGGCCGTCTCCAGATGGTGCGTGAAGCGTTCGGCATCGAAGAGCGGCTTGATGGAGCGATTGGCGGCCAGAATTTGCTTGAACTCAGCGATACGCTCCGGCTGCTCGGCGAGCTGCACGGCCATGTCCTCGTAGGTCTGAATGTCTGCGGCCACCAATTCGGGCAGGCCGATCGCATTCAGCAGGCTTTCGCTGACGCGTGAGGCGAAGTTGGTACCCTTCACCGTGAGGACCGGCAGACCGCCCCACAGCTGCTCGGACGTGGTCGTATGGCCGTTGACGGGGAAGGTGTCGAGGCCGAGATCGGCAAGCTGCTGACGGTCGATGTGATCCTCGTAGCGAATGCGAGTGGTAAAGACGACCCGCTTGCGGCTGATGCCACGGGCCTCCAGACGTGCCCAGAGATTGGCCTCTGCGCGGGGACCGTTACAGAGCAGCCAAAGGACGCTGTTCTTGCTGCGCTTGAGGATATTGCACCACACATCGACCATTTGTGAGGTGATCTTGCGATTGCCGTTGAAGGAGGCGAAGACGAAGGCGTCTTCGGGAAGCTTGTGCTGCGCGCGGGTCGTCGGTCGCGGCTTCGGACGGTTGAGCGGATCGTTCGGCTGGTAGCATTCAGGTAGGCGGCAGAACTTCTCATGGAAATGTGACTTCGAATGATCCGGAAGCACATAGTGATCGCCGATGATGTAGTCGAGGTCGATGTTGACGACGGAGCCGGGAAAACCGAGCCAGGAAACATGGACCGGAGCTGCCATATGATTGAGGATAATCGCGCGACTTCCTTTGGTGTGCCCCTTGAGATCGACAAGAATATCGATATTCCGAGCTCGGATCTCCTCTGCCGCGCCCTGGTCGGACAGACCGCGAACGTCGATCATCGTGCCCCACTTGTGATCATCGAACTCCTGTTCCTTCTGGGAAGCGAGATCGGAATGGTCGAAGAGGGTGATCTCGAAGCGATCCCTGTCGTGCAACTCCAGGGTCCGCTGCATCAGCTTCATTGTCGCGTGGCCGGGCCAGAAATCGGACGAGAGATAACCGACGCGGATTTTGTTGCTCCACGTGTGTGGCAACTTGCGACGAGTCTCGGCAAGGCCGGCGGGCAAGGGTTTTGTGTCGTGGATAGCATGCTTGTTAATTGCTTCATCGCCACACCAATGCAGGTGGAAGAAGGGGTTGTCCGGGATCACGTAGGCGAGATTGCCATCTGCCAGTGCCGCTGTGATCGGCGGCATGTACCTGTCGACAACCGCGAGATCGGATATCTCTCGGGCGAAGATCAGATGAAGTATGCGGGCGATACTGCTGTCTGGATGTTTTTTGAATAGCGTCGCAACTAAGTGCCGGTTGCTTTCGTCGTAGAGATCGTCGGTGAGGAGTTTCGATGCCATGAGCCGATGCTCGGCTTTCGGTCCCTCGACCAGTACCGTCTTGAAGCCGCTCAGGAGTTCTTTCTGCTCTCGGCTCAGGAAAATGCGGGCGAGAATGAAGGCAAGATCCGGGTCCTTGAACGCCATTGGAAGGATCAGGCTTCCTACAGCAAGAGCTTGCTCGTCATTGCCGCAATCGTTGTGCAGCAACAGGGCTTCCCGAAGATAGTCGTCGCGCTGCGGCTTTTGCCGGCCCGCCAGTTCATAGGCGCTCGCCGCATCCGATCTGAAGCCGAGCTTGAGCAATGTTTTCGCCAGCAACGCATAGGTCTTTGGCGATCTGTCGACGTTCAGCAGCTCGTTCAGTATCTCGAGCGCGCGCGTATACTGTCCCTTCTGATAGAAACCGGACGCTGTCGAAAAGGCATTTTTCGTATTCACGAGCGAGAACTCCAAGCGGAATGTTGAACTGGCTCTCGTTAAGGGCCGAGTGCCGGAATCATGGATTCCGCCTGATTTTCGCGCACGTAGCTTGCCTGAAACCGAAGCAGCGGCCGAAAATGCCTTTACGCATTTTTAGCTACGTTCCCGAGAGCCGCTTACCGGCGGATCGAATTTAAGAAATTGGCAAGCAATGGATGCGACTTTCCTTGCGACATGACGGGTTTGGTCCTCTAGGAAAACGGATCGAGGGGCATGAAGCTGCTCCGTCATCGCCGGTATCTCAGTCCGGTATGTCCTCCTTTTGTATCCAGTTTCCAGGGGACACTCCTATGACCAGCATTATTACCAACAATTCCGCAATGGCCGCTCTCCAGACGCTGCGCGGCATCAGCAGCAACCTGCAGGACACGCAGGCTGCTGTTTCTTCGGGCCTGCGCATCTCCAAGGCTTCCGACAACGCCGCCTACTGGTCGATCGCCACCAGCATGAAGTCCGACAACGGCGCCATCGGCGCGGTTTCCGACGCCCTCGGTCTCGGCGCCGCAAAGGTTGACACCGCTTCGACGGCCGTCAGCAGCGCCATCGACATCGTCGGCCAGATCAAGAACAAGCTTGCGACCGCCATGGAAGGTTCGGTTGACAAGAAGTCTGTTCAGGAAGAAATCGGCCAGCTGCAGCAGCAGCTGCAGAGCGTTGCCCAGTCGGCTTCGTTCAACGGCGAAAACTGGGTCATGGCTTCGAGCGGTGGCTCCGCTTCGGTCGTCTCGTCCTTCATCCGCGGCACCAACGGCACCGTTTCGGTCAGCACGACCTCCTACGCCTTCGACGCCAGCGCAACCGGCAACGTTCTGTTCGGCTCGAGCGGCGGCACGATCGACACGACTTCGGGCATTCTGGGTACGTCGGATGCGTCGGTTGGCGCTTCGGTCTTCAGCCTCGACATCTCCAGCATGACGACCGGCCAGATCTCCAGCGCCCTGAACATGGTTCAGACTGCTCTGAACTCCATGACCAGCCTCGGCTCGAAGCTGGGCTCCGTCTCCAGCCGCATCGATCTGCAGACGAGCTTTGCTTCCTCGCTCTCCGACTCGATCCAGTCGGGTGTGGGCAAGCTGGTTGACGCCAACATGGAACAGGAATCGAGCAAGCTGTCTGCTCTGCAGACGCAGCAGCAGCTGGCTATCCAGTCGCTGTCGATCGCCAACTCCTCGAACCAGTCGATCCTGTCGCTCTTCCGTTAATAGGAAGAGCCAACGCAGCGCGTTGGTCGAAAATCCTAAACAACAAGTTAACCGCGCCTGTCTAAGGCGTCGGTTTTTTTTATATTTTCTGGCTTGAGGCGGTTCAGCTTTTCTTAACTATATTGCTGTTTCTTAGGACCATCGAAGCGGCGAGTTAACCTTAACGATTTTGGTTAACAGGCATGATGCTGAATGCCGTTACCGGTTTTAGGTCCGGAATGTCCCTTATTTAACCACTGCCAAAGGGGCAAATATCATGACGAGCATTCTTACCAACAACGCCGCAATGGCTGCTCTCCAGACGCTGCGCAGCATCGGCTCCAACCTGCAGCAGACGCAGGGCGCCGTTTCTTCGGGCCTGCGCATCTCCAAGGCTTCCGACAACGCCGCCTACTGGTCGATCGCCACCAGCATGAAGTCCGACAACGGCGCCATCGGCGCGGTTTCCGACGCCCTCGGTCTCGGCGCCGCAAAGGTTGACACCGCGACCACCGCTGTCACCAGCGCCATCGACATCGTCGGCCAGATCAAGAACAAGCTTGCGACCGCCATGGAAGGTTCGGTTGACAAGAAGTCTGTTCAGGAAGAAATCGGCCAGCTGCAGCAGCAGCTGCAGAGCGTTGCCCAGTCGGCTTCGTTCAACGGCGAAAACTGGGTCATGGCTTCGAGCGGTGGCTCCGCTTCGGTCGTCTCGTCCTTCATCCGCGGCACCAACGGCACCGTTTCGGTCAGCACGACCTCCTACGCCTTCGACGCCAGCGCAACCGGCAACGTTCTGTTCGGTTCGAGCGGCGGCACGATCGACACGACTTCGGGCATTCTGGGTACGTCGGATGCGTCGGTTGGCGCTTCGGTCTTCAGCCTCGACATCTCCAGCATGACTGGCGGCCAGATCTCCAGCGCCCTGAACATGGTTCAGACTGCTCTGAACTCATTGACCAGCCTCGGCTCGAAGCTGGGCTCCGTCTCCAGCCGCATCGATCTGCAGACGAGCTTTGCTTCCTCGCTCTCCGACTCGATCCAGTCGGGTGTGGGCAAGCTGGTTGACGCCAACATGGAACAGGAATCGAGCAAGCTGTCTGCTCTGCAGACGCAGCAGCAGCTGGCCGTACAGTCGCTGTCGATCGCCAACTCCTCGAGCCAGCAGATCCTGTCGCTCTTCCGTTAATAGGAAGAGCCAACGCAGCGCGTTGGTTGATGGCAAGAGATAAGCCTTCGCCGCGCCTTCTCCGGAAGGCGCGGTTTTCGTTTTTGGCTCGGCGCATCGGCGCCGACCGGCTCAGGACGCCTTTTCCAGGGCGGCTGCAGCCCTTTGCCTGATGGCATCGACGAAGCCATCAAACAGCTTCCGCATTGCCGCTTGCTTGTAGGGATAGACGATCGGATCATCCATGTCATGGACCACCATCGCGACATCGAGCTCGAACACCAGTAGGCGTCCGTCGGGAAGTTCGGCGCAATCGATGCCGAAATAATCGAGCGGGATATGACGGCAAAGGGCAGCGAAGCTCTCTTTATGGCGCAGGGCGAAATCCTGATCGAAATTTTCCATCCATGCCTGTTCGACGGCACGTTTTGCCGCGCTCTGCTCCATGCCGGCGCTTAGATAATGCACGATCCAATGGTCTGAGAGCGCCATGTGGCTCGCGAACGCCTTGCCATTGATGAACACGATGCGCTGCTTGTTATAGTAGCCGTCGGAACCGCGAAAATCGATGAAAGGCGCGACGTAAAGTTCCGGAGCGGGCTGAGCCTTCAGAAAGGTGACGAGCTCGACGGAGTCGGTGATGCGTTCCATGCCGTTGCCGGCATGCGTGCTGATCGGGCGCACGACCAAAGGATAGTTAAGGCCCGGAGCGCAATCGTCCAGTCGCTTCACGCCCATGGCGACGGCCATAAGATCGGCGTGCGATACGCGGTGGGTAAAGGGCGAAAGGATGGAGGGCTCATTCGCCAGCATGGCGCTGACGCCGTCGCGCGTCAGTCTCGCGATCAGTCCCGGATTGCGGTTCATCACCGGACCGTCGAATTTGGCAAGCAGCGTCTGCATATGAGCGAGAAGGGGGGCGTTTTCGGTTGATTCCCCAATCGCCATGAAGGCGACGTCGTGCTTCGGCAGGTCGGTGAGCATGGATGTCTCTAGATCGACATAGTGCAGCCATAGCACGCAGTCGCTGCCGGCCAGCAGAAAATCGAGCGGCGTATTGGCCATGAAATCGCCTTCGGTCACGAAAGCGACTAGCCGCGGGCCAGTCCCGTTGCCATGGACGACGCAATAGTCGCGGCGCATCTGCACGGCGCTCTTCAGGATTTGGCGGGCTTCGTCGCTACGGCCGAGGGTTTGCAGGATGATCGCCATGTCCAACAGCGCGGCCGCGGCTGTCGGATCCACCGTCACGCGTTGCATGAGCTCGTTCCAGAGGGGGTTCACGTCGTGCCCGGCGTAGACGAGGGAGACTATTCTCCGCATGCCGAGAATTCGGGCGCCGGCCGGCATGTTCAATAGTGCCGGATCGGCGATGGGGGCTTTGGTCATCAGCATTGCGGAAGATCCTGTTGGGAGCCGATTGTCAAAACGCTCCGAACGAGCGCGTCCATGTCAGTCTGTCGGGTACGGTGATTTACGATCGCCGCGCGAATTGCCGGCTGACCGTCCAGATGGGTCAGGGACGGAGCAACGCAGCCTTCGGCATGGAGACGCTCGACGATGTGGGAATTAACCGATGCCGGCATCGTTCCGGAGGCTCCGACATAGGCGAAGCAGACGATGTTGAGGGCGACGGGCGCGAGCAGCTTCAGCGCTGGCTCCCGCTCGATCCGCCGTGCCAGCTCGCGCGCCAGCAGGCAGTTGGCGCTCATTGCGTCCCCCAAGGCTTTGACGCCATAGGTTTTCAGCGTGAACCAGGTCTTCAGCGCCCTGAAGCCGCGCGACAGATCCGGGCCGTAGTCGCAGGGCCACCAGTCTCCGCCCGCAAGGCCGCTGGCTGCCCGGCTGAGATAGGCGGCATCCGATGCGAAGGTTTGCCGCTGCCACTCGCTGTCCCGCACGAGGAGGAATCCCGCATCGTAAGGCACCTGGCCCCATTTGTGGAAATCGAAGGCGAGTGAATCGCAGCTGCCGATCCCCGCGAACAGATGTGCGAGGTCGGGGCTGAGGACACCGAGGGCACCCAGCGCGCCATCGACGTGAAAATGAAGATCGTAGCTGTCGGCGATATGCCGCAAACCTGTGAGATCATCAACGGCGCCCGTATTGACCGTTCCCGCACTGCCGATGACGAGGAATGGCACGAGGCCTTCCTGCCTGTCGCGAAGGATCGCTTGTTCCAGCGCATCGATATCGATCTGGCCGAGTTCGTTGACGGCAATGCGCCGGAGCTGGTCGCTGCCGATGCCGGACATTTCGAAGGCGCGGGGAACGCAGCCATGCACTTCGCTCGAGGCATAGGCGACGAGCCGGGATTCGTCGGTCAGACCGGTTGCACGAACATCGCGGCCGAGCTTGCGGCATCTGGCGATCTGCACCGCAACGAAATTGGCCTGCGATGCACCGGTCAGGAATATGCCGCCGGCCGTTTCCGGAAAGGAGAAGATCTCGCGCGTCCAGCGGATGATCTGCCGCTCGACCTCGATCGGCATATGGTCGCGTCCGCCGAGATTGGCATTCAGCCCGCCGGTGAGCATTTCGGCGAGCATGCCGGTAACGGTGCCGCCGCCCTGGACCCAGCCCATGAAGCCCGGGTGAATGTTGCCGCTGCCATAGGGGAGGATGTGGTCCCGAAAAATGGCGTGGACGTCAGCCAGATCGCTGCCTTCTATAGGCAATGGTACATCGAATTTGGCACGAGCAGAGGAGGGAGCGTGCTGCCATACTGGCTTCGTTGCGAGTGTCTGGAGATGATCGAACATGTCGTCGAGCATCCGGTGGCCTTGTTTGCGCAGGGCCTGCCAGTCGTCGGGGTCGAGACTTGTTCGCTCGTGGCGATCGATCGCCGCCCCTCCGGCCTCTTGCAAACTGAACATCTGAACCTCGCATGTGGCCGCCGGTATCGCCACCGCCGCCGGAACGCTACCGAAAAAATGCCGGCCTCTTTGCCCGGCACCGGGCGGGCCTATCTACGACGCTGAAGATGGCGCGAGGCTGACGTGGCTTCTTGCATTCCTTCAGACGGCCGCGCGGATGGAAAATAGCATGTCGGCGCATGCCATGCGGCTCGGCTCCTTTCCTGTCCAAGGAAAGGCAAAGCAAGCGCTGCCTGATGGTCATCGGCAGAATAGCGGCTTCCGTTAACTTTTGCGGGCGGCATTAACCTTTTATTAACTCTATTGCTGTCAGTTGCGGCTAACGCAACGGTTGGTTAACCTCTCCTAAGAGCCGGTTAACAAGCATGAGGCTGATTGCCGTTCCCGGCCGCAGACCGGAATGTCCCTTCCAAAGTCAGCCATAAAGGGGCACTTTTCGATGACCAGCATCCTCACCAACGACGCGGCGATGTCCGCTCTCCAAACCCTGCGCGGCATCAACACGAATCTGCAGGATACGCAGAGCCGCGTTTCCTCGGGCTACAAGGTTGCAAAGGCAGCCGACAACGCCGCTTATTGGTCGATCGCGACAACCATGCGTTCCGACAATGGTGCGCTTTCCGCCGTGTCCGATGCATTGGGCCTGGGTGCGGCCAAGGTCGATACGGCCTATGCCGCAATGGACAGCGCCATCAAGGTCGTTCAGCAGATCAAGGACAAGCTCGTCGCCGCAACCGAAAGCAGTGTCTCGAAGGCTGATATCCAGGAGGAGGTCTCCCAGCTTCAGCAGCAGCTGGAAAGCATAGCACAGTCCGCATCCTTCTCCGGACAGAACTGGATGTATGCGGCGAATGGCGCTTCTGCCTCCGTGGTTTCCTCCTTCGTGCGCAACAATAACGGCACGGTTTCCGTCAACAGCACCAGCTACGCCTTCGACACCGGTTCGCAAGGCAACGTGCTGTTCGGCGCAAGCGGCGGTACGATCGATACCAGCTCCGGTATTCTGGGCACTCAGCAGAGTATCAGCGGCACATCCTATTCGGTCTTCAGTCTCGATATCACCAACATGACGGGCGGCGACATCGGCAAGGCCATGAATCTCGTTCAGGGCGCTCTCGATGCTTTGACGAGCACGGCCTCGCAGCTCGGTTCGCTTTCGACGCGCATCGACCTGCAGACGAGCTTCGTTTCCACCCTGCACGACACCATCGATTCCGGTGTCGGCAAGCTCGTGGATGCGAACATGGAAGAGGAGTCGAGCAAGCTGTCCGCGCTGCAGACCCAGCAGCAACTGGCAATCCAATCGCTGCAGATTGCCAATTCGAGCGCACAGAATGTTCTCGCTCTCTTCAAGTGAGCCTTGACTGGAGCTTGCGTTGCGATCGCGCGGCGGCATTTCCCTCTTGTCGCCGCGTATAAGCTTTTGTTAACGTTGCCGCTAATTGATTTGCAGTCTTTGCGCAGGTCCGGCTTTGGTTCTCCCCCAAGCGGATGCCGGACTGCAGTTTAGCGACGGGCCGTGCTGGGATGTTTCCCGCTGGTGGGCATGAGGCCAATCGTTGCTGCCGGATCGGTCCGGCTTGCCAGTTCCAATGGAATTACGGATTTTCAGATGAGCAATGTGACGACGAATCCTTCCACGTCGGCGGCCCTGACCGTGCTGCGCGGTATCAACAAAGATCTCGATGTCGTGCAGCAGCAGGTCTCGTCCGGTTACCGCATTCAGACGGCGAGCGACGATCCCACCTATTGGTCGATGGCGACCACCATGCGCTCGGACCGAAGCAGCCTTTCCACGATCACGGACGCGCTTGGTCTCGGCGCGTCGAAGGTCGATACCGCATCCACCGCCATGGATACGGTCGTCAGCCTGCTGACCCAGATCCAGTCTAAACTGGTTTCGGCCAAGGAATCGGGCACAAACAAGAATGCGATCAACGCCGATATTCAGCAGCTCAAGAACCAGCTGCAATCCGTTACCCAATCGGCATCCTTCTCCGGCGAGAACTGGCTCTACAACACCGAGCAGCAAGCCAACACGCAGCAATCGGTGATCAGCAACTTCACGCGGGGCACGGGCGGACAGATCAATTTTACGACGATCGACTATGACAGTTCCCAAACCCTGATGATCGATACCGCTCAACCGGCGCGGGGTTTGCTGACGAAGAATGTCGACGCAAGCACGCTCGGCGCTCCGGGAACCAGCGGCGGGACCGCTCGCAACTACTATCTCCTTGCCGCCAGCGGCGGTACGACACCACCAGGTGGAACAGAGATCTCGATCTCCAGCAGTACGACAGACGACGAGTTGACCGACATGATCAACGTCACCAATTCGCTCCTGAAATCGGCAACGTCTGCCGATTCGACCTTGGGTCTGATGTCGTCCAACATCACCGACCAGTCGGATTATATTTCCAAGCTTGGCGACGCCATCAAGAGCAGCGTCGGTGATCTGGTCGACACCAACATGGAAGAGGCCTCGGTGCGGCAGAGTGCCCTGCAGACAGCGCAGCAGATGGGTGTTCAGACATTGTCGATCGCCAACAGCATGGCGAGCAAGATTCTGATCATCCTTCAATCGAAATGACCGTCGGGCGGAACTCGGATCGGCTATGCCGCATCGCATTCATCCTCGCACAAGTTTGACTGCCTACGGTCTTTTGCAATGGCTTGGTTGCGTAAGGTACCGGTGACATTGGTCCCGGACGCTGCTGCCCGAGGACGGAAACCGGAAGCGTGATGATCGACGTTTTGAGAATGGAAATGGATCGGCCGGCTGCCGGCATCGACTTGCAGCGCCTCTGGGGCGCGAATGGGGAGATGCGCGGATGAGCTTGGCACTATCTCGATATCTCAAGGATTTCAGCGCCGAACAGGTTTCTCCGGCGCATGTCGAGGATATGGCCTTTCCGGAGCCGATCGAGTTTGCCGAAATTCCAGGCGAGCCGCCCGTTGATGTTGAGGCCGAGCGTCGCGCTGCCTATGCAGAGGGGCATGAAGCGGCGACGCAGGAACTGACGCAGAAGCATCAGGCCGAACTCGATGCCATGGCCCAGTCGTTCCGCGCAGAAATGGATGCGCTGCGGATACATTACGAAGAGCAGGCGGCGGAAAAGATCGCGGCAGATATGAACCGCGTCGCCATAATGCTCGGGCAGGCGATCAGCACGGAAGCCGCCGCCATCCTTGCGCCGATCATGACTGAGACGCTGACGACCAGGGCGGTCGGCGATCTTGCTGAGCTGGTCAAAGCTTCGATCCTCGACGGCGGTGTCGGGCCGATCTCGGTCACCGGTCCGCGCCATCTCTTCGAGGTTCTCCATAGCCGCCTCGGCGACGAAGGCGCGCTGTTGCGGCATATCGAGGCCAATGATGTCGATCTCACCGTCACCATCGGCGAGAGCGTTCTCGTGACCCGTATGTCCGCCTGGGCCGCCAGTCTGAAAGAGATCCTGAAATGAGCGACGGCGATCAAAATCACGGCAAGCACGAGATCATCATCGTCAAGCGCCGCGGCGGCGATCACGAAGGCGGCCATGGTGGCGCGTGGAAGATCGCCTATGCCGACTTCATGACCGCGATGATGGCCTTCTTCCTCGTCATGTGGCTGGTGAACGCCGCAAACGAGGAGACGAAGGCCTCGGTCGCCTCCTATTTCAATCCCATCAAGCTTGCCGATGAGAAGCCGACGGAAAAGGGCCTCAAGAAGCCCGTCGATCAGGCTCAGGGCGAAAAGAACCAGCAGAAGTCCGACAAGCCGCAGGAAAAACCGAATGACGGCAAATCAGCCAAAACCGGCGAGGACCTGACTTCGACATCGGGCGACCAGACGAATTATTCCGAGGCGGATTTCTTCGAGAATCCCTATTCGGTCCTGGCCGAGATCGCACAGGAAGTCGGTCAGCAGGCGAATGTCAGCGCCAAGGGCGAGGGCGGTGCCGCCCAATCGGGTCCGGCGACAGGTGCGGATGGCGGCCAGGCCTATCGCGATCCGTTCGATCCGGATTTCTGGACGAAGCAGGTGCAGGTTTCCAGTGCTTCGAAGAAGGCGAACGAGGAACAGTCCGCCAAGTCGGATCAATCGCCCAAGGGTGAAGTGATCGCTTTGTCGAAGGCAACGGCTGCGGACATCGGCCAGCCGGCCGATCAGCCGCAAACGCCCGAACAACAGCCGACGGTGAGCGAGCAGCAGGCCGCCGGCAAGGCGCAGGAAAAACAGACGCAGGCTCAGCAGCTTGCCAAGGCCGGCACGCAAGGCGGCGTATCCACCCCTGAAGACAATGCCGCTGTGCCTGCAAACAAGGATGCACAGCCGACAAAAGCGCAGCAGCAGGAAGCCAAGGATCTGCAGCAGGCAATTCAGGCTGAGATCAAGGGCGTTGTCGGCCAGCTGGCCGAAGGGCTGCAGGTGACTGCGGCTGAAGGCGGGGTGTTGGTCACGATTTCCGACCAGACCAACGATCCGATGTTCAATATCGGTTCGGCGGTCCCCCGACGCGAGATGGTGCTGGCGATGGAGAAGATCGGCAAGCTTCTCGCGGAACGCCAGGGGGCGATCCTGATCCGCGGCCACACCGATGGGCGCCCCTATATGGTCGGCGGCCGCAACGACAATTGGCGTCTGTCGCTCGATCGCGCCCAAAGTGCCTATTACATGCTGACCAGCGGCGGGCTGGACGAGAAGCGGGTCGTTCAGGTATCGGGCTTTGCGGACCGGCGTTTGAAGCTGCCCGACGATCCATTCAACGATGCGAACCGCCGTATCGAGATCCTGATTGCGAGTCCCTCTACGCAGGCGGCGACGGACCCCGCAGCCTCGGGAACGCAAGCCCCCGTGAAGCCGGCTTCGGGCAAGGGCAAGTCCGGTCAAGGCAAGCAGGGATAGTTCATGGCGCGCAAACAGCATCGTCATCGCCTTGCGCTCACCCTCACCCTCGGCATGCTGATGCCTGGGGTTGCGAGCGCTGAGGGACAGGACGGCCTGCCGCTCTACAAGATGCTGCGCTCGCTCGAATTCGTACAGGATTCCGTTGTCGCGGGCGACAATTCCGCCGCCGAGATGCAGCGCTATCTACTCGGAACCATAGACGAGCGCCTGCGCAGCGCGGACAAATCCGTCTTCGAGGACAGTCGCAACGTCGATGCGGCTCTCATCTACGCCATGAGCGGCGGCAACCCCGAAACGCTCGAATATCTGATGTCACGCGACGTCAACGGCAATTTCGACAATCGCGTTGCGGATGTGCTCAGGAAATATCTGAACGGCAAGGGTCTGCTTGTCGTCAACACGCTTGTCGACATCTCCAGGGAGTATCGCGGCAAGCCGATCGGCCCATACCTCTCGCTGGTTGCGGGCAATGTCATGTCGGGCAAGAACGCCAAGGCAGCCTTGCCCCTCTACGACTGGGCGCGATTGATGGCACCCGGTACGATCGTCGAGGAATCGGCATTGCGCCGCTCGCTGGCTCTGTGCGCCGACGCGGGCATGGTGCCGCAAGGATTAGATTATGCACGGCGTTATACGCGGCGCTTCCTGCATTCGCCTTACGCCAGCCAGTTTGCCGATCTTTTTGTGCAGCTGGTGGTGGATCACGATTCCGACATCAAGCAGCAGGACATCGTCGATATCCTGTCCTTCATGGACCCGCCGCGACAGCGGGAGATCTATCTGCGCATGGCGCGTCGGGCCGCGATTGCCGGCAAGGCCGATCTTGCCGCGCTGGCGGCCAATCGTGCCCAGGCGATCTCCAATGACGGCGGTGATGCCTTTGGTGCGCTGGCTAACTTCTATGGCGGCGTGGCGGGCATATCCACGCCCGAACTGAAGGCGGCGATTGACGATGTGAACCAGATGCCGGCGGGAGAGTTGAATGCGCGCGACCGCGCATTGCGCGACGCTGCAAAGGCCGTCGCGGCGGAGATATTGCGAACACCCGATGCTGCAAGCCTCGGGCAAGGCAGTTTTCCTAACCTGCCCAACCAACAGAAGACTGAACACGATGCTGCTGTGACGAATCAAGCGGGAGGCCAATCTCCCGGCACGGCGGGTGTTGAGCAGGGAGCCTCGGCAAACGCGGCTCCCGCCCCGGAGGGAGGGCGGCAGGAGGCCGGCTCTTCGTTCAACGCATTCGTCACGACGAGCCGCTCGAAGCTGGATGCCATCGACGGCCTGTTGAAGCAGGAAAGTCATTGATATGAACGACATCGGTGTGTCCGGCGCCCCATCGGGGGCGGATATTCGTGCTGTTGCCAAAGGCGGCCGCTCGGCGAAGCAGGATGACGGCAAGGGTTTTATTGATGCGCTGACGAGCTCGCTCGGCAACGGTGGCAAATCTTCAAGCTCCGATGCCGGTGCCGATACCTCCGCCAATGCGGACACGACTGCCGATAAGGATGCAAGTGCGGCAAAGACGGTCGCGGGAAATTCCTCCGCGGCAGCTCTCTCCTTCGACGACAGCACCACGGCCGGAGTTGGGGTGATCGATACGTCCGGAGCCAACCTTTCCAATCTCGCCGGCCTGGCTAAGGGCGCGAAAGCTTCGCAGCCTGCCGGCGCCGCGTCGCTCTCGCAATCGCTGATCGCGCTGCAGAATGCAGCTGCAGCGGCGGGTGAGGCCGGCGCAACATCCACCGGAGCCGATCGGCCTGCGGCAGCCACAGACCCGGCCATGCCCACGACCGATACGACCAAAGTGCCGGTGCAGTCTGCCGCACTCGACCAGCTTGCCGAGATCGCGCAGCAATTGGCCGATGTCGCGACTGCGAACAGTCAGACCGCACCGGTCAAGGGCGACGGCAAGGCGTCTGGCGCGAAGGATGGAAAGGATGTCCAGGCGGCGGATGACGGTAAGTCTGCGTCGACGCAAAGCAGCCAGCCAGCCAATACGATTTCCGATACCTTGTCGCTGCTGAACATTGCGCAGCCCGTCGTTGCGGCCCAGGTTAGCACGGCACAGGGTAGCGCGATCCAGGCAGGCAAGACAACAGACGATGCCAAGGTCCAGACATTGCCATCAGGCAAAGCTGCCCTCGCGGACGATGCCTCGGAAACGGCCTTGACGCTGCCGGATGACGGCAAGGGAACGGATGGCGCACAGACGTTCCGCCTGGCGCGGGCGGATGGTCGCGGCGGTGCACTCGATCTGTCAATCAGCAAGAGCGGCGATGACGTTGCCGATGTCAAAGTCGGCGCTGCTGCGGGTGGCGATGCGGTGGCAGTGACCGTACTGGATTCGCGTCGTTATCTCGGGCTTGCCACCAACTCGGCATTGGTTGCCGGAAGCCTGGCAAGCGACCGCGAATGGTCGGCTGCGATGCAGCCGGGCTCGGCGCTTTCCAACGCCGCAAACCTGACGAGCACCGGCAAGGTCGTCAACACGCTGAAGATCCAGCTACGTCCGGACAATCTCGGCGACGTTACAGCAACCATGCGGCTTTCCGGAGACCAGCTGAGCGTCGATCTGAAGGTGCAGACCGGCGAAGCCTACAGGCAGCTTCATGGCGATCAGAGCCGCATGGTCGATGCGCTGCGCGCGCAAGGCTATCAGGTCGATAACATCACCGTCACCCTGGCGTCCAATGCCGACCAGCAGTCGGACGGCGGCCGCAACTCCGGATCGAACCAGCAGCAGTCTCTGTTGAACCAGGGGCAGGGGGGCGACGCGCGCTCCAGGGGCCAGAATTATTCAGGGCAGCAGGCAAATGGGAACGATGGCAATCGCAGTTCGGGTGAGCGCAGCGTTGAGGATGGCACTGGTGGTGGCCTGCAGCGTTCTCGCTCTGGTGCGGTTTACCTCTGACGCCCAGGCATCAGGCAATCCGGCGCCGCCGGACAACGGTGCCGCAGGTCTTTGCGAACGCGAAATCCAGTCCGCTGCCGCGAAATACGGAATACCGGAAGGGATCCTTTATTCCGTCGGTCTGACGGAAACCGGTCGCAAGGGGTCGCTTTATCCCTATGCGCTCAATGTCGAGGGACGGCCGATCTTCCCGCCGTCGGAAGGGGCCGCCCTGCAGGTATTTGCCGCTGCACGGCAGAGTGGGGCAAAGCTCATCGATGTCGGCTGCATGCAGATCAATCAGTATTTTCATGGTGAAAACTTTGCTTCCGTCGACGCCATGTTCGATCCGCGCAGCAATGTCGAATATGCCGCAAAGTTTCTCCGCAATCTGCATGACAGGCATGAGACCTGGACCATGGCGGTAGCACGATACCATGCCGGTCCGAACAATGACCCCGCCCAGAAGGTCTATGTCTGCCGCGTGATCGCCAATCTGGTCGCCACCGGTTATGGAAAATGGACGCCAAACGCGGCGACGTTTTGTCGGGATTAGGCACTCATAGGTTGAGTATGGTATCTGGTTAGCCAGTACTAACCCAATCGAAGCGGTTGACTGCCGTGGTTTTGCCTAAAATGGAAGTGTTAATCATACGCTTGCTAACAGGTTTTTTATCGGTGTAAAACGCCAAGCGCATACTACATATAGTGCAAATCGCACCCTTATGGTTAATCAATTATTAATTTCCGTCACTCATTTCCGACAGTTGTTCGTGATTCGCCCGATTCGTACCCATAGGTCATCGAAACACCACACTGATTCGGAGGCGGACGAATGATCGTAGTGGTTGATGAGCGAGAGCTCGTTAAAGACGGATACACATCACTCTTTGGGCGCGAGGGCATCCCTTCGACGGGATTTGATCCGCGTGAGTTTAGCGAATGGGTCTCGACCGCGGCAGAGGGCGACATTGCCGCGGTCGAAGCCTTCCTGATCGGACAGGGGCAGCAGGTGCTCGAGCTTCCGAGGGCGATTCGCGACAGGACGGCGGCGCCTGTCATCGCGGTCAGCGACCAGCCCTCGCTGGAAGCCACGCTTGCACTCTTTGATTGCGGCGTGGACGATGTCGTGCGCAAGCCGGTCCATCCTCGTGAAATCCTGGCCAGGGCGGCGGCGATCCGCCGCCGGTTGAAGGCGATCAACAACTATACCGATATCGGCCCCATCCGCGTCTTCGCAGATGGCCGCGATCCGGAAATCAACGGTTCCGTATTTGCCCTGCCGCGCCGCGAGCGCCGCATCCTCGAATATTTGATCGCCAATCGCGGCCGTCGCGTGACGAAGACCCAGATCTTCAACGCCATTTACGGTATCTTCGACGAGGAAGTCGAAGAGAATGTCGTCGAAAGCCATATTTCGAAGCTGCGCAAGAAGCTGCGCAAGAAGCTCGGTTTCGATCCCGTCGATTCCAAACGCTTCCTCGGTTACTGCATCGACTGGAGCTGATACCGCCAGTCGTGCATTCCAGATGTTAAAGCCTGCTGATAAGCCCGGAAATCCCTTGATTTCCGGGCTTATTCTTTTGCAGTGCGTGCGACAATCACAGCACGGATAGGTGCGCTTTCACTTACCATTCATGGCGTAATAACGAGCGGTGATACCTCTCGCACGAGACTTGCGACGACGCTTTTCGCGATGATCGTTTTTTCGTTTTCTCAGACAGCTTCACGCAAGGCCCGCCACCTACTCTCAGTCGTATGAAGGATAACGAGGATTCCAGATGAGGAATTTCGGCAGCAGAGAGACCGCGTTTGCGGAAGTGAGTGCAGAGGCAGCTGGCCTCAGCGCCGCTTTTGGTCGCCGTCTCAATGTGCGCGGATTCTCTGGAGGAGCCGTCCGTCCGTTGCCAACGACAATCTGGTCTATTTCGCCGGCCTCGCTCCGACAGGCTATTCCGACATTTCCAGCGTCTTCGGCCGATCTGCCGCGCTAACGAATAGGGTATCGAGTCAGTCATGTCGCTTACAACAGCTCTCAACAACGCGCAGGCAATATTCAATAATACCGGCACGCAGAGCAGCGTGGTGTCGAACAACATCGCCAACGCCAACAATACGAATTACTCGCGGCGCCAGGCAATGTTGACCACCGACATGGCCGGCGCACAGGTGGTGCAGATCTCGCGCAGCAGCGAACCTGCACTGCAGAAGGCCTATCTCAGCTCGGCGTCGTCGGATTCGGCGCAGCAACTGCTCCTGAACGCCTACAGCAATCTTCAGTCGGCAACGATTGGCGGCAACGATAATGAAGTTGCGCCGGCGACTTATCTGTCGGCATTTCAGGATGCGATGCAGAATTACGCCGGATCGCCGTCCAATGCCACGGCGGCACAATCCGCGATCAATGCAGCCCAGAGCCTGACCACGTCTCTCAACAATGCCACGACGGCAGTACAGGGCGCGCGCGCCGACGCCGACAAGCAGATCAAGTCCGACGTCGATACGCTGAATAGCCTGCTGAAGCAGTTCCAGACGGCCAACGAGGCGGTAAAATCGGCAACGACCACCGCTGGCCCGACATCGAGCGCCCTTGCCGACGCGATGGATCAGCGCGATTCGATCCTGAACCAGATTTCGAAGATCGTTGGCGTGACGACGGTGACGCGCGGCAACAACGACATGGCGCTCTATACCAGCAGCGGAACGACCCTGTTCGAGACCATTCCGCGCACGGTGACGTTCAAGTCGACGGATACGTACACTGCGGCCACTCCGGTCCCCGGCAACAGCGTCTATATCGACGGCGTCGCTCTGACCCCGGGCCAGAGTGCGAATACGACGGCGCAGGGCACTCTGCAGGCGGCGCTTCAGATCCGCGATGATGTCGCGCCGACCTACCAGAAGCAGCTCGACGAGATCGCCAGAGGGTTGGTTACGGTCTTTGCGGAAACGAACAGCAATCCTTCCAAGCCTACATTGCCGGGTCTGTTTACCTGGAGTGGCGGCACTGTTCCTGCCAGTGGGACCGCGGTCACCGGCTTGGCCGGCTCGATCACCGTTAATTCGAAATTAATCACATCCCAAGGTGGCGACCCCACGTTGCTGCGGGATGGTGGTATCAATAATACCGCGACTGAGACCGGTTATACGAAGAATACCAGCGGCGGCAGCGGCTACTCCACGCAGCTCGATGCCTTCATTACGGCAATGAATGCGAAGATGGCGTTCGATCCTACCGCGGGCTCCAGCACCAATGCCAGCCTGATGGATTATTCAGCCAGCTCCATTGGCTGGCTGGAAGGCCAGCGCAGCACGGCGACGACCGCGGCGGAAAATACGTCCGCCGCCCTTTCGCGCTCCTCGGGCGCCTATTCGAATGCGACCGGCGTCAGCCTCGACGAAGAGCTGACACTGATGATGGATATTGAGCAGTCCTACAAGGCTGGAACAAAGATACTGAACACCGTCAACCAGATGCTTCAAGCTGTACTGGACCTTGCGAGCTAAGCCATGAAACTCTCTTTCATTTCGAGCACAGCCATTCAGAACGCCATGCGGCAGACCGTCCGCCAGGCGCAAAATGAGATGACGAGCGCCTCTACGGAGGCGACCACTGGCGTTTACGCCGATATCGGTGTTTCGCTCGGCGGCAGCACGTCGCTCAATGTGAACCTGACGCGGGAAGTGTCCCGTATCGACTCGATCCTCAGCAGCAATTCCATTGCCAACCAGAGGATGACAACCTCGCAGACTGCCCTGACCAGCATGGGCACGCAGGCGCAGAAGCTGATGGATCAACTGGTGGCGCTGAGCGGTAACACCGACGGCAGCAGCGTCGCCCTGGCGCAGCAGGCGGCGTCATCGACCCTGTCGAACGTCATCGCTTCCGCCAATACCATGGTCAATGGCGAGTATCTGTTTGCCGGGACGAATACCGACGTCCAGCCGATGACGGATAAATCCGCTACAACGAACGCGGCTATTCAATCGGCACTGACGACCTACATGGCCGGCCAATCGCCGGCGGTAACGGTAGCGACCATATCTGCGGCCCAGATAACCGATTTCATCAAGACCAAGGTCGAGCCGATGTTCACATCCGACCCCAGCTGGTCGAGCTGGTCGAGTGCGTCCGATCAGAATATGACCAGTCGTATCAGCAATTCGGAAGTCATAGAAAGCTCGACGAATGCGAATTCGTCCGGCATCCGGTATCTGGCGCTGGCGACCAGCGTGACCAACGCGCTCATGGGCACGCCTCCCGGCCTCAATCAGAGCGCCGTGAACGCCGTCACGCAGCAGGCCATCAGCTATACGCGTCAGTCGGTTGACGGGCTGAACAGCCAGGCAAGCCAGCTCGGCCTGTCGCAGTCGCGCCTTTCGGATGCGAATACGACGCTCAACGCCCAGAAGACCATTCTCACCACGAGCATTGGTGACCTGACCGGGGTCGACCCCTATGAGGCGTCGACGAAGGTCAACAGTCTCCAGACGCAACTCCAAACGGCTTACACTATTGTTTCCAAGATCCAGCAGTTAAGTCTCGTAAATTACCTTTGATGATCAAAGGGATGTAATGACCAGGAAGGATGCATGAATGTATCAGTTCTCATATGCGGAAGTCATGCAGGACGCTGTGGCCGACGCCAAGGAACGAGAACGGCAAGTTCTGGACCGGTCGATAGCTCTTCTCTCCGCGGCCCGCGATGCGGAAAAATACGGTCGTGAAGCGATCGAGGCTCTCTTCTATACGCGTCGTGTATGGGTGAGCTTCGTCGACGACCTTAAAAGCCCGGAGAATCAGCTCAATGTCGAACTGCGTGCCAACCTTATCTCGATCGCAATCTGGATTTTGAAGGAATGCGAGCGAATTCGGCTGCGCCAGTCGGAAAATTATCAAGGCATCATAGATGTCACCACCATCATCAGGGATGGACTTAAATGAAAAGTACGCTTCGCATATCGCTCAAAGCCGGGGAAAAGATCTTTATCAACGGGGCCGTTCTGCGTGTCGATCGCAAGGTTGCCCTGGAATTCCTGAATGATGTGACGTTCCTGCTCGAAAACCACGTGCTTCAGCCCGAGGAGGCGACAACGCCTCTGCGCCAGCTCTATTTCATCGCGCAGATGATCCTTATCAATCCCGAGGGCAAGGAGCAGTCGACGACGATGTTCCGCAAATCGATCGTCATGCTGCTGTCGTGCTTCCACAACGAGGAAGTGCTGGCCGAACTCAAGCGCATCGACGGGCTTGTCTCCACCGGCCGCGCCTTTGACGCGCTGAAGGCGATCCGCAGCCTGTACGCGATCGAGGATCAGATTCTGAACAGCCAGGAAATGCCGGCGGCAACGATCGAGCACATCCGCCGGGAGATCGCTCCATGGCAGCGGTAGACGGCGTCGGCAGCAGCACCAGCACCAATTCTTCGAACACTGCCGGCAATGCTGCCGCCGCATCCTCAAAGGCTACTTTGAACTACAACGATTTCCTGCAGCTCCTCATCGCGCAGATGAAGAACCAGGATCCGACCAGTCCGATGGATGCCAGCCAGCAGATTTCCCAGCTGGCGAGCTTCTCCCAGGTGGAGCAGCAGATCCAGACGAACTCGCATCTGGAAACCGTGCTGCAGAACCAGTGGATCTCGCAGGCCTCGGATTACATCGGCAAGCAGATCATGAGCGCCGACGGCAAGACTACCGGCACGATCAAGCAGGTAAGCGTCTATACGGACGGTATCATTGCCGAAACCAATGCCGGCGACAAGATTCTGATCCAGGCCGGCGTGACGATCGCCCCGGCGGGCACGACCATTGATACCTCGCCCACGTCGAGCGATAGTAGCAACAGTGATTCGTCATCGAATACGGATCAGACCAGCGGCACATGACGTGCCGCTGAACCGGGAGTGGACAGGTTATGAATGAAGCCGATGCATTGGATATTTTCCAGGCGGCAATCTGGACAGTGCTTGTTGCTTCCGGTCCGGCTGTCATCGCCGCCATGGTCGTCGGTCTGGTCATCGCGCTGATTCAGGCGCTCACGCAGGTGCAGGAGGCGACCTTGACCTTCGTGCCGAAGATCGTCGCCGTCATGGTCACGATCGGCATCTCGGCGCCATTCGTCGGTGCACAGATTTCGATCTTCACCAATCTCGTCTTCTCCCGCATTCAATCGGGTTTCTGAAATAGATCCGAAGACGCCTCCGGCGTCCGGATCGCGCTTGTCGACGGCATCGGCCATGCTCGCGCAAGCTTCGGCCTTTAGAGGTCGGTTCCAATAGGGCAGGCGGTTCAGCCGTTTGCCTCCTCTCATGAAGAGACGGAACCGGTCGATGGCACAACCACCCGCAATAGCACTCCCCAAAGCCAATCCCAGCGTCCGCGATATCGGGTTTGCCCTCGGTATCATGGTCATCCTGTGCGTGCTGTTCCTACCGATTCCGCCATTTCTGATCGACCTTGGATTGGCTTTCTCGATCGCCTTTTCCGTGCTGATCCTCATGGTGGCGCTCTGGATCAAGAAGCCGCTGGAATTCTCGTCCTTTCCGACGATCTTGCTGATCGCCACGATGACGCGCCTTGCGCTGAACATCGCCACGACCCGCGTCATCCTTTCGCACGGTTATGAAGGACACGATGCCGCCGGCGGCGTCATCGCCGGTTTTTCCAGCCTTGTCATGTCGGGCGATTTCGTCATCGGCCTGATCGTCTTCCTGATCCTCATCACCATCAACTTCATCGTCATCACCAAGGGTGCGACGCGTATCGCCGAAGTCGGCGCGCGCTTTACCCTGGATGCCATACCCGGCAAGCAGATGGCGATCGATGCCGACCTTTCGGCCGGCCTCATCGACGAGAAGGAAGCGCAGCGTCGCCGCCGCGAACTGGAAGAGGAAAGCTCCTTCTTCGGCGCGATGGACGGTGCATCCAAGTTCGTACGCGGTGACGCGGTTGCCGGTCTTCTGATTACCTGCATTAACGTCTTCGGCGGCATCATCATCGGCTATTTCCGTCATGGCATGCCGATCGGCCAGGCTGCGGACGTTTTCGTGAAGCTTTCCGTCGGCGATGGTCTGGTGTCGCAGATGCCGGCCCTCATCGTCTCGCTCGCTGCCGGCCTTCTCGTTTCGCGCGGCGGTACGTCCGGCTCGACCGACCAGGCCGTCGTCAATCAGCTGAGCGGCTATCCCCGTGCGCTCGCCGTCTCGGCCGTCCTCATGGGCATCCTGGCCATCATGCCCGGCATGCCCTTCCTTCCCTTCGTTTTCCTCGGCGGTCTGATGGCCGCCGGCGCCTGGTTCATTCCGCGCCAGATCGAAGCTGAGAACAAGCTTCGCCGCGACGCTGAAGAGCAGAAGGTGATGCAGACGAAGGAAATGGAAAAGGATTCGGTCAAATCGGTGCTGAAGACCGCAGAGATCGAGCTGGCGCTCGGCAAGATCGTCTCCACCCGCCTGCTCGGCGCCCATCAGGAACTGGCTTTCCGCGTCGGCAAGATGCGTAAGAAGTTCGCGACGCAATACGGCTTCGTCGTGCCGGAGATCAAGGTGATCGACGACATGGCGATCGCCGACAAGTCTTATCAGATCCGCATCCATGGCACGACGATCGCCTCCAACATGCTGCGCGTCGGCGAAGTGCTCGTCGTCACCGGCTCCGGCCGCAAGCCGACCGTCCCGGGCGATGAGATCCGCGAACCCGCTTTCGGCATGCCAGCCTTCTCTGTCCTTGAAACCTTCACCGAGGATCTGAAGCGCGAGGGCTTCCAGCCGATCGACAATGTCTCCGTCGTGCTCACCCATATGAGCGAAGTCATCCGCAATAACCTGCCGGCGCTGCTGTCCTATAAGGACGTGAAGGTCCTGATCGACCGCCTCGATCCGGAATACAAGAAGCTCGCCGACGAAATCTGCTCGTCGCATATGTCCTATTCCGGCCTGCAGGCGGTGTTGAAGCTGCTGCTTGCTGAGCGTGTCTCGATCCGCAACCTGCATCTCATCCTCGAAGCCGTTGCGGAACTGGCGCCGCATGTGCGCAAGACCGAGCAGATCGTCGAGCATGTGCGTGTCCGCATGGCGCAGCAGCTCTGCGGCGATCTGGCCGATAACGGCGTGCTGCGCGTCCTGCGCCTTGGCAGCAAATGGGACCTCATCTTCCATCAGGCGCTGAAGCGCGACCAGAAGGGCGAAGTGGTCGAGTTCGATATCGATCCGCGCAGCCTGGAAGAGTTCAGCGAGCAGGCGGGCAAAGTTATCCGTGAATACATGGACCGCGGCATGCCCTTCGTTCTTGTCACGTCGCCGGAAACGCGCTCCTATGTGCGTATGATCATCGAACGCCTGTTCGCGACGCTTCCGGTCCTGTCGCATGTGGAATTGGCCAAGGGGATCGAGATCAAGATTCTAGGTTCGATTTCATGATATCAGATCCCCAGGGGACCATTCTGGCGCTGTTCGTCGCCTTCTGTCGCATCGGCGGCTGCATGATGGTCCTCCCGGGATTTTCCTCTGGCCGCGTTCCCCCACAGATCAGGCTGTTGCTTTCCGCGGCCCTGACGATGGCGATCCTGCCGTTGCTCTGGAACACGATCTATCCTGAGGTGTCGAAGGGCGATGCGACCTATATCGGCCTCATCTTCACCGAAACCGTCATCGGATTGATGTATGGGATGATGGCTCGCATCTACACGCTGGGCCTGCAGTTTACCGGCACGGTCATATCGATGCTGATCGGCTTCAATGCGCCCGGCGGTGCCGACCTCGTCGAGGAATCGAGTGAGACATCGCTCACCAGCCTCATTAGTTTTTGCGGGCTGATGATCCTCTTCATTCTGGACTTTCACCATTATGTTTTGCAGGCGTTGGTCGATTCCTATTCGGTCATTCCCTTCGGCGGACATATCGAGCCGCGCGCGGCACTGATCTCCATCACCGACACGCTGGCGACGACCTTCTTCATCATGCTGCGGCTGGCAAGCCCTTTCCTGCTTTACGGCCTGATGTTTCAGATTTCGATCGGTTTCATCAACAAGCTGGCGCCGCAGATCCCGATCTATTTCATTTCCACGCCCTATCTGCTGATGGGAGGGCTGTTCATGCTCTATGTCAGTATTGCGGCGTTGGTCAGTCAGTTTTCCAATGCGTTCCTGACTGTCTTCAACGGGCATTAGCCGTAATGACACAAGGCGAACACCGATTCGAGTGCAACCGGAACAAGGCGACCGGCGGGTAGGTAGCGATGGCTGAGAAAAACCGGTCCGAAAAACTGAAGCGCCTCGTCGCGGTGCAGCGCCATCTGGAACGGATGGCGGAAAGCGAGCTGGCCGATACCACCCGACAGCGGTCGGAAGTCACCGAATCGATGAAGCGGGTCATGGTCGCCATCGGCTCCGTTGATCCCGTTCACATGGCATTCTCGATCCATTACGCCGAGCGTTATGGCCGCCTGATGATCCGGGACCAGCAGCTGGAAAGCATCCAGACGCTCATTCAGATGAAGGTCCAGCAGGAGCGCACCAAGGGCGACAGGCTGGAAGAGCACATGAAGGATGCCCGCGAGCAGGAAACGCGGGAGGCGGACGACAATGCCGTCTACGACATCATCGATCAGCGCTTCGCCGGCGCAACGCCAGCCTCCAGCAAGGTTCAAAAACCATAATCATCGCGATCATGGAACAGGATTCGCAGCGTTGGGTTGCCGATCCGTTCTGACCGTTTGATTCGACATGCCCTGACACGAGCGCTGAGCCGCTCGTTTTCAGTGCATGCGAGAGCAGAAGGAGACGTGACATGGCTATTTCGCCTCCGAGTGATTTGGTCCTTGATGTCGTCAAGGCCGCCAATCCCGCCGATGTCGAGGCCGCGCAGGCCAAGCTTGCCGCCAACCGCGCCGCTTTTGCCGCCACCAGCCTTGCCGAAAACGGCAACGGCTTCGGTGCGACGGTGGATGCGATGAACAGCGCCGCCACCCAGGCGGGCCTCGCCAATGCCAATACCCATGTGGCCGGGAGCAAGGTCCCGCAGGCCTATCGCAAGTTCGAGTCCATGGTGCTGCAGAACTTCGTGAAGAACATGTTGCCGAGCAGCGAAACGCTCTACGGCAAAGGTTCTGCCGGCGAGATCTGGAAGGGCATGATGGCCGAGCAGCTGGGCGATACGATCTCCAAGAATGGAGGTGTGGGCATCGCCGAAAAAATGTACAAGGAACAGGTCGACAAGATGCGCAATACCGGCGCTATCCATGCGGCGACCGACGAGAACGACAAGAAAATGGCGCTCAGCGCGATTACCGATTTTCAGCGCAAGACGCTGGCCGCTGCCAGTGCCGATAACGACGGCAACACCAGCATCACCAACCAGAATTCGTTGACGTCCCAGAAAGCATGAGCGAGGTAACAAACATGGAAATGATGTCGCAGGACTATCGGATCAAGTCTGTCCTTGGCCGGCTGGAGATGATTATCGACAATGAGAATAACCGGATCGGCAGCGATCCGGAATTCGATCTCAAGGTATCGAACGCACACAAGAGCCGCTGCCTCTACGAATTGTCCATGCTGTTTCGCGATACCGATCCGGCCGATCTCGCCGCCGCCCACATCGAACAGCTGCATGATCTGAAGAAGAAGCTGGTTCTGAATGCCCGTCGGGTCGAGGCGCATCTCGAGGCTGTGCGTGCCGTCGCCGACATCTTGAAGAATGCCGTGCAGAATGCCGATGGGGACGGCACTTACTCCCAAGAACAATTCCGCGTCCGTGAGGCCGGATGATCAAGCTCGTTTTCACCGGCCTGTGGGTCTGCGCCGTAACATTGGCCTCGGTCTATTTTTCGGTGCAGGTTGCGACGGCGCCCGCGATCAGCCCTGACGATGCCAAGAAGGCGCAGCAGGAGCTCGTCAAGGGCGAATCGATCAACGTTCCCGTTATCGCCAACGGCCAGGTGACCGGCTATTTCCTGACGCGCATCTCCTTCATGATGGAGAAGGGCAAGGCGAATGCTCTGCAGATCCCCCTGCCTGAGTTGACGACGGACGAACTCTTTTCGCTGCTGATCGGCAACAAGACGATCGACATCTCGCATGCGCAGAATTTCGACGTTGCCGGCTTCCGCGCCGATCTGAAAAAGCGGATGAACGAGCGACTTGGTGGCGACTACGTCACCGATGTGCTGATCGAGCAGCTCGACTATCTTTCCAAAGAAGAAACCCACGGCGGGGAAACCGTGGGCAAGAGGACGGTCAAGCCCGTCAAGATCGTGCAGGATGCGGCAAAGGACAAAGTGCCGGTCGAGTGAGATCTCTGGACGGCAAGGCGGTAAACGTAAGTAATTTCTTACATACTGTCGGTATGCCTAACAAACTCCTGATAGCTTCTGACAAATCCAACCTTCCTTCCTAACGGAAAGTTGGATTTGTCTTGCTATAAACTGCTACGAGCCATGCCTCCCAGTCGCCGCACCGATGAACGGTGATGGGCATGCGCTCTATGCGTACTGGCATCATGCGCGTCAGCGATGCCGGGCAGGAGGGTGTTGGATTGAACCAGGTAGCCGATTTTGCCGTCGCCGCGTCACGCCGCATGATCTTCGATCTGCCGGTATGCGATCTCGACTGGGATGACGCGCTGACCTTCGTCAACGAACTCGCTTCCCTGCCGGTCGGACAGACGTCGATCTCCTTCGTCAATGCGCACAACATGCTTATCATGCTGCGCGATGAAACTTACCGTAGTGTTCTCGAGCGCAATCTGGTGCTTCCCGACGGCGTTGGCCTCGACATCGCCTCACGCGTTGCTCATGGCGAACGTTTCCCCGCCAATCTGAACGGCACCGATTTCGTCCCCGCGCTGCTGACATTCATGGAGCGGCCAAAACGGATCGGCCTCTTGGGCGGCAAGCGCTCCGTTGTCGAAAAAGCTGCCGAGAGATTTCGCCGGCATGCTCCCTGGCACCAGTTCGTCGTCGTATCGGACGGCTTCTTCGATCCGGCCCGGAGCAGCGCAGTGACGGCGGAAATCAGCCGCCAGAAGATCGATGTGCTGATCGTCGGCATGGGCACGCCCTTGCAGGAAAAATGGGTCGCCGAGCATGTCGGCCCGCAGCACGCCCGTCTTGTCCTGACCGTTGGCGCCCTGTTCGATTTCATTTCGGAGACTGTGCCGCGGGCGCCAGGCCTTGTGCGCGCGATGCGCAGCGAGTGGCTGTTTCGTCTCGTGCTGGAGCCGGGCAGGCTCTGGCGGCGCTATATGCTGGGCATACCGCTGTTCTTCTATCAGGTTGTCAGGCATCAGTTTGGCCGCAAGGAACGCGTCCTTCGCGCGGAGCCGCATCCATTGCCGCAGCGGCACATTGCGCCGCCGGACAAATTGGCAAGTTAGAGCATTTCCAGGAAAATTGCGTAGCGGTTTTCTGCCCGGAATGCGCAAGGAAACAAGAGCCTAAAGCGTTTTCGCGATTCGAAGAAAAACGGAAATGCTTTGGTATTTGCGGGCTTGGCGTTAACTCTTTCTTTGGTATGAAAGTTTAGAGTGGGTTAACCATTTGCATTGGTCTTAGACCATGTGCGCGAGATAGCCCGCCATGTTTGAAAGCAAAGCCAGGACCGGATTTTATCCCCACGACGCGCAAACCTCTGAAGTTTCGCAGCGCGCTGGAACACGCGCCTCTCCTTATGGTCAAGACGATGATTTGGGTAATGCGGCCGGTCTGCGCGCTGCCAACACCGACGATCCGCGTGATGCGGAACTGCGCGCCATCCTGCGCAGACGGTTGAATGGCGATCCCTATCCGGTGTCGGGCCATAGAAGATCGCAGGAGCGCGAGCCAGCGGCGCAGGCCGAAAATATCTCGGACGTCTACTATGCGGAACGCCGCCGGTTGCCGGAACGGGTATCGGAACCGGCGCCCGATTTACTGGAATTCGTTCCCGATCTGCTTGAGAGCATGCCGGAGCTTCCGCCGCAAACCGGATCCGCTCCCGTTGCCGTTGAACACATGTCGCCGACTGGGCGCTGGTCTCTCAGCCTCCGTGCGCTCTGTTTCGTTGCCGCAACCGCGCTGATGGGGGCGGTCGTTCCCATCCTGCTTGCGCCTCCGCCGCGTTATGTCTCGCAGGCAGTGCTCCATGCGGAAGGCGACGGCCGCGCGCGTCAGGTCCTGCTGGATGTTGCGGCAAAGCGTGTTGTCGCTCCTTCCGTATTGTCCGACGTCGTTGCCAGGATGAAGCTTGACCGCGATCCGGAATTTACCGGCAGCCGGGCGGGTGCCCTCGGCGTTGCCGTCGAGTTGCTTTCCGGCAGCGGCAACGCGTCCGATGCGCCCTCGCGCGCGCAGGCCACGCTGCGCAAGGACGTTGCCGTCGAGATCGATAGTCAGACGGGTCTGCTGCGCCTGATCGTTACCTCGGGCGATCCCGCCAGATCGGCCGATATTGCCAATCGGCTGGTTATCGCAACCCTCTATGATCCGGGTGTTGCGAAGGCGGCCGGTACGTCGCTTGGGGTTGAAACGGCGGTTGATCGCAGCCGCAAGGAACTCGATCGCGCCTCTGCCGCCCTTGCCGAATTCAAGGCGCGCTATGGCGAAGACAGGATTGCCGCGGCCGAGACGCTCCGGCGGCAGCGTCAGCAGCTGGATGTGCAGATAAAGGCAGCCGATCTGGCGGTACGAACCGCCAAGGCCCGTCTCGTAGCTGTCAAATCGGCCACGCCGGCATCGGTGCTGAGCGGCGCATTGTCTGGCGATCTTTCGTCGCCAGGTCTTGATGACCTGCGCAGCCGCTACAACGCCGCAAAGTCACAACTGACACAGCTTTCTGTGCAGCTTGGCCCGCGCCATCCCCGCCTGCTGGCGCAACAGGCAACGGTCGATGATCTCGCGGCCAATATGCGTAGTCAGTTGCAGCGGCTCGCCGTCAGCAGCGAGGCGGACGTGAAAGCGGCTCTGGAAAAGCAAGCCGCTCTCTCGGCGCAAATGACGGCTTCCAGTCAGACGGGGAGTGATATCGATCTCGGTCGCCTCGGGCAGCTGCAGGATGCCGTGACGACAGCGCAGACCCGCTACGAGGCCGATCAGCAGAATGCCGGCATGACGATTTCCGAAGTCAGGCCGCCGCTGACGGTATTGTCCCAGGCCGTCGCGGCCGCCGCCCCGTTGGATAACCGGCTCGTGAGCAATCAGGCTGTCGGTTTCCTCATAGGTCTTGGTCTGGCACTCTGCGCCGTATTCCTGCGCAAATGGCTGGCTGGTGCTGCGCCGACAGAAGATCAGGCAGCTGATGAAAGCACCGTGCCGGAGGCCTACGCTTTTCGCCATGAGGATGATCTGGAGCCTCAGTTATTGCCGGCGATCGCACCTGAACCACCGGCTGCTCTCGTCCATGATGCGGATCGGCTCGATATTGCGGACGAGTGGGGCCTCATCCGGCAAGAGCTTGCATCGCTGCGTGCCAAGGTCGAAACCTACGCTGTACGCAGACATCCGGACCGCGCCTGATCGTCTCACCGTTTTCCCTTGCAATTACCGCTTTCAGACACCATAGGGCGTTTGCAGGCCATTCCATGGAGTGGATGGCTTGTAGATTGCCAGCGAATTCATGATCGGGAGACGAGCGTGACGACAGTGATCGACGGGAAGAAGGCAGCCGCATCGGTGATCGAGGCCGTGAAGGCTGCGGCGGCGGGACTTGAGGTTGAGGCCGGTGTGAAGACCGGACTTGCGGTCGTCATCGTCGGGGACGATCCGGCCAGCCACGCCTATGTGAGCTCCAAGAGCAAGATGGCCAAGGAGTGCGGCTTCAAGTCGGTCCAGCACACGCTGCCGGCGGAAACGACGCAAGATGAGCTGGCAAGGCTCGTCCAGTCGCTGAACGACGATCCCTCCATCCACGGCATCCTCGTCCAGCTGCCGCTGCCGAAGCATCTCGATTCGGATGACATCATCCAATCGATCAAGCCGGAGAAGGATGTCGACGGCCTGCATGTCGTCAATGCCGGCAAGCTTGCAACCGGCGATCTCGAAACCGGACTGATCTCCTGCACGCCGGCCGGCGCCATGCTTTTGGTACGTTCGATCCACGGCGAGGACCTGTCGGGTCTGAATGCGGTCGTCATCGGCCGCTCCAACCTGTTCGGCAAGCCGATGGCGCAATTGCTGCTCAATGCCAATGCGACGGTGACGACAGCACATTCGCGCACGAAGGATCTCGCCTCCGTGGCAAGAGGCGCCGATATTCTGGTGGCGGCTGTGGGACGTCCGGAGATGGTGAAGGCCAACTGGGTGAAGCCTGGTGCCACCGTCATCGATGTCGGCATCAACCGGATCGCGGCACCCGAGCGCGGCGAGGGCAAGAGCCGGCTGGTGGGCGATGTCGCCTATGGTGAAGCCTCCGAAGTCGCCGCCGCCATCACGCCGGTTCCGGGCGGTGTCGGCCCGATGACGATCGCGATGCTGATGGCCAATACCGTCATCGCTGCCCATCGCGCTGCAGGTAAGAAGCCGCCGAAGTTTTAAGCCGGTGCAACGCCGGTCGAGGCGCGCACGATCAATTCGGCTTTCCATAATTCCTGTGCCGGAAATGTCTCCGTATGCTTGATTTCGCCGATCAGTCGTTCGGCGATGCGCACGCCCGCTGCGCGCAGCGATGAGCGCGTGGTCGTCAACGGCACGGTGAAGTTTTCCGGCTTGAGCAAGGTCAGCACGTCGTCGTGGGCGATCATCGATATGTCTTCGCCCAGTTTCAGCTTTGCCTGATTGATGGCGCGAACGGCGCCGAGCGCCAATACGGTACTGGAGCAGAGCACCGCAGTCGGCCGCTTGTCCTTTTCCATTTGCAGGATGCGCTCCATGGCTAAGAGGCCCTGTTCATCCGTCATCGGCGTATGGCTGACGCAGGCTTCGTCGAGCGCCAGGCCACGCTCGGCAAGGGCTGCATCCATGCCGTTCTTCCGGCGAATGGCGAAATCGAAATAGATCGGGCCGTTCAAAAGGGCGAAGCGCCGGTGTCCGAGCTGCAGCAGCAGCTTCGTGGCGTCGTAGAAGGCGGCTTCATTGTCAATGTCGAGGAATGGATAGTCGGGCTCGGAGCCGATGGAACGTCCATGCACCAGGAAGGGCATGGATAGAGACTTCAGCATCTCCAGGCGCGGATCGTGACCACGCATATAATTGACGAAGAGGGCATCGACATTGCCGCTGGCCGCCAATCGCCTGAGGGCGCCGACTTCATCGTTCGGATCCGCAGGCGTCAGGACGAAATGGAAATCGTGCCGCAAAGCCTCTTCTCCCAGCCCCGTCAGGAACTCGCTGAAATGCACGTCCGAAGAGTTGCCGGGCGAGGTTGGCATCACAAGTCCGATCGAGCCGGCCTTGCCCGTCGCAAGTCTTTGGGCTGCCTTGTTGGGCCGATAGCCGGTTTCGCGAACCGCTTTGAGAACGCGTTCGCGAGTTTCGCGATTGACTTCCGGATATCCGTTCAATGCCCGGCTGACTGTCGTCTGCGACAGCCCGAGCATCTGCGATAGCTGTTTCAGATTCACGGTATTCCAGCTCCTCCCACTGCACGCCGCCAAGATGCCGAGACAACCTCCTGAAAAGCCCCAGGCTTCCAAAGCGCTTTCAATTATGTAACAGGAGAAGTGCGTGAGACAAGATAAATAGCAAAAAATCGATCTGTATTCCATGTTGCAGCGCGAGAATTGCTGTGTACATCCGCCAAAATCTGAAAATCGCTTGACTTTAGCCCGCGCTCAATGGATGAGAGAGGTAGCCAAAGCGCTTTGAGGAATGGAGCGCGTAGCACAAGACCGTGTTTGGGCTCATGGGTTTCGTTATTTGGGAGGACAACGCATGAAAAAGATGTTCTTGATGACCGTTGCTGCCGCTGCCTTGGTGGCTGGCACGGCGATGGCGGCCGATCTGAAGTTCCAGCCCGGCCAAGACTCCAAGTTCAACTGGAAAAGCTACGACGAGTTCAAGTCGGCGCATGCCGACCTGAAGGGCGAGACGCTGACTATCTTCGGCCCCTGGCGCGGTGAGGACGAGGCTCTCTTCACCAGCGTCCTCAACTATTTCACCGAAGCGACCGGCGTGAACGCCAAATATTCGTCCTCGGAAAACTACGAGCAGCAGATCGTCATCGACACGCAGGCCGGTTCGCCGCCGAACGTCGCTATCCTGCCGCAGCCGGGTCTTCTCGCAAACCTTGCCAGCAAGGGTTATCTGACGCCGCTCGGCGATGATCTCGCAAGCTGGGTCAAGACCAATTACGGTGCCGGCGACAGCTGGGTCGGCTACGGCACCTATAAGGGCAAGGATGGCAAGGATGCCTTCTATGCCTTCCCCTACAAGGCCGATTTGAAGTCGCTGGTCTGGTACGTTCCGGAAAACTTCGAGGAAGCCGGCTACAAGGTCCCGACGACCATGGAGGACCTGATCAAGCTTTCGGATCAGATCGTCAAGGACGGCGGAACCCCTTGGTGCATCGGTCTCGGTTCGGGCGGCGCGACAGGCTGGCCGGCAACCGACTGGGTCGAAGATCTGATGCTGCGCCTGAATACGCCACAGGATTACGATCACTGGGTCGATAACTCGCTGAAGTTCAACGACCCGAAGGTCGTTGCGGCGATCGAGGAATTCGGCAAGTTCGCGAAGAACCCGAAATATGTTGCCGGCGGCGTTGCAGCTGTCGCCTCGACCGATTTCCGCGACAGCCCGAAGGGCCTCTTCACGGTTCCGCCGAAGTGCTACCTGCACAAGCAGGCATCCTTCATTCCGTCCTTCTTCCCGGAAGGCACCAAGCTTGGCCAGGATGCGGACTTCTTCTACTTCCCGCCCTCCGCCGCGCATCCTGAACTCGGCAAGCCGGTTCTCGGCGCCGGCACGCTCGCTGCCATCACCAAGGATTCGAAGGCTGCACGCGCCTTCGTCCAGTTCCTGCAGACGCCGATAGCCCAGGAGGTCTGGATGGCCCAGTCCGGCTTCCTGACGCCGTACAAGGCCGTCAATACCGCGGCTTATGCCAACGACACACTGCGCAAGGAAGGCGAGACCCTGACCACGGCCACCACGTTCCGCTTCGACGGTTCCGACCTGATGCCGGGCAAGATCGGTGCGGGTTCGTTCTGGACCGGCATGGTGGATTTCGTCGGCGGCAAGTCTGCTCAGGATGTAGCCGATAGTATCCAGAAGTCCTGGGACGCCATCAAGTAAGACATCATAGCCCTATCGCCGCCGGCAACTCGCCGGCGGCGCCATACTGCATATGACGACGCGCCCTTCAGCGCGGCCGATGCCCGACTGATGGACAAAAGCAGATAATTCGGGGAGGGAAGGGATGTTTTCGCAGATCGTATCGGCGATTGGCGCCATGATATTCGGCGTTGCCATTTGCGCCGCTTATTTCTGGTTTTCCAACAAGCTTTTGGACTTGATCTTTCCCGCAAGGGAAGGGGACGACGTTCATCGAGCGGCGGTCAACCTTCGCCGCCGCGGTCTCATCCGCCCCTGGCTGTTCCTGGGGCCGGCACTGTTCCTGCTCGTCGTCTATCTCGTCTATCCCGTCGTCGCGACCTTCATCCTGTCTTTCTATGGCCCGGACGGCAGCAAGTTTGTCGGCGGCGCCAATTATCTCTGGGCGCTCAACGACACCGAATTCCGCCAGTCGATCTTCAACAACATTCTCTGGCTTGCCGTCGTGCCGGCCGCCTGCACCTTCTTCGGTCTCGTTATCGCCGTCATGACCGACCGTATCTGGTGGGGCAATATCGCCAAGGCCGTCATCTTCATGCCGATGGCGATCTCTTTCGTCGGCGCGTCCGTCATCTGGAAGTTCATCTATGAGTATCGCGGCGGCACCGACACGCAGATCGGTCTTTTGAATGCCATCGTCCAGCTTTTCGGCGGAACGCCGGAAGTCTGGATCACCATCCCCCTCTGGAACAACTTCTTCCTGATGGTCATGCTGATCTGGATCCAGACCGGTTTTGCCATGGTCATCCTCTCGGCGGCTCTGCGCGGCATTCCGGAGGAGACAATCGAAGCGGCCGTCATCGACGGCGCCAATGGCTGGCAGATCTTCTGGAAGATCATGGTGCCGCAGGTCTGGGGCACGATTGCCACAGTCTGGACCACCATCACCATCCTCGTCCTCAAGGTGTTCGACATCGTTCTCACCATGACCAATGGTCAATGGAACACGATGGTGCTCGCCAATCTGATGTTCAACTGGATGTTCCGCGGCGGCGGCGACAGCGGCCGAAGCGCCGTTATCGCGCTCGTCATCATGGTCGCGGTCACGCCGATCATGATCTGGAACATTCGCCGTGCAAACGCTGAGACGAAGGGGCGCTGACATGATTGGAAATCTCGGTCGCATCGGCCCCGCTCGCATCTTCGTTCATGCCGCGGTGCTGCTCATCGTCCTTCTCTGGCTATTGCCGACGCTCGGTATCTTCGTCACTGCGTTGCGTGATAAGGACCAGATCGTCGCTTCCGGCTGGTGGACGGCCTTTGCCGGTTCCTCGCGCACGACGGCTGCCCGTCTCGACGGTCCGGACAAGGCAAAGCCGGACGGCGCAAATTTCGTGATATCAGGCACTCTCGCCGTCGAAGGCGGCGGCAAGATCCAGTCCTTCGGCCTGCGCGTGCAGGAGCCGGCAGCCTATAAGGCAGGCTCGCCAGCCGAGTTGGAAAATGGCGAGACGCTGACGATCAACTCTGATGGCAGCTATCGCTATCAGAAGAACGGCGCGTTTGGAGCGGATGCCCGGGCCAAGCGCGTCTATTTGACAGTCGCCACGCCGCCGCAATTCACGCTCGACAACTATCGCAACGTGCTGGGCGGGGAGGGGATCGGCCAGTCCTTCATCAATTCGCTGACGGTGACGATCCCGGCGACCGTCATTCCGATCCTGATCGCCGCCTTTGCGGCCTACGCACTGGCCTGGATGGAATTTCCCGGCCGCGCGATCCTGATTGCGCTTGTCGTCGGCCTGATCGTCGTGCCGCTGCAGATGTCGCTGATCCCGCTTCTGCGCATCTATAACGAAATCGGCCAGTTGTTCGGCGTGTCGTCAAAGACCTATCCCGGCATCTGGTTGGCGCACACGGCCTTCGGCCTGCCGCTCGCCATCTATCTGTTGCGCAACTATATTTCCGGCCTGCCCAAGGAGATCATCGAATCCGCCCGCGTCGACGGCGCCAGCGATTTCGATATCTTCGTCAAGATCATCCTGCCGTTGTCCTTCCCGGCGCTCGCCTCCTTCGCGATCTTCCAGTTCCTCTGGGTATGGAACGACCTCCTGATCGCGATGGTGTTCCTCGGCACCGACAAGGATCACCTCGTCCTGACGGCCGCTCTCAACGCGTTGCTCGGCTCGCGCGGCGGTAATTGGGAAATCCTGACGGCATCGGCCTTCGTCACCATCATTATTCCGCTCCTCGTCTTCTTCGGTCTGCAGCGCTATCTCGTGCGCGGTCTGCTCGCCGGGTCGGTGAAGGGGGGCTGATCCAAAATCATATTATCCAGACGGGACCCATTCAGCATGAGCATTGCCCTTCAATCGGCTTTAGAAGTTGACAAGGACTGGTGGCGCGGCGCGGTGATCTATCAGATCTATCCGCGCTCCTACCAGGACTCCAACGGTGACGGCATTGGCGATCTCAAGGGCATCGCCGTTCGCCTGCCGCATGTCGCGTCGCTCGGCGTCGACGCGATCTGGATTTCGCCGTTCTTCACCTCGCCGATGCGCGATTTCGGCTATGACGTCTCCAATTACGAGGACGTTGATCCGATCTTCGGCTCGCTGGCCGATTTCGATGCGATGGTGACGGAAGCTCATCGCCTCGGCATCAAGGTGATGATCGATCTCGTGTTGTCGCACAGCTCGGACCGTCATCCCTGGTTCGTCGAAAGCCGCTCGAGCAAGGATAACCCTAAGGCCGATTGGTATGTCTGGGCCGATGCCAAGCCGGACGGCACACCGCCCAACAACTGGCTGTCGATCTTTGGCGGCTCTGCCTGGGCGTGGGATCCGACCCGCATGCAGTACTACATGCACAACTTCCTGACCTCGCAGCCGGATATGAACCTGCACAATCCCGAAGTGCAGGATCGCTTGCTTGACGTCGTCCGTTTCTGGCTCGACCGTGGCGTCGATGGCTTCCGTCTCGACACCATCAACTTCTATTTCCACGATAAGGAATTGCGCGACAACCCGGCGCTGGAGCCTTCGCGGCGCAACGCCTCCACAGCGCCGGCCGTCAATCCCTATAACTTCCAGGAGCATCTCTACGACAAGAATCGTCCCGAGAACCTGGAGTTTCTGAAACGCTTCCGCGCCGTGCTCGACGAATATCCGGCGATTGCCGCCGTCGGCGAAGTCGGCGATAGCCAGCGCGGCCTCGAAATCGTCGGCGAGTACACATCCGGCGGCGACAAGATGCACATGTGCTACGCCTTCGAATTCCTCGCGCCGGACGCCCTTTCGCCGGATCGCGTCGAAGAGGTGATGAACGACTTCGACACGGCAGCTCCGCAAGGCTGGGCCTGCTGGGCCTTCTCCAACCACGACGTCGTGCGCCATGTCAGCCGCTGGGGCAATCTGGTGGCCGACCGGGATGCCTTCGCCAAGCTCTATGCGGCGCTGCTGCTCACCCTGCGCGGTTCGGTCTGCCTCTATCAGGGCGAAGAGCTAGCGCTGACGGAAGCCGATCTTGCCTATCAGGATCTGCAGGATCCCTACGGCATCCAGTTCTGGCCGGAGTTCAAGGGCCGCGATGGTTGCCGCACGCCGATGGTCTGGGATAGCCAAGTGGCGCAGGGCGGCTTCTCGACGGTGAAGCCCTGGCTGCCGGTGCCGGTCGAACACATTCTGCGCGCCGTCAGCGTCCAGCAGGGCGATGAAAATTCGGTGCTGGAGCAGTATCGCCGCTTCCTCGCCTTCCGCAAGCAGCACCCGGCTTTCGCCAAGGGCGAAATCGCCTTTTCGGAGCCGCAGGGCGACGTGCTGATCTACACCCGCACTTATGCCGGCGAGACCATTCTCTGCGTCTTCAACATGAGCCCTGTCGAAACGCTGGCAACCTTGCCTGATGGCAATTGGCAGGCGTTGACGGGACATGGATTTACCAGCAACAACTACGGCAACAAGATCGATATTCCGGCCTGGGGCGCCTGTTTCGCGCGTCTTGCCTGACCTTTGGGAGGAGGAAGCATAATGACTGGACTTGTTCTGAAGGATATCAAGAAATCCTACGGCAGCGTGCACGTGCTGCACGGGATCGATCTGGAGATCAACGAAGGCGAATTCATCGTCTTCGTCGGCCCCTCCGGCTGCGGCAAGTCCACCTTGCTCAGGATGATCGCCGGGCTGGAGAGCATCACCGCCGGGGATATGATGATCGCCGGGCAGAAGGTGAACGAAGTGCCGCCGTCACGGCGCGGCATCGCCATGGTCTTCCAGTCCTATGCGCTCTATCCGCATATGACCGTCTACGACAATATGGCCTTCGGCATGCGGATTGCCGGCGAAAGCAAGCAGGAGATCGACCGTCGTGTGCGGGCGGCGGCGGCGAGCCTGCAGCTGACCCAATATCTCGAACGTCTGCCGAAGGCACTCTCGGGCGGTCAGCGGCAGCGCGTTGCCATCGGCCGCGCCATCTGCCGCAACCCCAAGGTCTTCCTGTTCGACGAGCCGCTGTCCAACCTCGATGCCGCCCTGCGTGTGGCGACCCGCATCGAGATCGCCAAACTCAGCGATTCGATGCCCGAGACGACGATGATCTACGTTACCCATGACCAGGTGGAAGCCATGACGCTGGCCGACCGTATTGTCGTGCTGTCGGCCGGCCGGGTCGAACAGGTCGGCGCTCCCCTTGAACTCTACGAGCGCCCGGCCAACCTGTTCGTTGCAAAATTCATCGGCTCGCCGGCCATGAACATCATCCCGGCAACGGTAACCGAAACAGGCGCTGCGACGACGGTGACACTGACCGGCGGCAAATCGGTAACGCTTGATGTGCCGACAGAGGCCTCCGAAAAGGGCAAGACCGCTAGCTTCGGCGTACGTCCGGAAGATCTTCGTCTCGCGACGGGTGATGATTATCTCTTCGAAGGCGAGGTTTCCATCGTCGAGGCGCTCGGCGAAGTGACGCAGCTCTATATCGAAGGCCTCGTCGATGGCGAGCCGATCATCGTCAAGATCCCCGGCATTGCCGATATTCATCGCGGCCAGAAGATGCGTTTTGCCGCCGACCGTCAGAAGCTGCATCTTTTCGACGCCAGCGGCCACTCTTATCGCAAGTAGGCGCTTACCGGATGCCCCGGCCCAAGTAAAAATGAACAACAAAATTCATCTTGGGCCGGCGCACTCAAACCTTCTGTTAAAGACCGGCTGATAGTCTCCTCTTCATAATATACTTCAGGGGTCTACCAAGATGGCCGCGTTCGGCAGAGCTAATTCAGGTCAGCATTTCCTTAACAAGGAAGAATCCTTCATGTATGACCGCGAAGTGCGGTTTCGCATGGAAGACACCATGAATGCCGCCCGCCTCGAATACACTGAAAAGGGCGTGATGAATCTTGCATCGCGCCGCTGCGATATTATCCGTATCTCGCAGAGCAGCGCGGTTCTTGCGATCCTCACCCAGTATAATTTGCCGAAGCAGTTCTATCTGGATATTCCTGATGCCCGTATCAGCAAGGTCGGCTGTGTGCTGATGAAGGTCTTCTCCAACAACACGGTGGAAGTTCGTTTCCTGCGGCTTCTCACGGAGAAGGAAATGAACAAGATCTTCGTCTACAGCACGCATCCGGCCCACAAGAACCGCGTGCTCGACATCAGATCCTGATCAACGACCCACAAGAAGCGGCTTAGCGCTGCGTTCGGCTGACGGATCAGATTTCCGTGCGCCATTTTGCGAGCGCATCCTCAAGATACTTGATCAGCGGCAGCCTGCCATTTTCCTGCAGCCATTTGTTGACCGAGAGGCGAAGCGGGCTCACTCCGATCATCGAAACCAGCTGCAGACCGTCGCGGTCCCTGGTCGGAAACAATTCGCACAGGGCTTGGTAGGCGATTTGCTCAAGCTGCAAAGAGTTGCCCCGCGAACGGGCGCGCAAGGTCTCGCTTTGACGTAAAAGCTTGGCAGTCTCCAGAAGCCGCGGCGCTTCCGCCTCGATGCGGGCCACAAGTCCCAGCGTGGCTTGATGAACGACCTCGAGCGGACGCCCGGCTGAGGCATTCTCCATGATGCCAATCCGCAGTGCGTCCATATATCGGCGCTGATGCGCCAGAAGAATATCGTCCTTGCTTTTAAAGTAATAAAAGAAAGTCCGGCGGGAAATCCCGGCCGCAGCCGCAATCTCGTCGATCGTCGTTTCCTGATAGCCTTTCGCGAGAAAGGATTTCATTCCGACGTCCGCTATGCGTTGAAAGGTCAGGCGGCGCTTCTGTTCGCGCAGCCCTTCCGGCTTTGAGGTTGCATTATGCATCCGGGCATTCTGGCATGAGTCGCAACGCCGCTCAAATCATCGCCATGCGCTGCGGGCCGTTCTCGGTAATCTCAATCTCTGGTGAAATAAATTCTTCGCTTCGCTCTTCGATTGCCGCAAATTGGCCGATATTAATATTACACTCAGTGCGATATTTAATGACGATGCTGATGTTCATAACCCGGTGCAGGAGCACAAACATCCATGCCAGCCAATGCAATCTCAAATCACGATGGAAGTAAGACCTATGGTCCATCTGCCGCTGAAAGCCATCGGAGGGCTGATATGTGGTCGATGGCCCTGCTGATGAGCCTGCTGGGCGGTTGCGCCTCCGCGCCGCTGGATCGGGCGGGATCTTTGCGGTCCTATGAAGGGCTGACCCGATCGGACGGGCTGGTCGCACACTCGCTTCTTAGGGTAAGCAAGGACGATGTTCTTGCGGCCAAGACTGTGAAGATCATTCCCACCGCCTTTTCGATGCGCGCCGAAAGCGCTGCTTTCACACCCAAACAGCGCGATCTCGTCACCAATGCCGTCGATAGAGCGCTTTGTTCCGGATTGAGTGAACGCTTCGCCGTCGTCGGTCTATCTGAGCCGGCGGATTTGACCGTTCGCGCCGTCGTGACGCAGGTGAAGGCAACCAATGCAACTGCCGTCGGGGTCTCGAAAGTTGCCTCCGTGGGCAAGAGCGTGTTGCTGCCGGGTGTACCGGTGCCCGTCCCCCGTATTCCGATCGGCATGGGCAGCCTCTCGCTCGAGGCGGAGGCTTTCAATCCCCAGGGTGTACAGAAGGCTGTCATGATCTGGGGACGTGGTGCAAACGCATTCTTTGATTCGGGCACCATCGCCAAGGAAGGGGATGCCTATAGCCTCGCCGCCAAATTCGGTGGCGATTTCAGTAAGATGCTGGTCAAGGGCAAGACGCCGTTCGGCGCGGCGCCCTCCTTCCCATCCAGGGCGAAATTGGCGTCACTCGTCGGCCGGGCACCGAAATACGACGCCTGCAAGGTATTCGGGAAGTCGCCGGGCGTGACAGGCTTCGTGGGCGGGCGCCTCGGCCTTCCGCCGGCATGGACGGACAAGGCTCCGCCGGAAGCAGGAACTGCAGCATCCAAAGCTCCCTGATCAGCCTTCGATGCGGTCCTGCCGAAATCCGGCGGACAATCTCAGTGGCGGAACAGGACGCTTGCACCCTGATCCGCCGGTCCCGCGGCGTGGCGGAACGGAACGAAGAGCTCCCGGCCCATACCGAATTCATTCTCCGAGAGATCGGCCACGACCGGCTCGCGCTCCGCCATATCGGCGGCATCGACCAAGACCTCCAGCGTACCGGCAATCGCATCGATGCGGATGATGTCGCCTTCCCTGATGCGGGCGATCGGACCGCCCTCGATGGCTTCCGGCGTCACATGGATGGCGGCCGGGACCTTGCCCGAGGCGCCTGACATGCGGCCGTCGGTCAAGAGCGCCACGCGGAAACCGCGATCTTGCAACACGCCGAGCGCCGGCGTGAGCTTGTGCAGCTCGGGCATGCCGTTGGCCTTCGGTCCCTGGAAGCGGACGACGGCCACGAAATCGCGGTTCAGCTTGCCGTCCTTGAAGGCCTGTTGCATTTCCAGCTGATCGTGGAAGATCACGGCCGGCGCTTCGATGATGTGACGTTCCGGCTTGACGGCGGAGATCTTGATGACCGCCTTGCCGATATTACCACGCAGCATCTTCAGGCCGCCATTGCTCTGGAAGGGCGTGTCGATGCTTGCCAGCACCTTCGGGTCGTGGCTTTTTTCCGGAGCGGGTTCGCGCACGACATTGCCGTCGGCGCCGAGCTTGACGTCGATGGAGTAGCTGCCAAGGCCCTGGCCGTAGACGGTGCGCACGTCGTCGTGCAGCAGCCCCTTCTTCAGGAGCTCCTTGATGAGGAAGCCCATGCCGCCGGCGGCGTGGAAATGGTTCACGTCGGCAAGCCCGTTCGGGTAGACGCGGGCAAGCAGTGGGATGATGTCGGAAAGCTCGGAAATATCCTGCCAGGTGAGCACGATGCCGGCCGCGCGCGCCATGGCGACGATGTGCATCGTGTGGTTCGTCGAGCCGCCGGTCGCATGCAGGCCGACGACGCCGTTGACGATCGAGCGTTCGTCGATCATCTCGCCGGCCGGTGTGAACTCATTGCCCATGGCGGTGATGGCGAGCGCGCGCTTGGTCGCCTCGCGCGTCAAGGCTTCGCGCAGCGGCGTGCCGGGATTGACGAAGGAGGCGCCCGGCATGTGGAAGCCCATGATCTCCATCAGCATCTGGTTTGAATTCGCGGTACCGTAAAAGGTGCAGGTGCCGGGACCGTGATAGGACTTCGATTCCGCTTCCAGCAATTCGGCGCGGCCGACCTTGCCTTCTGCATAGAGCTGGCGCACGCGCGATTTCTCGTCGTTCGGCAGGCCCGAGGTCATCGGCCCGGCCGGAATGAAGACTGCGGGCAGATGGCCGAAGGAGAGGGCGGCGATGACGAGGCCGGGGACGATCTTGTCGCAGACGCCGAGGAAGACGGCCGCATCGAACATATTGTGTGACAGGCCGACCGCCGCCGACATGGCAATCAGGTCGCGCGAGAAAAGCGAGAGCTCCATGCCCGGCTGTCCCTGCGTGACGCCGTCGCACATGGCCGGCACGCCGCCGGCAACCTGGGCAATGCCGCCCGCTTCGGCCGCCGCTTCGCGGATGATCGCAGGATAGGTCTCGAAGGGCTGATGCGCCGAGAGCATGTCGTTATAGGAGGTGATGATCCCGAGATTGGGCACCTGGTCTCCCGCCAGTGCGTCCTTCTCGGTGGGGGAACAGATGGCGAAGCCATGCGCAAGGTTGGCACAGCCTAGCACGGAGCGCTGCGCTCCCTTGGTTGCAGCACTGCGCAGGCGGTCCAGATAGCGCTCGCGCGTCGGCTTCGAGCGCTCGACAATACGTGCGGTAATCGCTGATATGCGGGCGTCAGCGGCCATGGTCGATCTGCCTCCGTCTGTTCTGCGCGGTGCCCTTGATATCTGCTTCGCCAGAGGGCATGGCGCGGGGTCTAAAAGTCAATGCTTTGCCGCTGCGCCCGAGGGGCACATGGCGCAGCACAGGTTGCTGTGTCTGTCAGGGTTCGATGACCAGGCCTTCCGGCCGTATCATGGAGCCCAGTAAATCTCGACCGGGGAAGCCGCCCGGCGCAGCATGGCGCGGATCGGCATCTCGGTTTCTTCGCCCGGCGCTTCGGCCTTGGCCAAAACATCCTTCTTTCCTTCTCCCTCGATATGGAGCACCAGCAATCGGGCATCCTGAAGGCTGGAGAAAGTGAACGTCAGCCGCGGCTCGCCGGCACCTTCCGCTTCCATCGTGATGATACCACGCGGGGTATTCGGATCGAGTGCGGTCTTGAGATTGCTGCCGCCCGGAAAAAAGGAAGCTGTGTGGCCGTCATTGCCCATGCCGAGGATGGCGACATCGAAGGGATGGCCGATAGCCTTGGTCTTTTCGGTGGCAATGACCGCGGCCTCCTCGACGGAAGCCGCAGCCTGATAGAGCGGAAGGAATTGGGCAGCCGCCGCCTTGTCCTTCAGCAGGTTTTCCTGGACAAGCAGGTGGTTCGAACGCGGATTGTCCGCCGGCACGAACCGCTCATCGACGAGGGTGACCGTCACCTTGCCCCAGTCGATCGAGTGCGATGACAGCGCTTGGAAAAAGGCCTTCGGCGTCGAGCCGCCGGAGACCGCGATGCTTGCGGAGCCGCGGACGGTAATCGCAGCCGAAAGCGTTTCGGCCACCTTGTCCGCGAGCTTGCCGGCGAGTTCGGCACCATTGGCAAAAGCATGCATGTTGGCTGTCATCGTTGTCGTCCCGGTTTAGATATCGTCGTGCCAGGTGCGGCCGTCACGCTCGATGAGCGCAATGGCCTGGCTCGGACCCCAGGTGCCGGCCGTATAGCCCTGCACCTGCTGGCCGGCGTGTTCCCAACCCTTGAGGATCGGGTCCACCCACTTCCATGCGGCTTCCACTTCGTCGCGGCGCATGAACAGCGTCTGGTTGGAGCGGATGACGTCCATCAGCAGGCGCTCGTAGGCATCCGGATTGCGGACGTTGAAGGCAGAGGCGAAGCTCATGTCGAGCGAGACGTTGCGCAGGCGCATGCCGCCCGGACCCGGGTCTTTGATCATCAGCGACTGCTTGACGCCTTCGTCCGGCTGCAGGCGGATGATGAGCTGGTTGGCGACGATGCGGCCGGCGGCCTGATCGAAGATGGTGTGCGGAATGTGCTTGAAGGTGATGACGATCTCCGACATGCGGCCGGCAAGGCGCTTGCCGGTGCGGATGTAGAAGGGAACGCCCGCCCAGCGCCAGTTGCCGATCTCGGCCTTGATGGCGACGAAGGTTTCGGTGTTGGAAACGCCGCCTTCCAGCTCGTCGAGGTAGCCCTTGACCGGGCCACCTGCCGAAGCGCCGGCGCGATACTGACCACGAACGGTCGCCTGCTCGACGTTCGAAGCGTCGATCGGCTTCAGCGCGCGCAGAACCTTGAGCTTCTCGTCGCGAACGGCTTCCGAATCCATGGAGGAGGGGATTTCCATTGCGGTCAGGCAAAGCAGCTGCAGGATGTGGTTCTGTACCATGTCGCGCAGGGCGCCAGCCGTGTCGTAATAGCCGGCGCGGCCTTCGAGGCCGACCGATTCCGCCACCGTGATCTGCACGTGGTCGATGTGGTTGGCGTTCCACAGCGGCTCGTAGAGGGCGTTGGCAAAGCGCAGCGCCATCAGGTTCTGCACGGTTTCCTTGCCGAGATAATGGTCGATGCGGAAGATCTGCTCTTCCTTGAAGACCTTGCCGATGGTGTCGTTGAGCTGCAGAGCTGAGGCAAGATCGCGGCCGATCGGCTTTTCGACGACGATGCGGGTCTGTTTGGTGATCAGCTTGTGATCGTGGATCTTCTGCGAGATGTCGCCGAAGATGCCCGGAGCGACAGCGAGATAGAAGGCGCGCACGCGCTCCTTGCCTTCGTCCAGGATCTTCTTGAGCTGATCCCAGCCGGCATCGCTGCGAGCGTCGACGGGCACGTAGAACAGGCGAGCCAGGAACTTCTTGACCTCGGCGTCGTCATATTCGCCCTTCTTCAGGTGTTCCTTGAGGGCGGCATCTGCAAATTTGCGGTATTCTTCATTGGAAAGCGCGCTGCGCGAAGCGCCGATGATGCGCGTCGGCTCGGAAAACTGGCCTTCGACCTGACGATGGTAAAGAGCGGGCAGGAGCTTGCGTTCGGCAAGGTCGCCGCTGCCGCCGAAAACGACATAATCAAATGGTTCAACGGGAATGATCTGGCTGCTCATGAGCTATCTCTCAATCGGTCTTGGTTGAGGCCCCTTTTAATCTAATCGATTTAAAAAGGCCAGTGTGCATCGCAAAAATCAGATGCGGCTTTTTAGAGCGGATTGCCGGCGGAAGAAATCATCCTCCGGTTTTTAAAACCTGTCGCGCAACGCAAACCACGAGAGCGCCAGGAACAGCAGAGGCGCCCGCATGCGCGCACCGCCGGGGAAGGGCGGTATGCTCAGCTCTCTGAAGAGATGAAGTTCATCCGCGTTCCCGAGAACCGTTTTCGCATAGAGTTTACCGCAATAATTTGACAGCATCACCCCATGGCCGGAATAGCCGCCGATGGAAGTGACACCCGGCATGACCTCGCGCACGAAGGGCTGCCTCGGCATGGTGATGCCGACCGAGCCGCCCCAGGCATAATCGATGCCGATATCGCCGAGAGCCGGATAGATTTCGGTGATCTGCCGACGGATGTGCTGCGTTATGTCGCGCGGATTGTCCGCCGTATAGGCCTCGCGCCCGCCGAACAGCAGGCGGCCATCCTTGGATTTGCGGAAATAGCGCACGACGAATCGCGAATCGGCGACGGCCTCGTTGCCGGGCAGCACCGCCGGAAAGCGATCGAGCGGTTCGGTCGCACCGATGAAGGAGCGGATCGGCATGACGTGACTTGCCGTCACCGGCTCCAGATTGCCGATATAGCCGTTGCAGGCGATCAGCACCCGGTCGGCTGTGATCTCGCCGCCATCCGTTTCGACGATCGTCTTGCCGCTGGCTTGCCGAAAACCCTTCGCCTTGGTCATTTCAAAGAGCGACGCACCGGCCTCGGCCGCGACGCGGGCAAGGCCGATGAGCAGTTTCAGGGGATGGATATGGCCCGTGCCCGTATCCCGAACACCATAGAGATAGAACGACGACCCCAGCCGCTCCTGGGTTTCGGCCTCATCCATGAACCTCATGTGAGGATAGCCATAGCGGGTCGCTGCGATCTCCGCACTGTCCATATAGTCACGCTTGTAGCTGCGCTTGTGCGTGACATTCATCTGGCCGGGCAAGAAATCGATGTCGATGCCATGCTCGGCGGAGAAATCGAGAAGATGCCGCTTGGCGTCCTCGGCCAGATCGAACAGGGCTTTGGAGCGTTCATAGCCGATCTTCTCTTCCATCTCTTCCGGCCACCAGCGCTGGCCGGTGCCGAGCTGGCCGCCGTTGCGGCCGGAGGCGCCGTCGCCGAAGCGGTTGGCATCGATCAGCACGACCTCCGCGCCACCTTTGGCAAGATTGTAGGCGGCCTGAAGACCGGTATAGCCGCCACCGATAATCGCGACATCCGCGCGGCGCGAGCCGTCGAGCTTCGGATAGCTCGCACGCGGGCCAACGGTCGCCTGATAGAAGGAAAGACCCGGTGCGATCGGGCTCTGCCATGTTTCCTGCAATGTCATGGGCGATCTCCTTCACACGTTGAGCAGAAGGAATTCCCGCTCCCACGGGCTGATCACCTGCATGAAGGTTTCGAATTCGCCACGCTTGACGCCGGCATAGATGTCGATGAAGTCCTTGCCGAGCACCTCCTCGAAGGCCGGCTCGTCCTCAAGCAGCGCAATGGCTTCCAGAAGGCCGCGCGGCAGGTCGATCGAGCCTTCATTGGCCGAATCCTCGGTCGGCGCGGTGGGTTCCACCTTTTTCATGATGCCGAGCAGGCCGGAGGCGAGCGAGGCGGCGAGCGCCAGATAGGGATTGGCGTCGGAGCTCGGCAGCCGGTTCTCGACGCGCCGGGCCTGCGGATCGGAAACGGGAACGCGGAAGGCCGTGGTGCGGTTGTCGTAGCCCCAGGCGTTGTTGACCGGGCACGACATGTTCGGCGCCAGCCGTCGATAGGAATTCACATAGGGCGCGAGCATGGCGAGCGCATTCGGAACGTAGCGCTGCATGCCGCCGATGAAATGAAAGAACTCCTGCGAAGGGCTGCCGTCCGGATTGGTGAAGACGTTCTTGCCGGTCTCGATGTTCACGACCGACTGATGGATATGCATCGCCGAGCCGGCCTGGCTCTGCATCGGCTTGGCCATGAAGGTCGCGTAGATGCCGTGCTTCAGCGCCGCCTCGCGAATGGTGCGCTTGAACATGAACACCTGGTCGGCCAGTTCGATCGGGTCGCCGTGGCGCAGGTTGATCTCGAGCTGCGCCGGACCCTCTTCATGGATCAGCGTATCGATCTCGAGGCCCTGCTTCTCCGAGAAATGGTAGATGTCATCGATCAGTTCGTCGAACTCGTTGATGCCGGCGATCGAATAGCCCTGCCCGCCGAGGATCGAGCGGCCGGAGCGGCCCTTCGGCGGGTGCAGCGGATAGTCCGGATCGTCATTCTTGGCGACGAGATAGAACTCGATTTCCGGCGCCACCACGGGCTTCCACCCGCGCTCGCGATAGAGCCCCATGATCCGCTTCAATAGATTGCGCGGCGTGTAGGACACCGCATGTCCCTCGGAATTGACGATATCGCAGATCACCTGCGCCGTCGGATCGCTCTCCCAGGGCACGACCGAAAGCGTCGAAAGGTCCGGCACCAGCTTCAGATCGCTGTCGCGCGGTTCGTAACGGAAGCTTTCGGTTTCCTCCGGATACTCGCCGGAAATCGTATGGCGATAGATCGCCGAGGGCAGCGCCAGCGACGTGTTGGAGGTGAATTTCGACGTCGGCATCATCTTGCCGCGCGGCACGCCGGCGAGATCAGGCGTGATGCATTCTATGTCCTCAATCCCGCGTGCCCGCAGCCATTGCGCCGCTTCCTTCCAGTTTGCCACGCCGCGTGCCGATCTCAGAGAAGGAGGTACTGTAGGAGCTTTCGAGACGGGTATGGAAGCTTTCAGCGGGGTCTTTCTCGCGGGCATAAAACACCGTATTTGGGTTGATCGACGACTGCATCATAACTGCAGTTTGCCAATTGGCGAGGGGGAAACCGCTCGGACTTTCGCCGTATGATGGAAACATGACGAGAGAGCGCGGCGAAGAATAAAGGGCTAAAGCGTGGCTGGCAGATATGATGTGATCGTCCTCGGTGCGGGTGCGGCAGGCATGATGTGCGCCATCCGCGCCGGCCGGCGCGGGCGGTCCGTCCTCGTGCTTGATCACGCCGCGGCGCCGGGCGAAAAGATCCGCATTTCCGGCGGCGGCCGCTGCAATTTCACTAACATCCATGCCGGCCCGAAGAACTTCCTCTCCGCCAATCCGCACTTCGCCAAATCGGCGCTCGCCCGTTTCACACCGCAGGATTTCATCGCCATGGTCGAACGCCATGGCATCGCCTGGCATGAGAAGACGCTCGGCCAGCTCTTCTGCGACAACAGCGCCAAGGACATCATCCGCATGCTCACAGACGAGATGCGCGAAGCGGGCGCGCAACTGCGATTGCGAACGGAAATCGGTGATATCGAGCAAATTGCCGGCGGTTATCGCGTCAGCACCTCGGAAGGCGCCTTCGAAGCATCCTCGCTGGTCCTCGCTACCGGCGGCAAATCCATTCCCAAGATGGGCGCCACCGGCTTTGCCTATCGCATCGCCGAGCAATTCGGGTTGCCTATAGTCGAAACCCGACCAGGCCTCGTGCCGCTGACACTCGATCCACAATTGCTTCAGCGCCTCGCGCCGCTTTCGGGCATTGCTGCGCCCGCCGAGATCCGCCATGGCAAGACGGCGTTCCGCGAAGCCCTGCTCTTTACCCATCGCGGCCTCAGCGGCCCCGCCATCCTGCAGATTTCCTCCTATTGGCGGGAGGGTGAGGAGATCACGGTCGTGATCGAGCCCGACATCGATGTGTTTGCGCTTCTCAAGAAAGCCAAGCAGATGAATGGCCGACAATCGGCGCAGACCGTTCTTGCGGAAATCCTGCCGAAGCGGCTGGCCCAGCATGTCGTCGAGAACGAAGGCATCTCTGGCAACATGGCCGATCAATCCGACAAGCGCCTGCAGCAGCTCGCGGCAGCCATCCAGTCATGGAGCGTCAAACCCTCGGGCTCCGAAGGCTATCGCACGGCGGAGGTGACGCTGGGCGGCATCGACACGAACTGCCTCGATTCGCGGACGATGCAGGTAAAGACCATTCCCGGCCTCTTCTTCATCGGCGAATGCGTCGATGTGACCGGCTGGCTCGGCGGCTACAATTTCCAATGGGCGTGGGCTTCCGGCCATGTCGCCGGCGAGGCGGCCTGAATTGACCTTGCCAACAGGCCGCGAAACGGGCAAAGAGCACCTCCAGCGCGAAAATACTCAATGGAGACAATCATGACGTTTAAGGCTCTGATATTCCGCGGCACAGTTCTTTCAGGTATCGTTACGGCCATGGCGATGCCACTTGGCACGCTTGCCGTCACGGCGTCCGATGCGAGCGCTGCTTCTGCGCAGTGCAAGAAGCTGGATCCAAACGGTCAGGATGCGGGTGGCGATACGAATTTCGCCATTGCGATCCGCGACAAGAAAGGCGATGTCGTCAAGAAGATGCTGGCATGCGGCGCCAAGCTGGACATGAAGACGACGGAGGGCTGGTATCCGCTCCATACCGCGGCCTATTACGGTCCTCCCGAAATGATTGATTTGCTGGTTTCCAAGGGCGCCAACGTCAACGCGCCCGGCGATTACGATGGCTGGACACCGTTGCACATGGCGAGCCAGCAGGATGATCCGGCCGTCGTCAAGGCATTGTTGAAGAATGGCGCCGACAAGACCATCAAGTCTGCCTCCGGCAAGACGGCTGCGGAAACGGCGACGGATCCTGCAATCGCTGCATTGTTGAAGTAGCGCGCTTCGGCCACAATTCCCGCATCTATTACGGTTAGCCGCGAGGCTTGCGGCTAACCTCTGGTTTTCACGTTTTCTTTTCCTACATTTCTGTTTTGTATATTGCCTGTTGCGAAAACGGCCCTTTGCCGGTTATCGTGTCAGTGCGAAAATGGGAATATACTCATGAACAGAACACATCGTCGCGCCCGCGCCATTGCAATCGCCCAGACCCGTGACAATGCCAAGCTTCTGGCGGCAAGACTGTTGATGTTGGCGACCGGCGTGACAGCCGCTTGCATCGCTTATCTTGCCGTACGCGGCTTCTGAGTACAGCCGCCCCATTGTTCCTGGCTGCCGCCCCGCGGCAGCGTTGGCTCGCGCATATAGATAGGCCTTATCGCCCGCTTTTCAGCGCTTGGTTGTATGCTGTGGGTCGCATTACATCTTTATCTGAAAATTAATTAATCGCCCACACAATCCTACTCAATTTCTTGGGGCGCTCCACCGCAAGCTGGAGCCGAAGCAATGATTGCTTCCTGACTTATACTCAGGAACCCCGCCTGCGGATATTTCAAGAACGATGGTTATACATCCGGTCAGCGCCGAGGCGGCGTCGACGGGGGAGCGGTGTGAGGTCTGGGCCAAAATGTTCATTGACAAGATATTGTCGCGTTTCAACATCAGGACGAAGGTTCTGATATTCGTCCTGCCGTTCGTCATCAGCATTTCTGCCGTGGGCCTTACCGGGCTTTATGCGTCGGGCCTGCTTCAGGGACGTATGGAGATTTCCAACAGCGTCCTGCAGTCCTTGACCGGGTTCAAGAACCTGTATGGTTCCATGGATGATTTCCTGCGCATCACCAACACTCGCCAGCGCGACAAGCTCCTTGAAGACATCAAGTCGCAGCAGAGCGTGCTCAATTCGACGCTGAGTCAGCTCGCTCCGGAGGCGGAGGGCCGCGACAACCTCACCGAAGCGACGACAAAGACCGCCGACATGTCCAATCTCGTCGGCAGGCTGTGGTCGCTGCACGAACAGGAACTGTCCTTGCGCAAGACGATCGACGACGGCCAGCGCGCCCTGATCAGCGCCCGCTTCAACGTCAATTTCAACAGCCAGCAGCTTGAAGACCAGATGCGCAAGGATCAGGCTGATGCGACCTCGACCCTGCGCTCGGCCGATCGGTTGCTGAAGGGCGGCGACCTGCTGGTTGCCGTGGCGCAAGACTTCAATAATGCGGCGACGCCGGCTGACAAGGTCAAGCTTCTCAAAGATCGTCTGCCGGATCTGAACAAGGCGCAGCGGTCGATTGACCTCGCATTGCCGCAGAACCAGAAGAGTGTCGTCCAGTCGCTGACGGGCACAATCAAGGATCTCGCCGCCTTCACCGAGAGCACCGATGCTCCGACCGACGACACGATCACCAATATCGGCCGGCTGCTCTCGCGCTTCCGCCAGACCTCGACCTACACGCAGCTGACGGCGACGCAGATGATGCGCCAGGCGACCACGACCTTCGTGTCCCTCGACGCTCGCGTCGCACAGACCAATTCGGTTCTGCAGGACACGCGCCGCCTGCAGGATTCCATCTATTCCCTGCAGCTCGTACTGGCGGATTTCAACGCCAATACCAACAAGGACAATCTCGTCCGCCTGCGTCAGGAAGTCTCCAAGCTCGGCGGCGATATCGATACGCTGAACCAGAGCGCCAAGAGCATGGATTTTGCTGGCGACATCGACTCGGCCATTCGTCCGGCGATCAAATCGATGGATGACGCCGGCGGCAAGCTGGTCGATACAATCAACCAGCGGATTGCCGAATATGCCGGCGCCCGCCAGCAGCTCGATCAAGTCTGGGGCCAGCTCACCGCCTTCGCCGAGACGCAGAAGCAGAGCGCCGGCAGCGAGCGCAACCAGGCAAATTCCATATCCATCCTGGCAACCGCACTCGGCATCATCCTCTCCGTTGCTGGCGGCATCGCGCTCGTCCTGACCCTGCAGCGACCGATCGGCCAGATCACCGCCGCCATGCGCCGCATCGCTGACGGTTTGCTCGAAACTTCGATCTCCGGCGAGCAGCGCCGCGACGAAATCGGCGATATGGCCCGAGCCCTTGGCATCTTCAAGGAAAACGCCATCTCGAAGATCCGTATCGAGGAACAGAGCGATGAGGAGCGTGCGGCCGCGGAGCACGAACGTCAGCGCAACGACGCCGAAAAGCGTGAGCTCGACCGGCAGATCGACTATGCCGTCAGCGAGCTTGCTGCCGGGCTCGAGCGCCTTGCCCAGGGCGATATTTCGGCAACGATCGAAACGCCGTTCATTGGCCGTCTCGAACAGCTTCGCCAGGATTTCAACAGCTCGCTATCACGTCTGCAGCAGACGCTGAGCCAGGTGCGCGACAATGTCGAGATGATTCAGAGCAACGGTAACCAGATGGCTGCTTCTGCCGAGGCTCTGTCGAAGCGCACCGAGCAGCAGGCGGCGTCTCTCGAGCAGACCGCCGCGGCCGTTGACGAGATCACGGTCACCGTCCGTTCGTCCGCCGAACGTGCCAAGGATGCGGATGCCATCGTGCGCGAAGCCAAGCGCAGCGCCGATGACAGCTCTGTTGTTGTCGGCAACGCCATCGACGCGATGACCCGGATCGAAGATGCATCCCGCAAGATCGAGCAGATCATCGGCGTCATCGACGAGATCGCTTTCCAGACCAATCTCCTGGCGCTCAATGCCGGCATCGAAGCCGCCCGTGCCGGCGATGCCGGTAAAGGTTTCGCCGTGGTCGCCATGGAGGTGCGCGAGCTGGCACAGCGCTCGGCCGCTGCCGCCAAGGAGATCAAGGGTCTCATCAACAAGTCGACCGAGGAGGTCAGTTCCGGTTCGCAGTTCGTGCAGGAGGCCGGCTCGGTACTTGCGCAGATCAGCAGCCAGATCGTGACGATCAGCCAGCATGTGGAAATGATCGCCCGTGCCAGCCACGATCAGGCAAGCGCCCTGCAGGAGGTCAACTCGTCGGTCAATCACATGGACCAGATGACGCAACAGAATGCCGGCATGGTTGAAGAAACTACCGCCGCCAGCCGGGAGCTTGCCGCCGAGGCCGATGCTTTGCTGCACCTCATTCAGCAGTTCAAGATCGAGGCTGGTTACAGCGCGAATTACATGCGCGAGCAGGCGGCAGCCTGACTGCAGCGATTATTGCCACTGCAGGCGGATCGGCCGATTTCCGGCCGGTCCGCCTTTTTCATTGCCTTGCGTCGGATGCCCGAGCCAGCAAATATCCGCTCAATCCATATGAAGAGCCACGGCGGTTCGAGCCCGTAGTCGAGGTAGAATAGATCCTCGTCGCAGCGCCATTGCTCTTCGCGCGCCAGACTTTGGATTTCTATGGCTTTCGCCAGGGCCATGCTGTCCATCATGGGATGTCTCCTTTCCTGTGAGGCATCCCTTCAACTACACATCCGAATTTTCTTTATAAACAGCCGTGATCGTCTTATGTTTTTCAATTATGAAAAACTCGTCATGGGATTCGTATCAGCTTTTTCTCGATGTGGCCCGCGGCGGCGGCTTGACGGGCGCGGCCCCTTCAAGCGGTCTCAGCCCGGCAACGATCGGTCGGCGCATGCTGGAACTTGAAGCGCAGATCGGCCGCCCACTCTTCGAGCGCAGCCAGGCGGGCTACACGCTGACCGGCGACGGTCAGACGCTGTTCGATCAGCTGCTGGAGATGGAGGCGGCCGCTCGCAAGGTCGACAGCTGGCAGCGCGATGCCCAGGGCACGTCCGTGGTCCGCATCGCTGCCGGTACCTGGGTTGGCTGGCTGCTCAGCCAAGACATGCCAACGATCTGTTCGGAGCGGGACGGCTTCCGCATTGATCTGCATCTCGGCGAGCGCCGCGCCAGCCTCGCCCATCGCGAGAGCGATATCGGTATCCGTGCCTTCGAGCCGGAAGAGACCAATCTCGCCGCCGTCAAGATCGGTGATGTCGCCTATGCCGCCTATCAGGCCCGCAATATGCGCTTTGTCGGACCGCAGCGCTGGATCGCGGTGGCGGAGGAGGAAGCGATCTCGGCCTATCTGCGCTGGCCGCATCAGAATAGACGCGAGGAAATCGCCTTCACGGTCAGCCGCCCGCGCTCGTTGCACGATCTGGTGCTCGCCGGATCCGGCATTGCCGTTTTGCCCTGTTTCGTCGGAGATCAGGAGCCGCGGCTGGAGCGGGTCGGCGAGGAAATCCACGAGCTGCGCCACCGGCAATGGATCGTCATGAACAATGTCGACCGCCACCGCCAGGAAATCCGCACGGTAGTCGATCGCATGATCAAGCTGTTGAAAAGCCATGCCGAACTCTTTGCCGGCAAGCGCCCGACCTATCTGTGAAAGAGCCGACTGCAATTGGGGGCGGCGAAACAGGTTTGAAAATGTTCGCGAGCGAGAACGTCGCGATGTTAGCAAAGCCGGGTTCCGTATCGACGCGTGAAGCAGGCGTTGAGTTCACGATCGCGTGCGAGCGACAGCCGTTTGCAGAGCGCTCGATCGTTTTTGGGTAAAAAAGCTAAAGCGCGCGCTGACCTGCCTTTTTCCCTTGTCGCCTTTCGATTTCCTTTCTAGTCTAACGGGAAAAACAGAGGGTTGGGCATCGGCTGGATGCCCTTGAACAAAACAGGAGAGACTATGAAGTCCATGTTCGCACGGCTTGCAGCAACGGCTTTTGCGGTCGTTTCGCTGGCGACGGTCGCTCAGGCAGAAGACAAGGTCGTCAATATCTACAATTGGTCCGATTACATCGACAATTCAATCCTCGCGGATTTCACCAAGGAAACCGGCATCAAGGTCGTCTACGACACCTTCGACCAGAACGAGACGCTGGAAACCAAGCTGCTGGCTGGCAAGACCGGCTACGATATTGTCGTGCCGACGGCCTACTTCCTGCAGCGCCAGATCAAGGCCGGAGTCTTCCAGAAGCTCGACAAGTCCAAGCTGCCGAATATCTCCAACATGTGGGATACGGTGCAGAAGCGCATCGCGACCTACGATCCCGGCAACCAGTACGCCATCGACTACATGTGGGGCACGAGCGGTGTCGGCTATAATGTCGATAAAGTGAAGCAGATCCTCGGCACTGACGATGCGCCCGATATCAACGTGATCTTCGATCCGAAACTCGCCGCCAAGTTCAAGGATTGCGGCATCTACGTGCTGGATTCACCGACCGACGTCATTCCGGCCGCGCTGCGCTATCTGGGCCTCGACCCGAATTCGACCAAGCAGGAAGACTTTAAGAAGGCCGAGGATCTCCTGACCGCGATCCGTCCCTTCGTTCGCAAGTTCCACTCCTCCGAATATATCAATGCGCTTGCCAATGGCGATATCTGCCTGGCGTTTGGCTATTCCGGCGACGTGCTGCAGGCCCGCAATCGTGCCGCCGAGGCGAAGAACGGCGTTAATATCGCCTATTCGATCCCGACAAAGGGCGCGCAGATGTGGTTCGACGTCATGGCGATCCCCGCCGATGCGCCGCATGTCGAGGAGGCGCATATCTTCCTCAACTACATCATGAGGCCTGAGGTCATCGCCAAGGCGAGCAACTTCACTTCCTATGCCAACGGCAACAAGGCATCGCAGCAGTTCTTGAGCAAGGACGTACTGGAAGATCCGTCCGTTTATCCGACCGACGCGGTTCGCGAGAAATTGTACACGCTGACCCCTTGGGACTCTAAAACCCAGCGCGTGGCGACGCGCTTGTGGACAAAGGTCACGACAGGCCAATAAATCGAAGCGGCCCGGACGGCAACGTCCGGGCCTTTCCTTATGAGGATAAGGCAGGAAATCACGAGCGCGCCGGGATGGGGAAGAGCCGGCGCGACGAGCGCCCGTAAGGGCATCCATTTGGGGATAGATAATGAAGTCACTCGGTAATATCCGGCGTTCCTTTGCTCCTTGGACCGACCCTTCGGCCAAGCCCTACATTTCCTTCAAGAACGTGACGAAGAAGTTCGGTGATTTCACCGCCGTCGATAACCTCTCCCTGAATATCTACAATCGTGAATTCTTCGCTCTTCTCGGCGCATCGGGCTGCGGCAAGTCCACGCTTTTGCGCATGCTGGCGGGCTTCGAGCAGCCGACGACGGGAGAGATCGTGCTCGATGGCCAGGATCTTGCCGGCACGCCGCCCTATCGCCGCCCCGTCAATATGATGTTCCAGTCCTACGCGCTGTTTCCCCATATGTCGGTGGAAAAGAACATCGCCTTCGGCCTGCGCCAGGATGGCATGCCGAAGGCCGAGATCGACGATCGCGTCGGGCAGATGCTGAAGCTCGTCAAGCTCGAGCAGTTCGCCAAGCGCAAGCCGAACCAGCTTTCCGGCGGCCAGCGCCAGCGCGTGGCGTTGGCCCGCTCACTTGCGAAACGGCCGAAGGTGCTGCTCCTCGATGAACCCCTTGGCGCGCTCGACAAGAAACTGCGCGAGGAAACCCAGTTCGAACTCATGGATCTGCAGCAGAGCCTGGGGCTTACCTTCGTCGTCGTTACCCACGACCAGGAAGAGGCGATGACCATGGCCGACCGCATCGCAGTCATGAGCCACGGCAAGGTGGTGCAGGTGGCGACGCCGGCCGAGATCTACGAGGCGCCCAACTGCCGCTTCGTTGCCGACTTCATCGGCGATGTGAATATCCTCGACGGTAATGTCAACTCGGCACAATCGGGCATCGTCGAGATCGCGGTCGAATCGGGCTTCACCGTGCGCACGGCTTCTGGCGACATACCATCGGCTGGAAGCCGCGCCAGTCTCGCCATCCGCCCGGAAAAGCTTCGGGTTTCGCCGCGTCCGCCAGCCAATGCCTCGGTCAATGCGGCAGAAGGCGAGATCTGGGACATCGCCTATCTCGGCGACATGACCGTTTTCCACGTCAAGCTGAAGAGCGGGCAAGTGGTCAAGGCCTCGTCGCTGAACGCAGTCCGCGCCGTGGAAGAGCCCTTCGCCTACGACCAGAACGTCTGGATCTCCTTCGATGAAAATGCCGGCGTCTTGCTGAAGGATTGATCATGAAAGCGCTCGGCTCCTCCATCTATCAGCGCCTCGTCATCATCGTTCCCTATGCTTGGTTGCTGCTCTTCTTTCTCGCGCCCTTCCTCATCGTCTTCCGCATCTCGCTGTCGACGAAGGCCCTGTCGGTGCCACCCTATGATCCGTCCTTCGCTTGGACCGACAGTTTCGGCGATTGGTGGGACAAGCTGCAAACCATGTCGTTCGACAATTACATATGGCTTGCCGGCGATCCGCTCTACATGAACGCCTATATCGAGAGCCTGCAGATTGCCGGCATCTCGACGCTCCTGACGCTGATCATCGCCTATCCGATCGCCTATGGCATGGCGCAGGCGCCGCGTACGATTCGGCCGACGCTGCTGATGCTGGTCATCCTGCCCTTCTGGACGAGTTTCCTCATCCGCGTCTATTCCTGGATGTCGATCCTGAGCACGACGGGCCTCCTGAACCAACTGCTGATGGCGCTCGGCATCATTCATGAACCGCTTGTCATCCTGAACACCAATACCGCCGTCTATATCGGCATGGTCTATTCCTACCTGCCCTTCATGGTGCTGCCGCTTTATTCCGCGCTGGAAAAGATGGACGGCACGCTGATCGAGGCAGCGCAGGATCTCGGCTGCACGCCGATCGGCGCCTTCTGGCGCGTCACCTTTCCGCTTTCGCTTCCCGGGGTCATCGCCGGCTGCATGCTGGTCTTCATTCCCGCCGTCGGCGAGTTCGTCATCCCCGATCTGCTCGGCGGCTCGCAAACCCTGATGATCGGCAAGGTGCTCTGGACGGAATTCTACAGCAACACCGACTGGCCGCTGGCATCGGCGGTGGCGACCATCCTGCTTCTGGTGCTCGTGATTCCGATAGTCTTCTTCCAGCATTTTCAGGCAAAAGCCGACGAGAAGGGGAGATAACTTATGATCCGCTGGTCCCGCTTCAACATCGTCTCGGTCACGCTCGGTCTGGCCTTTCTCTACCTGCCGATCCTGCTGCTGGTGATCTACTCCTTCAACAGCTCGCGCCTCGTTACAGTCTGGGGCGGCTTCTCGACGCAATGGTACGTTCATCTTTTCAGCAATGATACGATGCTGAATGCCGCGTGGCTGACGGTCCGCATCGCGCTGCTCTCGGCGACGATTGCAACGGTGCTCGGCACTTTCGCGGCGATTACCCTTGTGCGCTACACGCGTTTCCGCGGCCGCATCCTGTTTTCGGGCATGATCTATGCGCCGCTGGTCATGCCTGACGTCATCACCGGCCTGTCGCTGCTGCTGCTCTTCGTCACGTCGGGCGTCGATCGCGGTTTCTGGACGATCGTCATGGCGCATACGACGCTGACCATGTGTTTCGTCGCCGTCGTCGTGCAGTCCCGCCTGCTCACCTTCGATCGTTCCATCGAGGAGGCGGCGCTGGATCTCGGCGCACCGCCGGTGCGCACCTTCTTCGAGGTGACGCTGCCGATCATCGCGCCGGCCGTCTTCTCCGGCTGGGTGTTGGCGCTGACCTTGTCGCTCGACGATCTGGTGATTGCGACTTTCGCTTCCGGTGCTGGCGCCAAGACGCTGCCGATGCTGATCTACAGCCAGGTAAAGCTTGGCGTGACGCCGGAAATCAACGCGATCTGCACCATCCTGATCGGCGTGGTCGCCGTCGGGGTCATCTGCGCTTCCATCGTGACGAAACGTCGCGAGGTTCAGCGACAAAGGGATGAGCATGCCGCTGCAGCCGCTTGAAGTGCTGCGGGCAAACGGCATGAAGACCTACGGCTGTTGTATCGGCTTCTGCAGAAGCGTTGCGACCGGCGAAATCACCGGGTTCGGCCAACTGCCGCCAATGAAGAAGGGCAGCATCGGCAGTTCGTCGGCATCGGATGGTGAGGTCGCCTCGATCGCACCGGAGAGGGCGAGCCCGTTGGTGCGGAACGGAACCACGCCGTTGAAGGTGATCGTTTCGTTGCGGCCCGTAACGGTTGCGTTCTGTACCTCGGCGGAGCCTTTGGCAAAACTTGCATCCGCGTTGATGCTGTCGAAGTCGAAAGACGAGTCGGCGATGTCGCTCATCCGGAAGAAAGCCTTCTGGGCGGCAAGCGTCCGGAAGGTGGCGAGATTGAATTGGCGAAACGACCCTGCCGACGAAGCGAAGTGCAGCGTGCCGGCGACGTCGCTGAGCGTGGCAACCCAGATCGGCTTCGAAGTGCTGAGCGCAAGATCCAGCGACGCCGATGACGGCATAGGCAGCGGGCCAATCAGCTTCAGGCGGGTGAAGAGCCCACCGAAATCGGCATTTCGGATCGATATCTGCAATTTGCCGCCGCCGTCGAAATCGCCCGGCGCGACCTCAAGATGCGCGGTCAGGGAGCCATTTTCGAAGCCGCTGTCGCCTATGTCGAATTTCGCCTTGCCGCCTAACACCAGCAGGCTGGCGCCGATATCATCGAACTGGAAGGGGCCGAGAGCCGCCTTGTTCGACGACAGCCGCAGGTCGAGGTCGAGCCGCTGCAGCGGGTTGCCATTCAGCAGCGCATCGATGGCGGTTTCAGCCGCAAGGCGCATGGAGAAGGCGGCCAGGAAGGGATTGAGGTTCATCTGGTCGAAAGCCAGCGTGCCGGAAATCTTCGGTTTGCCCGCTTTCGTGTAGTTCAGGTCCATGATGCCGGAGGCAGCGGAATCGTTGACTTTGAAGCTCAGATTGTTGAAGCGCAGGCCGTTTTCGATCGCTGCGATGTTGGCGGTGAGCGAGATATTCTTGAGGGCATCTGCTGCCGGCAGGCGCTGACCGCTCCAGGCGATGAAGGAGGGAACGTTCGGCACGTTCAGATCCAGATTGCCCGAAAGCGCCGAAAAGTCAGCTATGCTGGTGATGCCCGTATAGGTCCAGTTGATCAGCGGCGAGACGAAGCTGGTCGTGGTGTTCACATTCTTGCCAGCGAAGAAGAGCAGGGGCTGCGTCGAATCGAAATTCAGCTTGATGTCCTGACCGTTGAAGCGGGCAAGGATAACGGCGCTCAGCGACTGGGAAAGTCGTGGCCATGCGATGTCGGCGTTGACGGCGTTGAGCTTATAGACATTCCCGCTGCGCTCGTCGGCCATCTCAACGCTGCCGTCCTCGATGGTCAGCATGCCGATGGCCGCATCCTGTTCCTTGCTCATCCGCATGCCGCCGCCGGAGGAGGCCCCCGCCTGCTCGATCGCCTTGGAAAGCCGGCCTTCGTTCGTCCAGTCGATCAGGCCATTCTCGTCGCGGCGGATGTAAAGGGTCGGGCGCAGGAAATGGAATTCGTGAAAATGCGCGTGCCCGCGGATCGCCGACCACAGCGAGAAATCCGCGGAGAGGCTATCGACATGGCCGAGGACCTTGCCGTTCCTCGACGGTTCGCGGATGGTGACCTGGTTGAGCGTCACGCGTGGCGTTGGCCAGAAATCAAGTGTCGGGTCGCCTTCGATCTGGGCGCGATATCCCGTCCATTCCGAAAGCGCCTTCTCGATGCCGGAGCGCACCAGGCCGCTTGAAATCAGGAAAGGTGCGGTCGCTCTGAAGACAGCGAACACGATGAGGATCGTGAGAAGAATGATGCCGGTCGTGCGAGCAAAGGCAGGCAGCCAGCGCGAGGCCGAACGCATCGTCAACCGCCACTTGTTGTTTTTCGAAGCTCTCATGATCCCGAGGAGACTCTTGAACTGATAGGGATAGTCTGCCTGAGTTTGCCGGATATAGGAAATGTTTGTCCGATGCAAACATCACGCACTGGCAATGCCCACAACACCATGTTTTATAATGCGCTGCAACATCGCTATATAGAGCGAAAAGCGGGGAGAGAAATATGCAGGATCAGCAGCCGCTCTGGACGCCGTCGGAGGAATTTCGCAACCAGAGCCCGATGTTTGCCTTCATGCAGGAGTGCAACCGCCGCTTCGGCCTCTCGCTGGCAGATTTTGCCGGCCTCCATGCCTGGTCCATCGCCGATCGCGAAAACTTCTGGTCGGCGGTATGGGATTTCTGCGGCCTGAAGGGCAAGCGCGGTGAGCGGGCGCTGATCCATGGCGATGTCATGCTGGATGCCCGCTTCTTTCCCGATGCCGAGCTGAACTTCGCCGAAAACCTGCTGTCGCGGAGCGGCGAGGGCGATGCGCTGGTATTCTGGGGCGAGGACAAGGTGCGCAATCGCTGGTCATGGGACCGGCTGGCTGCGATGGTATCTCGCCTGCAGCAGGCCTACCGCGCCGAGGGCATCGGCAAGGGAGACCGCGTGGCGGCCATGATGCCGAACATGCCGGAAACCATTGCCTGCATGCTGGCGGCCGCGTCGATCGGCGCGATCTGGTCCTCCTGTTCGCCGGATTTCGGCGAACAGGGCGTTATGGATCGTTTCGGCCAGATCGAACCGAAGCTCTTCATCGCCTGCAGTGGCTATTGGTATGGCGGCAAGCTGCAGGATGTTACTGCAAAGGTCAGCGCCATCGCTCAGCGCCTGAAAGCGCCCACCGTCATCGTGCCCTATGCCGGCAATGCCGAGGCGGTCGTGGCGGCAACGCCGGGCGCGCGAACCCTCAACGATCTGGTCGCCCCCTTCGAGGCGAAAGCGGTCGAGTTCGAGCCCGTCTCTTTCTCCCATCCGCTCTTCATCCTGTTTTCCTCGGGCACGACGGGTGTCCCGAAGTGCATCGTGCATTCGACCGGCGGCGCGCTGCTGCAGCTCCTCAAGGAACATCGCCTGCATTGCGGCGTCGTGCCGGGCGAGAAGGTTTTCTACTTCACCACCTGCGGCTGGATGATGTGGAACTGGCTGGTGACCGGCCTTGCCGCCGGCGCGACGCTCTGCCTCTACGACGGATCGCCCTTCGCACCCGATGGCAACATTTTGTTCGACTATGCGCAGGAAGAGAAATTCGCGCTGTTCGGCACCTCGGCCAAATATATCGACGCCGTCCACAAGAGCGGCCTCACGCCGAAGACCTCTCACGATCTTTCGAGCCTGCGGCTGATGACCTCCACCGGTTCGCCGCTATCGCCCGAGGGCTTCACCTTCGTCTATGAGGGCATCAAGGACGATATCCAGCTCGCCTCCATTTCCGGCGGTACCGATATCGTCTCCTGCTTCGTGCTCGGCAACCCTCTGCAAGCGGTCTGGCGCGGCGAAATCCAGGGGCCGGGCCTTGGCCTCGCCGTCGATGTCTGGAACGACGAAGGCAAGCCGGTGCGTGGCCAGAAGGGCGAGCTCGTCTGCACCAAGGCCTTCCCCTCCATGCCGGTCATGTTCTGGAATGATCCCGAGCGCGCCAAATATCGCGCCGCCTATTTCGAGCGCTTCGACAATATCTGGTGCCACGGCGATTTCGCGGAGTGGACAGAGCATGGCGGCCTCATCATTCACGGCCGCTCCGACGCAACGCTCAATCCCGGCGGCGTGCGCATCGGCACGGCCGAGATTTACAATCAGGTCGAGCAGATTCCCGAGGTTCTGGAGGCGCTCTGCATCGGTCAGGATTGGGACGACGACGTTCGCGTCGTGCTCTTCGTCCGCCTCGCGGCCGGTGTTTCCCTGAGCGAGGATCTGGTGAAGGCGATGAAAACGCGCATCCGCACCGGCGCTTCGCCGCGTCACGTGCCGGCCAAGATCATCGCGGTTACGGATATCCCTCGCACGAAATCCGGCAAGATCGTCGAGCTTGCGGTGCGGGAGGTGGTGCATGGCCGTCCGGTCAAGAACAAGGAAGCGCTCGCCAATCCGGAGGCGCTCGATCTCTTCGCCGGGCTGGAAGAACTCAAAAGTTAAGGTGGGTCTTAAAACTGAGGGGCAAACGATGACCATCGTTTGCTAACCTCGCGTTAAGAAAGCTTGGTCAAAAGTAAAGGCCAACTTGAGACCGTTCGCATGAGCTGGAGCGGATTGGAGCCGCTCTCGGCTCCCGAGACATGAAGTTCCCCGACTCGAGCTGGCTTTTCGACAGCATGAACTTCAAAGGCAGCGCGATTCGCTGCCTTTTTTTCGTTTCGCCCGGCACGAAAACGCGTCTGCTCTGTACATTGCCGCCTTGAGCAAGTATGTGCACGCGTGAAGAAGAGGTTCGCGACGTGCGAGCCACGATGATCGCCGCCTGATGGCGCGCGAAGAATTCCGAAAGACAGATGATGACTGAATTCGAAGGCATCGCTCCTGCGATTGCCCAGGCTTTGGCGAAGCGCGGGTATGAAACGCTGACGCCGGTACAAAAGGCCATGCTCGATCAGGGCCTGGCCGGCAAGGATGCGCTTGTCTCGGCCCAGACCGGCTCGGGCAAGACGGTTGCCTTCGGCCTGGCGTTGGCGCCCGGCCTGCTTGACGGCGCGGAACGTTTCGGCCGCGCCGGTGCGCCGCTGGCGCTGGCGATTGCACCGACCCGCGAACTGGCTCTTCAGGTCCAGCGCGAGCTGGAATGGCTCTATGGGCTGACGGGCGCCACGATCGCCTCCTGCGTCGGCGGCATGGACATGCGCACGGAGCGCCGCACGCTCGAGCGCGGCGCCCACATCGTCGTCGGCACGCCGGGGCGTCTCTGCGATCACATCCGCCGCAATTCGCTCGATATCTCCGAACTCAAGGCCGTCGTGCTCGATGAGGCCGATGAGATGCTCGATCTCGGTTTCCGCGAGGATCTGGAGTTCATTCTGGAATCCGCGCCGTCCGATCGTCGCACCCTGATGTTTTCCGCCACCGTGCCGCGTTCGATCGCCAAGCTCGCCGAAAACTATCAGCGCGATGCCGTCCGCATCGCGACCGCCTCTGAGGCCAAGCAGCATGTCGATATCGATTATCGCGCGCTGACAGTCGTGCCGAGCGACCGGGAAAACGCCATCATCAACGTGCTGCGCTATTATGAGGCGCGCAACGCCATCGTTTTCTGCTCGACGCGCGCTGCCGTCAATCACCTGACGGCTCGCTTCAACAATCGTGGCTTTTCGGTTGTTGCGCTCTCAGGTGAGCTTAGCCAGAACGAGCGCACCCACGCCCTGCAGGCCATGCGCGACGGCCGCGCCCGTGTCTGCATCGCCACCGACGTTGCCGCCCGCGGCATCGACCTGCCGGGTCTGGAGCTGGTCATCCATGCCGATCTGCCGACCAATCCGGACACGCTGCTGCATCGCAGCGGCCGCACCGGCCGCGCCGGCAACAAGGGCGTCAGCGCCCTCATCGTGCCGCTCAGCGCCCGCCGCCGCACCGAACGCCTGCTGGAAGCTGCCCGCATCCGCGCCACCTGGGCAAAGCCGCCGTCAGCCGATGAAGTGAGCCAGCGCGACGACGAGCGCCTTCTCGCCGATCCGGTCTTTGAAGCGCCGCTTGCCGAAGACGAGCAGTCGATCGTCCGGCAGCTGTTGGAGCGCCACGGCGCCGAGCAGGTCGCCGCCGCATTCCTGCGGCAATACCGCGCCGGCCATTCCGCGCCCGAGGAATTGCAGGACGTGCCGGCCGAAGGCGAGCGCCGAAAGCCCCGCCGCGACGATTTCCCGGTCACGCCTCGCGATGAGGGCTCGTCTGCTGGACGCAACGACTTCACCGATGGTCTCTGGGTATCGCTCTCTGTCGGACGCAAGCAGAATGCCGAGCCGCGCTGGCTGATCCCCATGCTCTGCCGCAACGGCAATCTGACCAAGCGCGACATCGGTGCCATCAAGATGCAGCCCGAGGAAACCTTCGTCGAGCTCTCGACCGAGAGTTTTGAGCGCTTCCTTGCGGCCATCGGCCCCGACAAGACGCTGGAGCGCGGCATCAGGGTCAAGCCGATTGCCGGCATGCCGGATTTCCAGGCCAAGCGGGAAGGCGGCTTCGCAAAGAAGAAGCCCTTCGCTGAGAAGGGACCGCGTTCGAACGACGGCCCGAAGCCGAAATGGAAGTCCGACCGCAAGCCGGAGCGGGCGAATGCAGGCGAGGGTGGCGTTTCCGAGCGTTCCGACAAGAAGCCCTGGGCGAAAAAGCCCGGAAAGCCGGGCTTCGCCAAGAACGACGGGCCGCCAGCAGGCAAGCCGAATTCGAGAGCCAAGCGCAAGGCTGAGCGGGCGCAGGGGAATTAATTTCCATCTCCGAGTTCAAGGGGGCGACCGCCCCCTTGGCGCTATCTCCGCATCTCCGGCAAGAGGAGGCTGCTATTCCGAGCACCGTTACTCGAAGAAGATCAAGCTTGCCGGCGATGGTGGTAGGGGCTTTACCCTCACACTATGAAAACCGGCACGCCTAGCCATCTCGGTCAGACCCTTCTGCGTGTAGGCTTCGCCTTTTGGTGTACTGGCCAGCATCTCCCATGAGAAAGCGGCTGGGAAAGGCGGCGAGACGAGATCGTCGTTGGGCACGAAGTCCACCGCAACCACCTTGCCTTCGGCGCTCAAGGTAGCCCGGCTCTTCCTAAGCAATCCGGCGCAGGTTTCCAGGTCGAAGTGATGCAGGAAGTTCGGCAGCAGGATAAGATCATAGTCCGTGCCCCAGTCGACTTCGAATGCGCTGCCGGCAATGACCTTGTAGCGTTCGGCGACGCCAAATTGCTGCGCATTACGTTTGGCCAATTCCAGAACGGAGCCCCAATCGACCGCAACGATCTCGGCCGAAGGAAAAGCCTTCGCCATCTCGATCCCGAAAAGCCCGTGCCCTGCGGCGATATCGAGTATCTTTCTTGGCTGCATTGGCAGGTTGGCCATTTCGGTGGCGAGGCTGATCGCGCTGCCGCCAGTGAACGAGCCCATGCCGCGAGCAAATTTCACCCACACCGGATTGTCTGGAGACATGTTTGCCAATCCAATGGACCCGCCGTTGCGGACATAGGAAGACGGATTGTCCAGGATCTGCTTGAGGATCTCCGGGGCGGCCAGGAATTCGATGGCCCCGCCCATATAGGCTGGTGAATGCCGGTCGAGGAAAACTCGGCTGGATGGGGTCAGAGCGTATTGATTGCCTGTTTTCGTGAGAAAGCCGTTCACAACGAGATAGTCGCACAGAATGCGCACGCCTCTTTCGTCTGCATTTGCTGCGGCCGCCAGGGATGCTGCATTGCTGCCCTCACCAATCAAGGTAAAAAGATCGAGTTCTATGGCGGCTACGATGGCGGCCGTCTTTCGGCACGCAAACATCGCATCGACCACTAGATGGGGCGAAACTTCGCCTACGTCTGCTTCTACTGCCGTCGATGACATTGGATCCCCCTTATGTGCCCAATGACCGACCGGAATAGTCGGTCGCAAGGGTGAATTATCTCACAGAAGGCGCCTGAGTTTAAGTTTGCCATCGATAATACTAAGAAGATACATCAGATATTCTTGGTCGGCGGCGCGGTTGATGTCGTCGGGACCTCGCATCGTCGCGGCAGAACTTCACGACAACCGCGACGTTACGGCCAAGCTGCAAGTGGTTGCGGAAGCCAAGGAATATTTGCCCGGTGCAGCAAGCGGTTATTCGGCTTGACATTTAAAGCGCGTCAGGCAGAAAATTGATCATGGGGCTGCGATCACCCCACGAGGCTACGGCTGAAGAATCGCGTCCGTGAAACCGAGCCAACGGAGGACGCGCTATGCCGTCATTTCTGGAAATTACACCCGATAAGCTCAATCGTATGATCGGCACACCCAATTTGCCTGCGATTATCGACGTCCGTAATGACGAGGATTTCGCTGCCGATCCCCGTCTTGTTCCCAGTTCGATCCGTCGCGACTATCGAAGGGTGGCCGACTGGGCGAACGAACTGGCGGGGCCTGCCATCATTCTCTGTCAGAAAGGACAGAAACTCGCCCACGGAGTTGCTGCCCATCTGCGCGTGGTCGGAAAGGAGGCGGAGGTTCTCGAAGGCGGGTTCGAAGCGTGGCGCAGCGCGAAGTACATGCTGGTCGCCGAGGAAAAGCTGCCTCCCCGCGATGCCAAGGGGCGGACCGTATGGGTAACGAGGGCGCGGCCGAAGATCGATCGTATCGCTTGCCCATGGCTGATCCGGCGCTTCATCGATCCGTCAGCGATCTTCCTGTTTGTTCCCGCCACCGAAGTTTCGGCCGTCGCCGATCGCTTCATGGCGACGCCATTCGATATCGAAGATGTCTTCTGGAGCCATCGCGGCGACCTGTGCACCTTCGATGTCATGGTCGAGGAATTCGGTCTCGGCACAGAACCTCTCCTGCATCTTGCAACCATCGTACGGGGCGCCGATACCGCCCGGCCGGACCTGGCACCTGAAGTGCCGGGGCTGCTTGCGGCCTCGCTTGGGCTTTCGCGGATGTTCAACGACGACCTGCAGCAGTTGGAAGCCGGCATGGCGCTTTACGATGCCTTCTATCGTTGGTGTCGTGATGCGACGGAAGAGACGCACAACTGGCCAAATCCGAGGAAGATGTAAGAGACTATGACCGATCTCGCAAAAAATGCAGCCGAGCGATCAAGCGCGGCTGATCGGGACATCGTTCCCCTCCATGAGGCCATCAAGGTCTGGACCCGCGTTGCCGCCCTGAGTTTCGGCGGACCGGCTGGGCAGATCGCCGTCATGCACCGCATCGTCGTCGACGAGAAGAAATGGGTGGGAGAGCACAGGTTCCTTCATGCCCTGAACTACTGCATGTTGCTGCCGGGTCCGGAAGCGCATCAGCTTGCAATCTATATCGGCTGGCTGCTGAACAGGACCCTGGGTGGGATGATCGCCGGCATTCTGTTCGTCCTGCCCGGCTTCCTGGCAATTCTCGCGCTCAGTTATGTCTACGTCCTGTTCGGGAACCTGACCTTTATCGAAGGGATGTTCTTCGGGCTCAAATGCGCCGTGCTGGCGGTCGTCGTCCAGGCGGTCTTTCGCATCGGGAGCCGAGCCCTCAAGAGCAGGACTATGGTTGCTTTGGCCGCCGCTGCCTTCGTGGCAATCTTCTTCCTGCATGTTCCGTTCCCCATCATCATCGTTGGAGCGGGGATTATCGGTTACCTGGCCTCTCGGGCAGGGGGCGCCGCCTTCAAGATGGGCGGCGGGCACAAGTCGGGCTCCGGGACAATTCTGGAAGACAAGGACTCTGTTCTTGGCGAGGAGATCCCTTTGCACGCTCGACCAAACCTCGCCTGGTCTTTGAAGACCTCGGGTGCGTTGGCGGCCGCATGGCTCATTCCGGTTGCGGCCCTGCTGATGACGCTCGGCCCCGACAACGTCTTTTCCAAAATCGCGATATTCTTCAGCGAGATGGCAATCGTGACCTTTGGGGGCGCCTATGCCGTGCTGGCGTATGTCGCACAGGAGGCCGTGCAGCAATTAGGCTGGCTGCGGCCGGGCGAGATGCTGGACGGTCTGGGAATGGCGGAAACGACCCCCGGACCGCTGATCATGGTCACGCAGTTCGTTGGTTTCCTGGCAGGCTATCGCAATTCCGGCACGCTCAGCCCTCTTGCGGCGGCGACTTTCGCTGCCATGCTGACAACATGGGTCACCTTCCTGCCGAGCTTCCTTTGGATTTTTGCAGGTGCGCCGTTCATCGAGAAGATGCGCGGCAATGTCGCACTGACCGGCGCCATGTCTGCGATAACGGCAGCTGTCGTGGGCGTCATCCTGAACCTTGCTATTTGGTTCGGGCTCCATGTGCTGTTCCGCGAGACCGCGAGTTTCACCTATGGCTCCTGGACGATAGATGTGCCCGTCCTGATCTCGCTTTCATTGCCCTCGCTCATACTGACCCTGTTGGCCGCGATGGCCATCTTTCGCCTGAAGATGTCGGTGATAACGACTTTATTGGCATCCGCCGCCTTGGGCGTTGGCTGGACTGTCTTCGTTTCCTGACGGCAGAGACACTCACTGGGTCAGTGGCCCGGAAGGAGATTCGTGTCCTCCCGTGCATTTGCGGGGATCTCGTGACTGAGGCAGAATGCAGCCGTCAACAGGGAGCGAATGGAGTGGTGTACTCATGCTGATCGGCTCGTGTCATTGCGGCAAGGCGGGCTGGATGCTCGAAGGCGATCCAGGCTCGATTACTGCCTGCAACTGTACGCTCTGCCGGCGCTACGGCACGCTGTGGGCCTATGATTACGAAGGAGAGCGGGTCTCCGTCACGGGCCAGACTGCCTCCTATACCCGCGCCGGCAAGGACAGGCCGTCTCTCGAAATACTATTCTGTCCGTCCTGCGCCTGCGTGGTGAGCTGGCGCGGCCTGAGGCTGCAAAAGGATGGCCGCCGGCGCATGGCGGTCAATGTTCGGCTGGCGCCGCCGGATCTCGTTGCCGACTTGCCGATCGATCACTTCGATGGGCTCGACACGTTTGAAGACCTTCCTTCAGACGGGCGATGCGTGCGCGACCTTTGGTTTTGACGGCACGCCGAGATCATCTCAATTCGCCAATACCCGTGGCGAGGGGAAGGTGATCTCGACCAGCGTGCCCTCGTTAGGGGCCGAGTTGATCGAGAAAGTGGCGCGGTTGGCGTCGACCATCGCCTTGGTCAGAGGCAGTCCCAGGCCCGTGCCATCGCCGCGCTTGCGGGAATTGGTGGACACCTGCCGGAAGGGCTTCATCGCCTGCTCCAGCTCCGAGCGCGTCATGCCGACGCCGGTGTCGCGGATGCGCAGGACGACGCTGCCATTGCCCTCATACGCAGTCGATACGACGATCTGGCCGCCCGATGGCGTGAAGCGGATGGCATTCGAAAGGATGTTCAGCGCGATCTGCTTGATCGAGCGCAGATCGGCGACGACATTCGGCACGGCTTGGGACAGAGCGGTGCGGATGATGACACGCTGGCTGTTGGCCTGCGGCTGCACAAGCGACACCGCTTCGGTAATCGCTTCGTTCAGGCCGACCGAAGCGAAATCCAGATCCATCTCGCCGGCTTCGATCTTCGAGATATCGAGAAGGTCGTTCACGATGTCGAGCACATGGCGGCCGGAGCGGCCGATATCGGTGGCATATTCGACATAGCGCGAATGGCCGATCGGCCCGAAGCGCTCGCCGGCCATCATGTCGGAAAAGCCGATGATGGCGTTGAGCGGCGTGCGGATTTCATGGCTCACTCGGGCAAGGAAATCCGTCTTGTGGGCATTGGCGGTTTCGGCGGCGCGCTTGGCGTTGCGCAGCTCCTCTTCGGTCCGCTTCCATTGCGTGATGTCGCGGATGACGGCGCAGTAGCCGTTCGAGGAGTTGAGGCGCCCCATGGTCATGAACAGTGGCACGAAGCCGCCGGAAGCCTCGCGGCCGATCACTTCGCGGCCATCGTTGAGCACGCTGGCGACGCCATGGCCGGACAATCCGCCGAGATAATCGAGCACCGCCTTCTGGCTTTCATGCGCAAACAGCATGACGAAGGGCTTGCCGCGGGTTTCCTGGTCGTCATAGTTGAAGAGGGCGCTTGCCGAGCGGTTCATCGAGCGGATCTCGCCGTCCTGTCCGATGATGATCACGCCGTCGGTTGCCGTTTCCAGCGTCGAGCGCAGCTCCTCGATCTCCACCTGCAACTTGGCGACCTTTTCGAGGATGCGCTCGGGGCGGGCTTCTTCAGGAATTGGCTGCGGCGGCGGTGCCGGCGGCTCGCTTTTTTCCACCGGCATCAGCGCCAGCATCAGGGCTGTGCCGTCTTCCCACCGGATCGACTGCAGCCGGGCCGTCACCGGCACAAGCGCATCGTCGGCGCGCACGACCATCATCGTGCCGGGCTGCTCGGTCTTGCCCTCCAGGTCGTTGCGCTGCAGCAGCGCATCCAACCCGCCGACCTGTTCGAGTTCATCGAGGCTGTCATAGCCGGTCAGCCGCAGAAACTCCGGATTGCCGTGGATCAGGCGGTCACCGGCGTGGATGAGGATCGCGAGCGGCAGCTGGTCGACGATGTCGGAAGACAGGCCCGTGCGCATCTTCACGCGTGACGGAATGGCGTTGTTCAGGACATCGAGGGGGTCGAAATCCTCCTCCGGCTCGGCTGATGCCGGCGCAACTTCGGTGGTAGCCTCGTCAGCCGTTTTCAGGCTGTCATCATCCGCCGCCTCAATGAACGTCACGACCGGCGGCGATGCTCTTTCTTCTACACCCGGTATAGCCGGCTGCTGGTCGTCGACCTGGCCATTTTCATCGCTCGTTTCGGAGGTCTCGGAAAGGATCTCGTCTGCCGCATTCGGTTGCGGCGGGGTGTCGGCACCGTCCTCATGCCGTTCGTTACCGGGTTGCTCCCCAGACGGTTCCGCGTGTTTGCCCAAAGGTTCAAGCTGTCGGGCTATTTCGCGGAAGGCTGCCTGTTCGCTGAGTGAAAGGCCGGTCTGCGTCAATGTCCGGCGCTCATGCAGGCGAACGACCTTGTCCGACTCGCGGCGGTTCGGCGTCTCGGAAATTCGCAGGGCGGGCGGTTCGTAAGTGGGAGCCGGCTCGGTGTCTGCGCTATCCTGAGCGGAGCTCGCTAGTTCTTCTGTCGCCGGAGAGGTTTCAACTTCGGGGGCGAGGTGCTCGTTCGATACTGCCACTGCTTCCGGGGGCATTTCGGCATCGGTCGCGGCACCGTCAGCCGCCTGCGTGCCGAGAGCCATGCCGCGCTTCATCGGATCTTCGATGGCATCCGCCAGGCGGACGACGCCAAAGCCCCTGAAGCCATCGAATTCGCGGCTGCGTGTATAGGTCGGTAGGGCGGCAAGGTCGACCGGCACGGTCAGGCTCGTCCCTTCCACCGGCCAGTAGATCGTGCGGCCGGACCATGTGTCGCGCCGCGCCAGTAGTTCCGCGATCTTGCCATCCGGATCGAGATTGAAACGGCGGGCGACATCGGTAAAGGCCGTGCCGGCAATCTGGGCGGCATGCGGCCCCACCGCATCGGCAAATTCGCGCGAAACCTCGCTGAAATGGCCGGCGGCATCGATCTTCCAGACGAAACGGGTGGCGCGTCCGTTGCGCTTGAAATTGAAACCTTGTGCGGGCGTATTTTCGGCATCGGCATCGGCATCGGCATCGGCATCCGGCGAAGACGGCTCTTCAGCTGCCGTCGCCTCTGCGGCAGCATTATCTCCGCTGTCCTTCACGGTTTCCGGTTGATGCTCATCGGCGTGAGCTTCGGTTTCGGCCACTGCGTCGATCGCGATATCCTCATCGGCAGCCGCTTCCGTTCCGGCTTCGCTCGAGCTTCCGGCGGCCGGGGCCGCCTCCTGTTGCTCGTCCTCGCGATATTCCGGTGTCTCGTCCAGTTCCTCGATATCAGCCACCGCATCGATGACGTCGCCGAAGGGTGCGGCGGGCGCGAGCTTCGGCTCCTCATCCGGTGCTGCTGCCTCGAGCTCCTTGCGGGTTTCCTCCGCTTGCGGCTCGATGGCTGCAACGGGGCGGGCTTCGTCGGCAAGGCTTTCCGTCGGGTCGAGATGGCCAAGCACCGTTTCGACGACGAACAGCAGGTGTAGGGCCGGGATTTCGGAGAGCTTGCCGATGGCGGCGGGCAGATAACCACGCCCGGTCGGGATCGGTCGCTTGATCAGCCGATCCGGCTGTGCGCCGGCCATGGTCGTCATCATCCGCGCGGTCTGCGGCGTTACGCCAAGCGTCCTGAAACCGGCTGAGGCGGTAACGATTTCGCCATCGCGGCCGATGACGGCCATATGGGTATCGGGATCGTCGAACCCATCGATCATGCGCTTGGCGCATTCGGCTAATGTGAGCGGCTTTGAGGAGACCGGAGAGGAGAACAGCACCGCTTCTTCGCCGGCCTGGATGCGGATGAGTTCGACGGCCGCATTGACGACGGCCCGCTGGAAGCCCGAAGCCATGCGGATCAGAAATGTGCGCTGGTCGCCAACCGCGCCGAGGCCACGCGCCGTCGCCTCGATCTGGCGAAACGAGATGTCGCCGGACTTCGGTCCCTGCTCGATGAAATCGTAAATGATATTATAGCCGAAAAGGTTGGCGCCGGCGGCGTTTGCCCATAGCACGCGATCCATGCCGGTCGAGAACATGACCATGGCTTCACCGCGCGCGAAACGCTCCCGAACGCGGGGATGCACGGCAATGTCAATGAACGGATATTGAATTGCGGGCATTTTCCAACCTGTTTTGCGGGCGTAACCGCCTCTCGTGATTTAACGGTTTATTAATAACGGCACCCCGCTTTTCGGTCCAGCGAACGGTCCATTTTTCGGCCGGAAAGGTTAACGCCTTGTGCGGCGCACAATTATGTTGCATTGCACAATAATTTATATTATATACTCCTCACACAGGTTCACGGCGGGCCTCTCAGGAAGGCCCTTTTAGGAGCATAATCATGGCTACTGTAAAGAAAGACGACGTTTTTTCAACGGCGGCATTCGACCCGTCCAAGTTCTCCGAATCCTTCCGCGACTTCGCGGAAAAGGGCGCTGCCCAGTCCAAGGAAGCCTTTGCAAAGCTGAAGGCCGCCACCGAAGAGGCAGGCAAGACGGTTGAAGCAACCGTTCAGACTGCACAGGCTGGTTCCGTAGAAATCGGCCTCAAGGCTATCGACGTTCTGCGCACCAATGCTGAAAGCTCGCTGGCTCACATGGAAGCCCTGCTTCGCGTCAAGTCAGCGGCGGAACTCTTCGAACTTCAGACCGCTTTCATCCGCAAGCAGGCCGAAGTTACCGTCGAGCAGGCCAAATCCATTCAGGACACCACCAAGAAGGTTGCTGAAAAGCTGGCAAAGCCCGCCAAGGACGCCGCTGAAAAGGCAATGGCCTCCTTCAAGGCCTGATTATTTCCGGCAAGCCTCCCAAGGCACGAATGTCCCGTTCCCAGGTGAAAGCCTGGGGCGGGACTTTTCATTTGCAGCAGAAGCCGGCCTGGCCGGTATCTGGCCGCGCATCATCATTTGGATATCTGCAAAGCTTTTTCATATTGCGGGGAGATAGGACTTGAAATAATTTCAAAGTCCTCGTATGTCACCCCCGTTCGCGGCGACGCGAGCAAGTGCGGTTGTAGCTCAGTTGGTTAGAGCGCAGGTTTGTGGCACCTGAGGTCGGAGGTTCGAGACCCCCCAACCGTACCATTTTCTCCCCGGTTCGTTCGTAGAAGATGCCGACGCCTTTGGCCTTGCTGGCCTACTTCTTGTCTTCAGGCTTCTTCGAAACGTGGCCGGGCGATATCGGATCGCTTGCCGGAAAAGTCTCTTCCAGCGCTTCCTCCAGATAATCGTCCTGTTCCTTGTGTTCTTTCTCGTCCAGTTTCTGCTGCTTTTTGTCGCTCATCGTTCTGGCTCCTGGTCTCTCCGCGAAAATACTAGGCTTCACCCGGCCTTTGTCCAGCAGCAAGGCATGAGGGTGGCGACCGCGCCTCTATCGCAAACGCTGCCCGCATGCCCAAATTAACTTGGAACCGTCGGCATCGCTCATCGTTGTGTCCATATCGGCAAGCAGACGAAAGGAGCGGGCATGTCTGTACCGAACGAGCCTATTCCCGATACGCCTCCGATGCCGGAGCCAGGCTGGGCGCCGAAGCCGCCGATTGGAGAGCCGGAGCCGGACAGGTTGCCGGATGAAGCTCCCGTGCCCAACCCCGACGAGAACGAGGAGCCGCCGAAGCATGCGGAGGCTCAACCGCCGCATGCGCCATCATGGTGGTGCAGCTTGATGCCGTGACCATTGCCTCCGAGCCGGAGGTGCATCGATCAGCATGATTTCACAGGAAGATCCGCCGCTCCTCGCTGACCAACTCCTGCAAAAAGTCCGCAACAGTGCGCACACGCACGAGATCGCGAGCGCTTTCATGATAGGTCGTCCAGTAGGCACGCTTGATGGAGATATCAGGCAGAATGCGAGTCAGCTCCGGAAACTGCCTTGCGATATAATCATGTAGAATGCCGACGCCTGCGCCGGAACGCACTGCTTCCGTCTGGCCGATGGCTGTGGAGATCTCGAAGGAGGCGTCCCAGCTGCGCATGATCTCGCCGGAAAAATTGAGCGATGCCGTAAAGATCAGGTCTTCGACATAGCCGACGCGCGGATGCAGCTTCAGCGCCTCGACGCTGTCGGGCAATCCTGCCTGCTCGAGATAGGCTTTCGAAGCATAGAGCCCGAGCGTGTAATCCGTCAGTTTCGATGAGACCAAGCGTCCTTGCTCCGGCCGTTCCAGTGTGATGGCGATATCGGCCTCGCGCTGCGACAGCGAGAAGGAGCGGGGAACGGGCACGAGCTGAATGCGCAGCTCCGGATAGCGGGCGATCAGCCGCCCGAGCCGTGGCGCGAGGAAGGAGACCCCGAAGCCGTCGGGCGCGCCGATACGAACCGTGCCTGTGATCGCGCTATCGAGGTGACCGACGCTTGCCTGCGCGCGCAGCATCTCCGTTTCCATGCGCTCTGCCGCGTGAAGGAAGATCTCTCCTTCCGCCGTCAGGTCGCAGCCATTGGTGCGGCGCACGAGCAGCCGCGTCTTCAGCCGTTCCTCCAGCGTCGTCACGCGGCGGGAGAGGGTGGCGTGGTTGACGCCCAGCCGTTTCGAGGCGGCCAGGATCTGGCCTGTGCGCGCCACAGCCAGAAACATGCGGACGTCATCCCAATCCATCAGCACACATCCTTTTGCGCGTTCAGCCTTTGGTCTCGCGCATGTCGTTATCGCAAAAACCGCTATACACTTTTGCGCGACATGCTTTCGGACTTTAATTTTTGCACAACGGTTGCTTATAACAGCTCATTGATTTGTGCAAATTGAAGTGCCATCCTGTCAGCATCCAAGAAAACGAGGAGGCACATCCATGCGTGAGATCGGTCATTTCATCGGCGGCAAGCACGTCGCCGGCACGAGCGGACGCACGAGCAACGTCTATAATCCGGCAACCGGCGAAGTGCAGGCAACCGTCGCGCTCGCAAGCGTCGACGAACTGCGCGCAGCCGTCGAAAATGCCAAGGCTGCGCAGCCGAAATGGGCCGCCACCAACCCGCAGCGCCGCGCCCGCGTTTTCTTCAAGTTCGTCGAGCTTCTGAACCAGAACATGGACGAACTGGCGACCCTGCTCTCTTCGGAGCACGGCAAGACGGTCGAGGATTCCAAGGGCGATATCATCCGCGGTCTCGAAGTCTGCGAATTTGTCTGCGGCATTCCGCATCTGCAGAAGGGTGAGTTCACCGAAGGCGCCGGCCCGGCGATCGACATGTACTCCATCCGCCAGCCGGTCGGTGTCGGCGCCGGCATCACGCCGTTCAACTTCCCAGGCATGATCCCGATGTGGATGTTCGCGCCGGCGATCGCGTGCGGCAACGCCTTCATCCTCAAGCCGTCAGAGCGCGATCCGTCCTTGCCGATCCGCCTTGCCGAACTCATGATCGAAGCCGGCCTGCCGGCAGGCATCCTCAACGTGGTCAATGGCGACAAGGCTGCCGTTGATGCCATCCTGACCGATCCGGATATCGCTGCCGTCTCCTTCGTCGGCTCCACGCCGATCGCCCGCTACGTCTATGGCACGGCTGCGATGAACGGCAAGCGCGCCCAGTGCTTCGGCGGCGCCAAGAACCACATGATCATCATGCCCGACGCCGATATGGACCAGGCCGTCAATGCCCTGATGGGCGCCGGCTACGGCTCGGCCGGCGAGCGGTGCATGGCGGTATCGGTCGCGGTTCCGGTCGGCGAGGAGACGGCCAACCGTCTTGTCGAGAAGCTGGTTCCGAAGATCGAATCCCTGCGCATCGGCCCCTATACCGATGAGAAGGCCGACATGGGCCCGCTCGTCACCAAGGATGCCTATAACCGCGTCAACGGCCTGATCGACCGTGGCGTCGAAGAAGGTGCCAAGCTGGTCGTCGATGGCCGCGGTTTCAAGCTGCAGGGTTATGAAGACGGTTACTTCGTCGGCGGGACGCTGTTCGACCACGTCAAGCCGGACATGGACATCTACAAGACCGAGATCTTCGGGCCGGTCCTCTCGGTCGTTCGCGCCAAGAACTACGAGGAAGCCCTCGAACTGCCGATGAAGCATGAATACGGCAACGGTGTCGCCATCTATACGCGCGACGGCGATGCGGCCCGCGATTTCGCCTCGCGCATCAATATCGGCATGATCGGCATCAACGTCCCGATCCCGGTTCCGCTTGCCTACCACTCTTTCGGCGGCTGGAAGGCTTCGAGCTTCGGTGACCTCAACCAGCACGGCACGGACTCCATCAAGTTCTGGACGCGCACGAAGACGATCACCGCCCGCTGGCCGTCCGGTATCAAGGATGGCGCCGAATTCGTCATGCCGACGATGAAATAAGCATCGCAATCATTGGCTTCCATCGGCCGCCGTCCGGAATTTTTTCGGACGGCGGCTTTTTTATTGCGTTTGTTTTCGATGGAGTCATCTTGTCATTGCCGCTGTTTTCATTTAGAACAAAACAAGAACAACGGGAGGGCCGCGCGATGGCCGTGACCTATCAGATCGATTATCTCGAATTTCCGTCGAAAGACGGCCTGAAGACCCGCCGCTTCTTCGAGGAAGCCTTTGACTGGAGTTTTGTCAGCTATGGACCGACTTACCATGTCATCGAGGCGGCCGGAATAGATGCCGGCATAGACGGGGACGCGGGGGAGGCGGCCGGCACGCCTTTGCCCGTCGTGCGCACCACCGATTTGGAAGCTGCTCAGCGTGCCGTCGAATTCGCCGGCGGCGTCATCACCCGCCCGGCTTTCGATTTTCCGGGCGGTCGTCGGTTCCATTTCCGCGAACCGGGCGGCTGCGAAATGGCGGTCTGGATTTCCGTGCCCTAAGTTTCGGACATGGCCGGTTGGAGATCGGCATGGGCTGGATGGCCGGCTTTCTAAATAAGCTGAATATGAATTTCATATTTTGGAATTGTTCAAAACTAAGAAAGCCACTATATACGGGGCCAGCCCCTAAGCAGCCTCGATTCCAGGAGATCGGCATGCGTTTGACCAAGCAGACCAATTACGCAGTGCGCATGCTGATGTATTGCGCCGCTAATGAAGGCCATCTGAGCCGAATTCCGGAAATCGCCAGGGCATACAGCGTATCTGAGCTGTTTCTCTTCAAGATTCTGCAGCCGTTGACCAAGGCTGGCCTTGTCGAAACGGTGCGTGGCCGCAATGGCGGCGTGCGCCTTGGCAAGCCGGCGACCGATATCAGTCTGTTCGATGTCGTCCGTGTTACCGAAGACAGTTTCGCCATGGCGGAATGCTTCGAGGATGGCGTGGTGGAATGCCCGCTGGTCGATAGTTGCGGTCTCAACTCGGCGTTGCGCAAGGCGCTCAATGCTTTCTTCGACGTTCTGACCGAATATTCCATCGACGACCTCGTCAAGGCCCGCCCGCAGATCAACTTCCTCCTCGGCCTTACCGACAAGGATCATAAGGCGATTGCGAAGAAGCCGGTGGTTGCAGCCCCGGCCGCCTGATCAGTCCCCTGAAATTCGAACATGTTTCAGTCCGCAGTTACCGCCGGTAGCTGCGGATTTTCGCTTGTATTGCCTCCTATCCGGGCAATAGGCGGTTCGCGGATTGAAAGAGGAAAACGGCAAATCGTTCTGAATCTGCTAAAAGCGTGCAAATTTTTGCCAGAAAATTACCAATCCAGAGGTTTTTTCGTTCAAAAATTTCCAAACTCTAGAAATTGGAAAAATTTTAGGCGGCGCTTGTTGCTTTCAAACTTAAAATAAAGTTCCATCGGCGCGATCCGGATGGGAACCTCTGGTGGTGTCCACGGCTTCAAAAGAATAACAATCTGGGAAACGATATCATGAAAAAGATTTCTGTCCTGCTGGCAGTGACAGCCTTGGCTTCGGTCATGGCGACGTCCGCCTGGTCAAAAACGCTTGTCTATTGCTCGGAAAGCTCGCCGGAAGGTTTTGACCCGGGTCTCTACACCGGGGGCAATACTTTCGACGCCTCGTCGCGCACGGTCTATAGCCGCCTTGTCGAATTCAAGCATGGCAGCACCGAAATCGAGCCGGGCCTTGCCGAAAGCTGGACCGTGTCTCCGGACGGCAAGGAATACACCTTCAAGCTCCGCAAGGGCGTCAAGTTCCAGACCACCGATTTCTTTACGCCGACGCGCGACCTCAACGCCGATGACGTGATCTTCTCGATCAGCCGCCAGCTCGGCACGGACAGCCCCTGGGCGAAGTATGTCGCCGGCGGTACCTACGAATACGCCGATGGCATGGGCTTCCCGAAGCTCATCAAGTCGATCGACAAGGTTGACGATCTCACCGTCAAGTTCGTCCTTGACCGCCCGGAAGCTCCTTTCCTCGCCGACCTCGCTATGGACTTTGCCTCGATCCTGTCGAAGGAATATGCCGACAAGCTGCAGGCCGACAAGAAGATGGAGCAGCTGAACCAGCAGCCGCTCGGCACTGGCGCATTCACCTTCGTCGCCTATCAGCCGGATGCCGTCATCCGCTACAAGGCGAACGAAACCTACTTCAAGGGCAAGGAAAAGATCGACGATCTCGTCTTCGCGATCACGCCGGACGCCTCCGTTCGCGCACAGAAGCTGAAGTCCGGCGAATGCAACATCATGCCGTATCCGAATGCGGCCGATATCAAGGATCTGAAGGCCGACAAGAACCTCAAGGTTCTCGATCAGGCAGGCCTGAACGTTTCCTACCTTGCATACAACACGCTGGTTGCCCCGTTCGACAAGGTCGAAGTACGCAAGGCCATCAACATGGCCGTCAACAAGCAGGCGATCGTCGACGCCGTTTTCCAGGGCTCGGCCAAGGTTGCGACCAACCCGATCCCGCCGACCATGTGGTCCTACAACAAGGACGTCAAGGACGACGCGTTCAATCCGGAAGAAGCCAAGAAGCTGCTCGAAAAGGCCGGCGTCAAGGATCTCAGCATGAAGATCTGGGCGATGCCGGTGTCGCGCCCGTACATGCTGAACGCCCGCCGCGCTGCCGAACTCATGCAGGCGGACCTTGCGAAGATCGGCGTCAAGGTCGAGATCGTCACCTATGACTGGGCGCAGTACCTGAAGCTCTCCTCCGCTAAGGACCGCGATGGCGCGGCCATCCTCGGCTGGACCGGCGACAACGGCGACCCGGACAACTTCCTTGACACACTGCTCGGCTGCGATGCCGTTGGCGGCAACAACCGCGCGCAGTGGTGCAACAAGGAATTCGACGGTCTGGTGAAGAAGGCCAAGCAGACGGCTGACGTCAAGGAGCGCACCAAGCTCTACGAAGAGGCTCAGGTCGTCTTCAAGCGCGAAGCACCGTGGATGACGATCGATCACTCGGAAGTCTTCATGCCGATGACAAAGAATGTCACGGGCTACTTCCAGGATCCGCTCGGTATTCACCGCTTCGACGGCGTCGATATCGCCGAATAACGAAAAATCTGTGAGAATGCCCGGCTAGGACCGGGCGATCCGGCGGTCAGACACTCTGTCTGACCGCCGGAAAAATTTGGACATCTGCCATGTTGCGATTTCTTTTCAGCCGGCTAGCGGTGCTGATCCCGACATTCCTCGGCGTATCGATCGTCGCCTTCTCTTTCATCCGCCTGCTTCCCGGCGATCCTGTCATGCTGCTGTCGGGCGAACGCGTCATGTCGCCGGAACGTCATGCGCAGATCTCGCACGATCTCGGCTACGACCAGCCGATGGTCGTGCAGTACGGCCGATATATCTGGAATGCCCTTCATGGCGATCTCGGCACCTCGATCACGACAAAGCGTGACGTGCTGACCGACTTTTTGACCTTCTTCCCCGCCACGCTCGAGCTGTCGATCTGTGCCATGATCCTCGCGATCTGTCTTGGCATACCGGCCGGCGTTTTCGCTGCCGTAAAGCGCGGCACATGGTTTGACCAGAGCGTCATGGGCGTCGCCCTCGTCGGCTATTCCATGCCGATCTTCTGGTGGGGCCTGCTGCTGATCATCGTCTTCAACGGTTATTTGCACTGGACGCCGGTTTCGGGCCGCATCGGGCTCATCTATTTCTTCAAGCCGATCACCGGCTTCATGCTGATCGACAGCCTGCTGTCCGGCCAGAAGGGCGCCTTCTGGTCCGCTTTCAATTCGCTGATCCTGCCGACCATCGTGCTTGGCACGATCCCGCTCGCCGTCATCGCCCGCCAGACGCGCTCGGCGATGCTCGAAGTGCTCGGCGAGGATTATGTACGTACGGCCCGCTCCAAGGGCCTCTCGCCGCTGCGCGTCGTTTCCGTGCACGCATTGCGAAATGCGATGATCCCCGTCGTCACCACGATCGGCCTGCAGGTCGGCGTGCTGCTCGGCGGCGCCATCCTGACGGAAAGCATCTTCTCCTGGCCGGGTATCGGCAAATGGATGATCGATGCGGTCTTCAAGCGCGATTATCCGGTGGTGCAGGGCGGTCTGTTGCTGATCGCCGGCATCGTCATGCTCGTCAATCTTGCTGTCGACCTGCTCTACGGCTTCGTCAATCCACGCATTCGTCACTAGGAGCGGCCCATGAGCACGGTTAGCGTCAAAACGGTTAGTGTCAAATCCGACCGTCCTTCCGCTCTTGCGGAGTTCTGGTATTATTTCTCTCGCAACAAGGGCGCCGTCATCGGCCTTGCGATCTTCCTTTTCGTCCTGTTTCTGGCGATTTTCGCCGGTCTCGTAGCGCCGCATAATCCCGATGTGGCCTATGGCAGCGACATGCAGCGCCTGCCGCCCGCCTGGGCGGAGGGCGGCAACAGCAGCTTCCTACTTGGCACCGATGCCAATGGCCGCGATCTCCTGTCGCGCCTCATCTATGGCACACGCTTCTCGCTGTTCATCGGCCTCGTCGTTGCCTCGCTTTCAGCACTCGCCGGCATCCTGATCGGTCTCGTCGCCGGCTATGTGCGTGGCCGTGTCGATACGATCATCATGCGCATCATGGATATCATTCTCGCTGTCCCCTCGTTGCTGCTCGCCCTGGTGCTGGTGGCAATCCTTGGGCCGGGCCTGACCAATGCGATGATCGCGATCTCCATTGTCAACCAACCGCACTTTGTTCGCCTGACGCGCGCCTCCGTCATGGCCGAGCGCGACAAGGAATATGTTATCGCCTCGCGCGTTGCCGGCGCCGGTCCGCTGCGGCTGATGTTCAAGACGATCCTGCCGAATTGTCTCGGTCCGCTGATCGTGCAGGCGACGCTCGCCTTCTCGTCGGCCATTCTCGATGCGGCCGCTCTCGGCTTTCTCGGTCAAGGCGCCCAGCCGCCGACGCCGGAATGGGGCACGATGCTCGCCGACTCCCGCGAATTCTTCCAGAGCAACCCTTGGCTCGTTACTTTCCCCGGTCTCTGCATCCTGATCACGGTGCTCGCCATCAATCTGATGGGCGACGGCCTGCGCGATGCGTTCGACCCGAAGCTAAAGAGGTCGTAATGGCACTTCTCGATATTGAAAACCTCTCCGTTGAATTCCAGACCTCGTCCGGCTTGTTCCGGGCCGTCGATGGCGTCTCGCTGACGTGCGACAAAGGAGAAATCCTCTCGATCGTCGGCGAATCCGGTTCCGGCAAATCCGTATCCATGCTTGCCATGATGGGCCTTCTGCCCTGGACGGCGAAGATCACCGCCGACCGCATGATGTTCGATGGCAAGGATCTTCGCGGTATCTCCTCGCGTCAGCGCCGCAAGATCATCGGCAAGGACATGGCGATGATCTTCCAGGAGCCGATGTCGAGCCTCAACCCGTGCTTCACGGTCGGCTTCCAGCTCGGCGAGACGCTCCGCATCCATATGGGCCTTGACCGCAAGGCTCGCCGCGAACGCTCGATCGAACTCTTGAATCTCGTCGGCATTCCAGCCCCTGCGGATCGCCTGTCGAACTTCCCGCATCAGATGTCCGGTGGCATGAGCCAGCGCGTCATGATCGCCATGGCGCTCGCCTGCAATCCGAAGCTTCTGATTGCCGATGAGCCCACGACCGCACTCGACGTGACGATACAGGCGCAGATCCTCGACCTACTCGTGCGCCTTCAGCGGGAGCAGGGCATGGCGCTCGTGCTCATCACGCATGACATGGGCGTCGTCGCCGAAACGGCAGAGCGCGTACAGGTGCAATATGCCGGCCAGAAGGTCGAGGAGCAGCCGGTCAAGGAACTGTTCCGCGATCCGCACCATCCCTATACGGCAGCCCTTCTTTCGGCTCTGCCGGAGCGCGCCGAAGTCGGCGAGCGTCTGCCGTCGATTGCCGGCGTCGTTCCCGGTCAGCACGATCGACCGACGGGCTGTCTCTTTGCGCCACGCTGCTCCTTTGCAACGCCGGAATGCGACAAGGGCGTGAGGCGCCAGGGGCCTGAGCTGGGCGTAGCCTTATGCAATTATCCGCTGCAACATGGCAAGCCACTCGGCCACCCCGGCATTGTCGCCACGCAAAAAGCAGGAGGTGCCGCATGACCGGCGCTGTTCTCGAAGGGCGCGATCTCGCCCGCTTCTACACCGTCAAGCGCGGCACCTTCAAACCGGAAGCGACGGTCAAGGCGCTGAACGGCGTCAGCTTCAGCCTGCAGTCGGGCCGCACGCTCGCTGTCGTCGGCGAATCCGGCTGCGGTAAGTCGACGCTCGCTCGCCTCGTGACGATGATCGAAAATCCGACGGCCGGCGAATTGCTGATCGACGGCAAGCCCGCCAGGCTCGGCGACCGCAGCCTGCGTAGTGCCGTGCAGATCGTGTTTCAGAACCCTTATGGCTCGCTGAACCCGCGCCAGAAGGTCGGCTCCATCCTGGAAGAGCCGCTGAAGATCAACACGGATGATGATGCCGCCACCCGACGCCGCAAGGTGGAGGAGATGATGGCGCGTGTCGGTCTGCGTCCGGAACACTATGATCGTTACCCGCATATGTTCTCGGGCGGCCAGCGCCAGCGCATCGCCATCGCGCGTGCCCTGATGCTGCGGCCGAAGGTGCTGGTGCTCGATGAGCCGGTGTCCGCACTCGATCTGTCGATCCAGGCGCAGGTCCTGAACTTGCTGATGGATCTGCAGAAGGAGATGGGCCTTGCCTACCTTTTTATCTCGCATGGCCTTTCCGTCGTCCGTCACATCGCAGACGACGTGATGGTTATGTATCTCGGACGTCCGGTGGAAACCGGCACGGCGGACGAGGTCTTCAACCGGCCGCGCCATCCCTATACCGCCGCCCTTCTGTCGGCGACGCCGATCGCCGATCCGGATCGCGAAAAGAACCGCATCCGCCTGCAGGGTGAATTGCCGTCACCGCTCAACCCGCCGAAGGGATGCCATTTCAATCCGCGCTGCTGGCGTGCCCAGGACAAGTGCCGGCAGGTCGAACCGGAACTGGTGGGCGACGGAACGCATAAATTTTCCTGTTTCTTTCCGCTGGATTGATCCAAGTTGTGAGTCGGGCAGATGTCGCTTTGCCGCCGATTGGCTTGCTCCGTCGATCCCTCGCCCCGTTTACGGGGAGAGGGCTAGGGTGAGGGGCCAGGCAATCGGATGCGTCGACGCCAGACCCGCCTGACGATCATTGGCATCCGTCATTCAAGGCAGAAGACAACATGAGTGAAACATCCAAGACACCCCTCGCCATCATCGTCATGGGTGTGAGCGGCAGTGGCAAATCCTCGATCGGTGAGGGTGTAGCGGCCCGGCTCGGCATCCACTTCATCGAAGGCGATGCTCTCCATCCGGCAGCCAATGTCGAGAAGATGAGCAAGGGCATTCCGCTGACGGATGAGGATCGCTGGCCTTGGCTCGAAAAGATCGGCCAGGAAATATCGGCAAGCCTTGCGAAAGGCGAAGGCGTTGCCGTGACCTGCTCGGCGCTGAAGCACGTCTATCGCGAGCGCCTGCGGGCATCCGCCGGCGGTCACCTCTATTTCATCTATCTCGAAGGCTCCAAAGAGCTGCTGACGAAGCGCATGGGCGAGCGCAAGGGGCATTTCATGCCGACCTCGCTGCTCGAAAGCCAATTGCAGACGCTGGAAGTACCGACGGGCGAGCCCGGTGTCGTCACCGTCGACATCGACGCCACGATCGAAGAGATCGTCGATGCGTCTGTCAAAAGCCTCCGGGCAATCCTCTAAAGCAATTCCAGGAAAAGTGCGTAGCGGCTTTCCGTGCGGAATTGCGTGAGATAGAGCGGTTCAGGGCGCAAACCGGCCCGGAGCGTAAGCCGAAATATCGATGAACGGCTTCTCGCCGGTGATGAGTTCGGCAAGCACTCGGCCGGTCACAGGCCCGAGCGTGAGGCCGTGATGGGCATGCCCGAAGGCGAACCATAGGCCGTTATGGCGCGGCGCCTTGCCGATGATCGGCATCATGTCGGGCGTGCAGGGCCGTGCTCCCATCCAGGGTTCCGGATCGAGCCGTTCGCCGAGCGGGAAGGTGGTGCGCGCGACGGCCTCGGCACGGTCGAGCTGGACCGGTGTCTTGGGAGCATCGCGCAGGGCGAATTCGGCGCCGGTCGTCAGCCGGATGCCCCGGCTCATCGGCGCCAGAAGATAGCCGCGCTCGGCATCCAGCGTCCAGTTGTTGAGGATGGCGTCGCCCTCAGTGGCGTAATGCATGTGATAGCCGCGCTTGACGCCGAGCGGGAAGGCATAGCCGAAGCGTTTCGTGACGATATCGGCCCAGGGGCCGAGTGCGACGACGACGTCCTCCGCCTCGATCGACCCTTCCGCCGTCACCATTCTCCAGGCCGAGCCGGCCATTCCGAGCGAGACGGCATCTCCCGTCGTCACACGCCCGCCAATGCTTTCGAAATATCGGCGATAGGCTGATGTCAGCCCGTGCGGGTCAAGCACCGACCAGGGATCACGCCAGCGCAGGGCACCGGAAAAATTGCCTCTGAGATGCGGCTCCATGGTTGTGATCTCCGCACCGCTCAAAGCGTCGTAGCCGATCCCGAATTCGCGGTTGAGACGCACCGCTTCTGCAAACTCGGCGTCGCGCTTCTCGTTCGAACGGAACAGCTCCACCCAGCCGTTTTTACGAATGAGCTCTTCGGCATGCGAGGCTTCGATGAGATCGTTGTGCTCGCTGACGGAATGTTCGATCAGCGGCGCATAGGCACGCGAAATCATCTCGTGGCGCTTGGTATTGGAGTTCCACCAATAGCGGGCGAGAAAGGCGATCTGCGCCGGCAGAGCGCGCAGATGGTAATGCGCGTCGATGCGATTGTTGAAGGCATAGCGCAGCAGCAGGCCGAATTGCTGCGGGAAGCCATAAGGCACCACGCCCTCGCGCTGAATGAGGCCGGCATTGCCGAAGGATGTTCCCTGGCCTGGTGGCTGACGATCGACTAGGACGACTTGCCGTCCTCGCCGCTGCAGATGGATTGCCGTCGAAACGCCGACGATGCCCGCACCGAGAACGATTGCGTCCTTTGTCATCTTATCCTGCTATCCGCATGCTCTTTGCATTCTCGCCCAGTCCTTGCTCATAGCCTGGACCGCGCTCTAAGCATCGAAAATGCCTGCCAAATTTCGTCGGCGCAATTGAAAAATGCGGTCAGGCCGTACTCTGTCTCAGGCAGGCGTTTTCGGCGCGGATGCGGATCGCAAGAATGATGCCGTTGAGCAGCGAAAAGATCGCGGCGTAAAGCGGCATGCCGAAGGCAAGCGGCAAGACAGCGATCTCGCCGACGACGACGGCATAGTTCGGATGGCTGAGGAAGCGATAGGGTCCTTTGGTCACCAGCGCCGCGCGGGGCAATATGATGATGCGCGTCGTCCAACGATCCCTCAGTGTCGCCAGTACCCAGAGGCGCAGTCCCTGCAGTACCATGAAGAGCAGGAACCAGACGAGATCGACAGGCCGGCCGATGGCGAGCAACCACAATCCGATCAGCCAAGCTGCGTGCATCGCCACCATGAAGGGATAGTGCTCCGGCGCATATTCCCGAGCGCCGCGGTCAAGGAGCGCTGCGGTATTGCGCCTGGCATAGATAAGCTCCGCCAGCCGCTGCAGCGTCACGAAGGCCAGAAGCGCGATCGACGGCCACAGCATCAGGCGACTCTCCTCAGGGTAATACAGCTTGCCGAAAATCCTGGCCCCATGGCAAGCAGGGCGGAACGCTCCGGCAAGCCGGCCGCAATGGCGCGCTCCAGCACGAACAGTATCGTGGGCGAGGACATGTTGCCGTAGTCGCGGATCACCTCGCGTTCGATTTCGAGCGAGCCTTCTTCAAGGCCGAGCGCGCTTTCGAGAGCCGCCAATACCTTGGCGCCGCCCGGATGACAGATGAAGCGGTCGATATCGGAGATCAAAAGCCGGGATCGCTCCAGAATGCCGGCAACGGCGCTCTTGAGATGCGTCTCGGCAAAGACCGGCAGTGATTGTTCGAGGATGATGCCGAAGCCGGTGTCATCGATCTTCCAGCCCATGATGCCGAGGCTGTCGGGGAAAAGATGTTCGCCCGTCGATTCGATCTCTGCAATTCCGCCTTCGCCGGCCCGCAGCACGCAGGCCGCTGCTCCATCGCCGAACAGTGCCGTGGCAATGATGTTGGGCCGTGTCAACTCGTCCAGCCGAAAGGCAAGGGAGCAGAGTTCGATCGAGATAAAAAGAACAACGGCGCTTGGCCGGCTTCGTGCCATCTTCGTTGCGACCGCAAGACCGGATACGCCGGCTGCACAGCCGAGCCCGAAGACCGGCACGCGCTCGATATCGCTGCGGAAGCCCATCAAGCCGGCCAGCCGCGCGTCGAGGCTCGGCGTCGCAAGTCCGGTGGAGGAGACTGTAACAACGCAATCCACATGCCGGGCCTCAAGACCGGCGCGTTGCAGCGCTGCAGTCGCCGTCCGGCGGAAAAGCTCCGAGGCCACCTCGGTATAGGCGGCCATGCGGTCCTGCCAGCCATGTGGTTCTTCGAACCAGGAAAGCGGCCGCGCCACATGGCGCTTGCGGATGCCGGTGCTTTCGAACACGCGGGCGAGATATTTGAAATCTTGAAAGCGGCTCGAGAACAGACGGCCCGCGGTCTCGGCTGCGTCGGTCTGAAGGATGATGTTGTCGGGCGTTGCGGTAGCGACGCTTAGAAGTTTGACGGTATCGGTCACGAGTTTCTCCTGCGCCCTTGAGGGGCGTGGGATGAAAACACGTGGTGAGGGTGGTCTATTCGATGCCGTAGCAGTCACGAAAGAGTGACGACGTCCCGGCTTGGGATGCGCCGAAAAAATTTTGCGCATCGTCCGAATAAAAGATGCCGATGGTGTGTTCTCCCCTCGCAACGTTCATTTTGCCAAGGAGACATTCCATGACGACCAAAGCAATTCGCCTGGCTTCCATCGCTCTCGGCGCAAGCCTGACCCTCGGCGCTTTCGCCATCCCGGTCTTTGCTGCCGGCGACGATTCCAGCACGACGCCGACCTGCAAGAAGGGCGAGATCTACGACCAGAAAACGAAGAAGTGCGTCAAGCAGCAGGGCGCCAACGTCACGGACGAAAACCGCGCGGATTATGCCTACTCGCTCGCCAAGAAGGATCATCGCTACGAGGAAGCACTGGCGGTTCTCGACACGATGAAGAATCCGAATACGGCGGAAGCGCTGAACTATCGCGGCTATGTTACCCGCAAGCTCGGCCGCACGGACGAAGGCATTTCCTATTACCAGAAGTCCGTCGCCATGGATCCGAAGTACACGCTAGTTCGTGAATATCTCGGCGAAGCCTACGTCATCAAGGGCCAGATGGACCTCGCCAAGGATCAGCTGAGCACGATCAAGACGCTCTGCGGCAACACGAGCTGTGAGGAATATCGCGATCTCCACGCCGCGATCATGAATCCGTCCAGCTTGTGATCGCAGGTCAGCGCCGGGGATAAAGACGAGAAGCAGGGAGCTTTGCGAGGGATATGGGAGTGATGCCAGTCGCTCGTGGCGCAATTTCCGCTTATAGTCTGACGGCAACGGAGCCGCCAAAAAGATCGGCGGCTCCCGGGCATGCGAAAGTGGCGGAGGATGTCATAGCGAGCGAAGAGGATATCAGGGCGGGACTGTCCCAGCATCTGACGCGGCTGTGGCGCTATGGTGTGGTGCTGTCGCGTCAGCGCGACGTGGCCGACGATCTCGTGCAGGCGACCTGCGTCAGGGCTCTGGAGCGAGCGGCTCAGTTCACATCGGGTACGCGGCTCGATCGCTGGCTCTTTGCCATCCTGCATTCGATCTGGCTGAACGAGGTCCGCTCGCGCCGCGTGCGCATGGGGCAGGGCTTTGTCGATGCCGACGAGACGCTGGTTTTCGACGGTGCTCGGGAAACCGAAACGCACATTTTGGCTGGGCAGGTGTTGCAGCGCGTTCAGGCTCTGCCGGAGGCTCAGCGCACTGCGGTGTTCCTGGCCTATGTCGAAGGGCTTTCCTATCGCGAGGTGGCTGACGTTCTTGATGTGCCGATCGGGACGGTCATGAGCCGGCTGGCGGCGGCGCGGGCGAAACTCGCCGAGGGCATGGGAATGGCGGCTGACGGAAAATCGTCCGGAGGTGAGCGACTGGGGAATGGAAATGAGTGAATTGCATAAAGGACAGATGCCCTCGGACGAGCAGCTCACCGCCTTCATCGATGGTGAGCTGAATGTCTCCGAGCGCGAGCGGATCGAACGATTGATCGCCGACGATGAGCGCGTGGCGGAGCGATTCGATTTTCTGTCGCGCAGCACCTTGCCCTTCGCAGAGGCATTCCAGCCGATACTTGCCGAGGCTCCGGCTGCGAGGCTGGATGCCATGCTTGCCGGCATTCCCTCGAGAGAGGAGAGCAAAGCCAGCACTGCCGGCATCGGCCGTCGCGGTTTCCTTGCGGCTGTCGCCGCAAGTTTCGTCGCTGCCATTGCCGTCGACCGTGCCGTGATCGGCATCGGCCACCGGCTTTCGAAACCGGATGAAGATACGGAATGGCGTGCCGTAGTGGCGGAATATCTCTCGCTCTATACGGCGGATACGCTGAGCGCTCCGGCCGGTGATCATGCGCAACAGGTTGCGCAATTGAATGAAGTCGGTGCCAAATTGAATCTGTCGCTGGCGCCCGAAGCCGTCGCCATGCCGGGTGTCGAGTTCAAGCGTGCTCAGATCCTGAATTATGACAGCAAGCCGCTGGCTCAGATCGCCTATCTCGATCCTGAAAGCGGTCCCATGGCGCTCTGCATCGTCCGATCCGCCAAGGGTGCGGCGGCGCCGGACATGGAAAATCGCAAGGGCATGAATGTCGTCTATTGGTCGAGCGCCACCCACGCCTTCATGCTGATCGGCCATGCGCCGATCGACCGGATGGAGCAACTTGCGGCTGATGTCAGGGCGCATCTGGTCGCCTGAGGGCTGTTTGGCGCGCGACTAAAATGGCGTGATTCAAAAAGAATTTGGCGAAAACCCATCCTGCTGGTATTCTTTGCCCAACGAAAATCGAACGAGCGCCAGCAGCATACCTTCAGGGGCCTTGCGCGGCGCGGTGGAAAAGATACGTGAGTGACCCCGACAGCGGCCTAGCGCCGCAGGCAGACGGGGCGTCGGCAGCAGAGCGCAGGAAGGGTAAATCCTCCCGGCGCGCGAAGCGTAAGCGCGGTCACGGCCGTCCGAACGCTCATTCTGCGGAGGCCGCCCAGGCAGGCAAGTCCAGCCAGGTGGCGCAACGCCCAGCAGAGGATGAGGCCGGCTTACCGGCCAAAAAGCGCAAGCGCCGGCGCCGTGCGCGCGCAGCCCAAGGTGGTGCGCAGCCTGCTTCCCAGACACAGCAGCTTTCGGCACCGGCTGAGCATCGTGCCTCGCCGGATCATGGCCATCCGTCTTCGCATAAAAGCGGCAAGAACCGGCGCAAGCATCGCAGCAAGCGTGGCCTGCAGGGCCGGCCTCTGGTGCATGAGAAAGTGGCGCAGATCGTCGCTCCTGCCAATGCGCCTTCGAACGCGCATGCGCCAGTGGCCCATGACGAGCATCGCCAGATCAGGCAATCGCCGCCGCGCCGTGAAGGGCAGGGCCAACATCACCACTATGCCGACGCCGATTCCCGGCCACTCGACCTCTATGCGGCCCTCGACCTCGGCACCAACAATTGCCGCCTGCTGATCGCGCAGCCGACCCGCCCCGGCCAGTTCCGGGTGGTCGATGCCTTTTCGCGCATCGTGCGCCTCGGTGAGGGGCTCGGTGCCAGCGGACGTCTGTCGAGCGATGCCATGGATCGCGCAGTGGAGGCGCTGCGCATCTGCGCGGCCAAGCTGAAGACGCGCGAAATCCGGCGCATGCGGCTGATCGCGACCGAGGCCTGCCGCGCCGCCGACAACGGCGAGGCATTCCTTGCGCGCGTGACCGAAGAGACCGGATTGCAGCTCGAAATCATTGATCGCGAGACCGAGGCGCGGCTTGCCGTTTCCGGGTGCTCCTCGCTGGTGGGACCGGAGGCGCGCTCCGTCGTGCTGTTCGATATCGGCGGCGGCTCCTCCGAAATTGCCGTCATCCGTATCGGCGAGAATCGATCCAGCCGGCTGGCCAATCACATCACCCATTGGACCTCGCTGCCCGTCGGTGTCGTCACGCTCTCCGAGCGGCATGGCGGTCGCGACGTGACGCCTGAGCTGTTCGAGACGATGGTGTGCGAAGTCCAGCGCATGCTCGAGCGTTTCGATTGCCCGCCGGTACATGGCGCAGCACGCGACAGCGGCGACTTCCACCTGATCGGGACTTCGGGCACGGTAACGACGCTTGCCGGCGTTCACCTCGATCTGCCGCGCTACGATCGGCGCAGGGTCGACGGTGTCTGGCTGTCGGATGACGAGGTGAGCGCGATGCAGGCGAAGCTCTTGTCCTGGGATTTTGCCGGCCGCGCCGCCAATCCCTGCATCGGGCCGGATCGCGCCGATCTGGTGCTGGCAGGCTGCGCCATTCTGGAGGCGATCCGCCGCCGCTGGCCGAGCCCGCGCATGCGCGTTGCCGATCGCGGCCTGCGCGAGGGATTGCTGACCGACATGATGGCAGACGATGGCGTTTGGCGGCGGGGCCGCTTGCGCCGGGGTCATCGACCGAGGGATATGAAGGGGCCGCAGACGTGACCAAGCCAACCATCGCCGGCAACCGCACGGGCCGCAAGCTCGGCCAGCGCGTCAAGAAAAAGAAGCTGAAGGCTTCGTCGCGCCAATGGCTGCAGCGCCATATCAACGATCCCTATGTGCAGCGCGCCCAGCTTGAAGGTTACCGTGCCCGCGCCGCCTTCAAGCTGCTGGAGATCGACGAGAAGCATCAGATACTCAAGGGTGCTCGCCGCATCATCGACCTGGGTGCCGCTCCCGGCAGCTGGTCGCAGATCGCCGCCAAGGTGACCGATTCGACCGAGGAGGATATCCGCGTCGCCGCGATCGACTTCCTCGAAATGGCGCCGATCCCCGGCGTCAGCATCCTGCAGCTCGACTTTCTGGAGCCGGATGCGCCGCAGCGGTTGATCGATGCGGTCGGAGGTACGCCCGATCTGGTGCTGTCGGATATGGCCGCGCCGACGACCGGTCATCACCGGACCGATCACCTGCGCACGATGCACCTCTGCGAAGTGGCAGCCCATTTCGCCGTCGAGGTGCTGGCCGAAGGCGGGCATTTCCTCGCCAAGACCTTCCAGGGCGGCACGGAGCGAGACCTGCTGACCTTCCTCAAGCAGAATTTCCGTCAGGTCGTCCATGTAAAGCCCGGCGCATCCAGAGCCGAGTCGGTGGAAATGTTCCTGCTGGCGAAGGGCTTCAAGGGCCGGAAGCCCGAAGGCCAGACGGAAGAAGAGCAATCTGCCGCCGACCGCTAAATCCGGCGATCCTCGATCGCTAAACTGACGAAACCCTCATTGCGCTGCCGTTTGGCTGAAGCGTAATGAGGGCTGGACCATCACTTTGCGGCTGTCTGCTCCACCTGTGGCTGCAGCGCTGCGACACGCTTGAGGCCGGCCTTGTGGCCGGAAACCATGGCCCCTGCGCTGCGATCCATCCGGATGAATGGGATGGTGGCAACGACGGTCAGGATTGAAATGCAGAAGAACGCGATATGGAAATCGCGAACCTGCAGCTGCGTGCCGCTGAAGAAGGTCGAGGCTTCCAGGATCATGGCGGCGACGGCAACGCCGAGCGCCAGGCTGATTTGCTGCATGACCGAGCTCATCGACGTCGCCTGACTTGCCTGCTTGTCGGTTATATCGGCGAAGGCGAGCGCATTGATGCCGGTGAAGAAGAACGAGCGCGAGAAGCCGCCGATCAGCAGGATGCCGACGATGATGAGGTGCGGCGTCCACGGCTGGAAAAGACCGGTGCAGATCGTTGTGACTGTCGTAACGGCAGCAGCCGAAAGCAGCGCCGTTTTGAAGCCGACGGCGGTGAAGACGCGGCGTGCGATGAACTTGGTAGAGATCGCACCGATCGCGCCGGCAAAGGTGATGAGACCGGACTGGAACGGATTAAGGCCGAAGCCGAGCTGCAGCATCAGCGGCGTCAGGAACGGCATGGCGCCGATGCAGATGCGGAACAGCGTGCCGCCCGTCACCGAGGCGCGGAAGGTGGCGTTCTTCAGCAGCGTGAGATCGAGGATCGGCGCCGGGTGTCGGCGCGCATGGCCGATATAGAGGAAGCCGCAGACAAAGCCAATGATAACAGCCGAGATGCCGATATAGGGCGGCAGCGCCGGCAGGCTGATGACGGACATGCCGAAGACGACCCCGGAGGCGGCAAAGGACGTCAAAAGGAAACCGATGACATCGAGCTTCGGCGGCTTGGTCGCTTCCACCTCAGGCAGGAAGATTGACGCCAAGATCACGCCGAGGATGCCGACGGGAACGTTTATCAGGAAGATCCAGTGCCAGGAGGCATAGGTGGTGATGAAACCGCCGAGCGGAGGACCGGCAAGCGGCCCGACGAGCGCGGGGATGGAAAGCAGCGCCATGGCGGAAACCAGGTCGCTTTTCTGCGTGGTGCGCACCAGCACGAGGCGCCCGACCGGAGTCATCATCGAGCCGCCGACGCCCTGCAGGAAGCGGGCGAAGACGAATTCCAGCAGGCCGCCCGAAAAGGCGCACATGATGGAACCGATGACGAAGACGCAGATGGCAACACGGAAGATGTTCTTCGCGCCGAAGCGATCCGCCATCCAGCCGCTGATCGGGATGAAGACGGCCAGCGACACCATGTAGGAGGTCAGGGCCAGCTTGAGCGTGATCGGGCCGACATGGAGATCGTTGGCGATGGCCGGCAGCGCTGTCGCGATGACGGTGGAATCCATCTGTTCCATGAAGAGTGCGACGGCGAGGATCAATGGAACGATGCGATTCATAGGCATCCGCCTCGATAGGTCTGTCTGCGGTAAGGCTGTCGCCCACTGCATAATTCCTTAAATCGGAATCGATTTAAGGAATTATGCAGCAGATTGAAGGTGCTGCAGCCGCCTTTGCGCGTTACATGCGACGCGCAGCGCTGTAGTGCAATCAGTTGCTCTGTAGTCCTATGCGAGGCCGCTGCCAATCCCGGATCTTGCTCCATGAATGCTTGGGGATCACGTCTTCGTGACGGCCGCCGTCGCTGGCGCTGAACACAGGGTTTGACATATGCTAAGAGCATGTAAATGCTAAACGCATAAAACATCGTTCGGTGTATTAGCGGATTCGGATCGTCTTGTCATGACCAATTTTCGGTCAAGCGGCATGTGTTCCAGGGCCGTTGCTGCCGACGACGTCGATAGGCGCAGCTTACGTCGCGCATCAGCATAAGGAGTAAGATCATGACGGCCGTCCTGCCCCCGGATACGCATCAGTTCAAATTGGGATCCTGCACCATCACCGTCGTCAAGGACGGCGCCAGCATCATGGATAATCCCTGGGAGACCTTTGGCTCGAACCAGGCCCCCGATACCGTTCGCAAGCTGCTGGAGCAGAATTTCCTGCCGACGGAAAAGCTCGTGAACAGCTATGCGCCCGCCATCATTGATACCGGTTCCGACGTGATCGTCGTCGATACCGGCTTTGGTGCAGCCGGACGCGCGCGTGGCCTGGGCCGTTTTCGCGAGGGGCTGAAGGCCGCCGGCTACACGCCGGAGCAGGTCACCGTTGTCGCACTCACGCATCTGCACGGCGATCATATCAACGGATTGATGGAAGAGGATGGTCCGGCCTTTCCGAACGCTCGCTATGTCGCCGGTGAGATCGAATACGGGTTCTGGACCGACAGGGCGCGTGAGGGAACACCGGCGGAAGGCGGCCATAAGGCCGTCCTCGCCAATGTCGTGCCCTTCGCCGAAAAGATGACCTTCCTTGGGGATGGCGACCAGATCGTCAGCGGCATGACCGCCATGCTGGCGCCCGGCCACACCCCTGGCCATCTCGTTTTCCACCTGGAATCCGGCGGCAGGCAGCTCGTCATGACCGGCGACACCGCCAACCATTACGTCCTGTCGCTCGGCCGTCCGGACTGGGAAGTGCGTTTCGATCTGGACAAGCCGCAGGCGGCCAAGACCCGCCGCCGCATCTTCGACATGATCGCCGCCGACCGCATCCCTTTCCTCGGTTTTCACATGCCTTTCCCTGCTGTTGGCTTCGTCGAAAAGCAGCCGGAAGGTTTTCGCTATGTGCCGAAGAGCTACCAGTTCGATGTATGAGGATTGACGGTCTGAGAAGAAGCCTGCGTGCCCGGCATGTCTGCTGGGTACTTTTTGCTATTCCCTTCCTGTCATAGACGTGTTACCAGCCCTCGCCAACTTCCAAGCAACACTTGCAAGATCGCCCGGTAGACGATTCGTTCCGGGCTTTCCTGTTTTTCACAGACGAAGGAATTGGCCATGGCACGCATCATTGAAACGTCAACCGGGTTGGATGCTCTGACATTCGACGACGTGCTCCTGCAGCCGGGACACTCCGAGGTCATGCCGGGACAGACGAATATCGCCACCCGCATCGCCCAGGACATCGAGCTCAATCTCCCGATCCTCTCCGCCGCCATGGACACTGTGACGGAAAGCCGCCTTGCGATCGCCATGGCTCAGGCCGGCGGCATGGGCGTTATCCACCGTAATCTGACACCGGTGCAGCAGGCCGAAGAGGTCCGCCAGGTCAAGAAGTTCGAAAGCGGCATGGTCGTCAATCCGGTCACCATCGGTCCGGACGCAACACTTGCCGAAGCGCTCAGCCTGATGAAGGCCCACGGCATTTCCGGCATCCCGGTCGTCGAAAAGTCGCATCGTCTGGTCGGTATCCTCACCAATCGCGACGTCCGTTTCGCCTCCGATCCCGAGCAGAAGATCTACGAGCTGATGACCCGCGAAAATCTGGTCACGGTCAAGGATGGTGTTCAGCAGCATGAAGCCAAACGCCTGCTGCACACGCACCGCATCGAAAAGCTACTTGTCGTTGACGCTGACAGCCGTCTCGTCGGCCTGATCACCGTCAAGGATATCGAGAAGTCACAGCTGAACCCGCATGCTTCGAAGGATGCCCAGGGCCGCCTTCGTGCCGCAGCCGCCATCAGCGTCGGCGACGATGGCTATGAGCGCGCCGAGCGCCTGATCGACGCCGGCGTCGACCTTCTGGTCGTCGATACCGCACACGGTCACTCGCAGCGCGTTCTCGATGCCGTCACTCGCGTCAAGAAGCTGTCAAACTCCGTCCGAATCATGGCCGGCAACGTCGCCACCTATGACGGCACGCGCGCGCTGATCGATGCCGGTGCGGATGCCGTCAAGGTCGGTATCGGCCCCGGTTCCATCTGCACGACCCGTATCGTCGCCGGCGTCGGCGTGCCGCAGTTGGCCGCCATCATGTCGGCGGTGCAGGCTGCGCAGGATCAGAACATCCCGATTATCGCCGATGGCGGCATCAAGTTCTCCGGCGACTTGGCAAAGGCGATCGCCGCCGGCGCATCCGCCGCCATGATCGGTTCGCTGCTCGCCGGCACGGATGAAAGCCCGGGCGAGGTCTATCTGTATCAGGGCCGCTCCTTCAAGGCCTATCGCGGCATGGGCTCTGTCGGTGCCATGGCACGTGGCTCGGCGGATCGTTACTTCCAGGCCGAGGTCCGCGACACGCTGAAGCTCGTGCCGGAAGGCATCGAAGGCCAGGTTCCCTACAAGGGCCCTGTCTCCGGCGTGCTGCATCAGCTCGCAGGCGGCCTCAAGGCAGCCATGGGCTATGTCGGCGGTGCCGATCTCAAGGATTTCCAGGAGCGCGCCACCTTCGTGCGCATCTCCGGCGCGGGCCTGCGCGAAAGCCATGCCCATGACGTCACGATCACCCGCGAAAGCCCGAATTATCCCGGCGCAGGCGGCTGATCGATGACAGATCGCGCTTTGGACAACGCCAGGTCCTTACTGCATAATTCCTTAAATCGTGATCGATTTAAGGACAAAATTATGCAGCAGATTAAAAGTGCTACAGCGACCTTTGCGTGTCATATATGACACGCGGCGCTGTAGAGGGCCTGGCGGCGATCCTCGCGGCTCTTTCCCTCGCACTTTTTGCCTGGATTCAGGCCGGCTTCGTCAGGGCATTCAGCGATGCCGCAGCCGGCCAGCAGATGCTCGATGCGCGTATCGGCGGCTATGAGAGCGAAGACGTCATCGCCATGTTGCGCTATCTCAGGGATCATCCGGATCCGGCCGCGATCCTGCATTCGATGTATCTCGGGCCTGAGCTGATCTTCCCGCTGGTGCTGGGTGGATTGTTGTTCTGCCTGATGCGGCTGGTCGGCCCCGGCGGCTTTTTCTTCGGCCGGCCGATCCCACCCGGCGCGACCGCAGTCATCTTCTGCCTGCCGATCTTCTACACACTTGTCGATTATGCCGAGAATATCGCCGGCCTGATGCTCTATCCGCCGGCAACGCCCTCCGATGCGACGGTATCGCTGCTGGCGGGCCTGTTGCCCATCATCGTCAGGCTGAAATTCCTGACGCTTGTGGTGACGGTTATTCTGCTGGCCCGCTTTGCGATTTTTCGCTACCTCTCGCCGGACGGCACGCGGCCGTCCTGATTGTTCCTATCAGTTTTCGGAAGTTCCAAAGGAGTTGGCGGCGTGACAGGCTACGAAATATTCTGGCCCATGATGGCGCATGCGGTACTGGTCTTCATCCTCTATGCACTCCTCGGATGGCGCCGCCGCGCGCTGGTGAAGGCCGGCCGCATTCAGCTAGCGCAATTCCGCGAAAACCACACAGCCGACGAACCAGCGGAAAGCCTGGTGGTGCGAAACAGCCTCGCCAATCAGTTCGAGCTTCCCTTGCTCTTCCATGTTGGCTGTATCGTCCTCTACACCGCTCAGGCGGATAATCTGCCGGCCGTAATCCTCGCCTGGATCTTCGTTGCCACGCGCTACGCTCATGCTTTCGTGCATGTGACGAGCAACGATCTGCGCTATCGCAGTCCGCTCTTCGCTCTCGGCTTTGCAGCCCTGGTCTGCATGTGGGGCTGGCTTGGCATTTGGCTCGCCTTCTCCTGAGACTGCCCGGTATTGCCGCAAGCCGCAACCTGCGGTAACGCGTTTGTGTTTTTCCTTTACCGTTACGCCGACATCGGTTGACCTATCTTGTCAGCGGGTGGCCGGTCGTTTGTTGCCTGCTGCCGGGGAAACAGGGAGAAGAGGATCATGAGCACGGAAAAGCCGATCGTGACGCAGGCGATGATCAACGCCTATGACGAATACACGCATCTGACGCTCGACCGTCGGGGCTTCATGGAAAAGCTTACCAAGCTAGCAGGCTCGGCGGGCGCCGCCGCTGCCATCGCGCCGCTGCTCGCCGCCAACAAGGCAAGCGCTGAGATCATTGCCGTCGATGACAGCAGGCTGGACGCAAAAGATGTGGCGTTCGCCGGCAGCAAAGGCGAGATCAAGGGCTATCTCGTCCGCCCGAAGGATGCGGCCGGCAAGCTCGGCGGCGTCATCGTCATCCACGAGAATCGCGGCCTCAACCCGCATATCCGCGATGTCGCCCGCCGCATGGCGCTGGACGGTTTCGTGGTGCTGGCGCCCGATTTCCTCTCCCCGCTTGGCGGCACGCCCGAGGATGAGGACAAGGCGCGCGACATGTTTACCAATCTCGATCTGGCATTGACGGCCGCTAACGCCGAGGCGAGCCTGACCTATCTCGCCAAGACGGATGGCGCCAACGGCAAGGTAGGTGCCGTCGGCTTCTGCTGGGGCGGCGGTCTTGTCAACCGTTTCGCGACCATCTCGTCGGAGCTGAAGGCGGGCGTTGCCTATTATGGCGCGCAGCCGCCCGCAGGCGACGTGCCTGACATCAAGGCTGCCCTCTTGTTGCATTATGCCGGGTTGGACGACCGCATCAACGCCGGCATCGAGGCCTATCGCAAGGAGCTGCAGTCAGCCGGCAAGACCTTCGAGATCTTCGTCTATGAAGGCGTCAATCATGCCTTCAACAACGATACCTCGGCTGCCCGATACGACAAGAAGGCGGCCGATCTCGCCTGGGGCAGGACAGTCGATTTTCTGAGGAGGTACGTGTCCTAGAACGACACGGATTTAGGGTGGGAGGTCACCGATTATTGGGGACGAAACCATGTTTCGGCCCCGGTTCCAGACTGCGAGCCGCCTCCTAAGTAATGATTAAAATTGGACTTTTCCCATTTACGCGCATTGAACACGTCGGATGTCATAGCGTCTGCGCGCTTGAGCGCCGTTCAGCGTGAGAATGAAACGGGAAGAGCATGAATCCGGATAATCCCGACCGTATTAACTTTCGAAAGAGGCCGCAGCAGGAGCGAAGCATCCAGCGTGTCGATGCCATCCTGTCGGTTGCGGCCGCGCTGATCGCCGAGAAGGGGGTGAGCGCGATGAAGATGACCGAGCTGGCTGCGGTTGCCGCAATCCCGATCGGCTCCGTCTATCAGTATTTTCCGGACAAGGCGGCGATCGTCCGCGCCTTGCTCGAGCGGCATTCCAGCCGCATCCGGCAAAAGGTCAGAGAGGCTTTTGCCTTCGTGGCGTCGCTCGATCATGCCATCGAGCTCGTCTGCACCATGATCGACTGGTATTATCGCGAGTTTCGCAGCGATCCCACCTATATCGGTGTCTGGCTCGGCACGGATATCGACAGGGATATCCTCCAGCTCAACATACAGCACAGCAATCGCGTCGCCGAAATTTTCCTGGAGAGCATCCGACCTTTCCTGCCGGCTGAAAGTCGCATCGACCTTGAGGCACGCACGCAGCTGTTCAGCCATCTGATCGGCGCATCCATCCGCTTCGCCATCGTGAGCGAGGACGAGATGGCGCGACGTATGCTGCATGAATGGAAGCAGGTGATCCGCATTACCTTGCTGGCAGAGCCGGCGCAGTAACGATTCCTGAAAGCGATTGGCTGGTGATCCCCGAGCTCACCAGCCCGGCAGAATGTGCCCGGCGCGCAGTCGCGGATAAAAGCGCGTATAGGTTTTCACCTCGCCATCGAGATCGTCATCCACCGCAGCCGGCGTGATGTTGTCGAGGCAGGCCGAGATATGGGCGGTGATGGCGTTCATCAGCGATACGGACAAGCCGGCCCGCTTCATGATGCCGATCTGCACCGGCGGCAGCGGCGGGAAGCCATCGGCCTGGGTCAGCACTTTCATGCCGGTCCTGAGCGCCGATTCCGGCATGACCGAAACCGCCATGCCGGCGAGCACGGCCGCGGCGACGACGGTGCAGGACCAGCTGGTGAACAGGATCTGATAGTCGCGGCCCCCGGCGTCGAGCGCCGAACAGGCAAGCTGGCGCCACTGACAGTCGCGCCGCCCGACCGCGAGCGGAATGGGCGCATCGTCGCGCAGCGGATGATTGGCCGAGCCGACCCAGCAAAGTGGTTCCGTTCGCACGACATCTGACATGCGTTCACGCGGATTGTGGGTGACGAGCGCAATATCGAGTTCGCCGCGATGCATGCGCTCGGCAAGGTCGACCGAGGGTTCGCAGACGATGTAGAGCTCGACATTCGGGTGCGTCTTGGCGAAGCGGCCGATGATTTCGGGCATGTAGCGGTCGGCGTAATCGTCCGGCGTGCCGATGCGCAGCGTACCCTCGAGCCGATTGTCGTCGAAAGCCGCCATCGCCTCATTGTTCAGGCGAATGATGCGGCGGGCATAGTTCAGCAGCTTGTCACCTTCCGCGGTCAGGCGGTTGCCGCGGCCATCCTTGATAAAGAGTTGCTTGCCGACGCGCTCTTCCAGCCGCCGCATCTGCATGGAGACGGCCGATTGCGTCTTGAACACACGGTCGGCTGCCTTGGTGAAGCTTCCGGAATCCACGATTGCGATGAAGGTCTGCAACTGATCGATATCAAGCGGCGCGGACATGGGCTCACCTATAAAGGAGTTTGATAGTTATCATTAGAAACATTCGTTGGACTGATCAATAGGGCTTTGGCATCTTCTGAATGCAATTCAGCATACCAATCGAACAGAAACACCTGTCGAATTCCTCCCGGCCTACGCCCCTTTTCCGGATCATCGGAAAGGGGCTTGGCTCGCGTGTGCCCAAAGAAAGGAACACGGAAATGCGCACGACAGATCGGACCCTTGACCTCGGCCTAGCAACGCCATCGCTGTCGCTGACGGCACGCGTAGTGCTTGCTTTGAGCAATGTCGCATCGATCTGGCGCGCAATCCGAAATCGTAAGGAAATCGAATATCTGAATGAGCTGAACGACACTCAGTTGAGCGACATCGGCCTCACCAGACAGGATTTGAACGCCGCGCTGACCACCTCGACCTTCTTCGGGGATCCGTCCGGCCATCTCACCAATTCCGCGCGTCGCTGCGCGCGCCTCTCCGCCTTCAGCAGCTTTAGAGGCTGATGGCGGACGATAGTTTCCCCGCAGGGTGATAGCCAATAAGCCCTGCCTCTTTCCCGGTGTTCGGCCCAAGGGCCAACACCGGGTTTTTTCTTTCTGAAGACCGGGTTTTCGTCATGGATCACGCGCGGGCAAGTTGCCTCCTGCAGCAACTGTCTTATCTAACGACCTCATCCGAACAGCAGGGAAGCAATGATGGCAACGGTGATCTTCTTCCATTCCGTCTACGGTCTGCGCTCGCTTGAGCATGAGGCTGTCGAACGGGCGCAAGCAGCCGGGCACAAGGCTTTTGCGCCGGATCTCTATGATGGGCTGATCGCCCGATCGATCGACGAGGGCTTCGAATTCAAGGACGAGATCGGCTGGGAATCGATCTGCGAGCGCGCCGAATGGGCGCTGGCCGGGCTGCCGGCCTCGACCGTATTGGCCGGGTTTTCAATGGGAGCCGCCGTCGCTGCCAGCCTCTGGCCTAAGCGAGAAAAGACCGCCGGCATCCTGTTCTTGCATGGCATTGCCTCCATCGCCGACAATGCCCGCAAGGGCCCGCCCTTGCAGCTTCATCTGGCCGATCCCGATCCGTTTGAACCGGAGGAAGACGTTGCCGTCTGGCGGCAGGCCGTCACCAAGTCTGGCGTCGCGGCAGAGATTTTCCGGTATCCGGGCGGTGGCGGCCACCTCTATACCGATGCCAGCCTGCCCGATTATGACGCCAAGGCCGCCGATCTCACCTGGAAACGTGTCATCGACTTCCTTGACGCCATCGATGGCAATGCGTGAAATGCCTGCATCTTCACTCGCAGGACTTGAACTGAAGATACTGCGCGCCTAGTTTAGGAGCATCGTTGATACCAACAGGATGTGTGCAGCAATGGATTCCACCTCGACCGCAATGCCGTTCAGCCTTGCCATCGAGGACATTCTTGTTCATGCCTATATCCATCGTTTTATCCGATCTTTCGTGGTCCACGCCTGACGGCCGGCCGCTTCTTTCAAATCTCGATCTGAGCTTCGGCGCCGAGCGCTCCGGCCTTGTCGGACGCAACGGCGTCGGCAAGACGACGCTGATCAAGCTCATCTCCGGCGAGCTGCAGCCGCAATCCGGCAGCATCTCCTTCAATGGTCGTTTGGGCATTCTGCGCCAGAGCGTGCAAGTGCACGCCGAAGAAACCGTTGCCGATCTCTTCGGCGCGAGCGAAGCCCTTGCGGTGCTGAAGCGGGCGGAAGCCGGCGAGGCGACCAATGACGAACTCGCCTCGGCGGATTGGACACTCGAGGGGCGCATTGCCGCGGCCCTTGATCGTGTCGGGCTCGACGTCGCCCCGGAAACGCCTCTCGTGACGCTATCAGGCGGACAGCGCACGCGTTGCGGACTTGCTGCCCTCATTGTCGACGATCCCGATTTCTTGATCCTCGACGAACCCACCAATAATCTCGATCGCGACGGCCGCGACGCGGTGATCGATCTGCTCGCAGGCTGGAGGGCAGGCGCCATCGTCATCAGCCATGACCGTGAGCTGCTCGACACCATGGATGCGATCGTCGAACTGACATCGCTCGGCGCCTCCCGCTATGGCGGCAACTGGAGCCAATATCGCGAACGGAAGGCGCTGGAGCTTTCCGCGGCCGAACATGATTTCGCCGAGGCGGAGAAGCGTGTCGCCGAAGTGGAACGAAGTGCGCAGGCCGCCGTCGAGCGGCAAGCGAGGCGGGACAAAGCCGGCCGAAAGACGGCGGCAAAGGGCGGTATTCCGCGCATCATGCTCGGCGGTTTGAAGGAGCGGGCCGAAATGACGAGCGCCGAAAAGACGCGGCTTGCCGAACGCCGCCGTGGCCAGGCCCTGCAGGATGCCGCCGCGGCTCGCGAAAAGATCGAGGTCCTGCAGCCCCTAACCGTGAAACTGCCGACATCAGGATTGCCGGCAAACAGGATCGTCCTCGGGATGGAAGGCGTCACCGCTGGCTACGAGCCAGAGCGGCCGATCCTGCGCGACTTCAATTTCATTATGACGGGGCCGGAGCGTGTTGCCGTCACCGGGCCGAACGGCTCGGGCAAAACGACACTGCTGGCATTGGTCTCCGGCGCGCTAAAACCCGGGAGCGGCACGGTGCGGGTCGTCCATTCCGCCCTGCTGGATCAGCGAGTGAGCCTGCTTGATCCATCCCTGTCGATCCGCGATAATTTCCGGCGGATCAACCCGGATGCGGACGAAAATGCTTGCCGAGCCGCCCTGGCCCGCTTCATGTTTCGGGCTGATGCCGCGCTGCAGATCGTCTCCAGCCTGAGCGGCGGCCAGCTTCTGCGAGCCGGACTTGCTTGTGTCCTTGGCGGCGCGGTGCCGCCTTCACTGCTGATCCTCGATGAACCAACCAATCATCTGGATATCGACTCCATCGCCGCGGTTGAAGCTGGGCTTCGGGCCTATGACGGCGCGCTTCTGGTTGTCAGTCACGACGAGGTGTTTCTCAACAATATCGGCATAGAGAGACGGCTCGAATTGCCTGCCCGAGCCGTCTCGGATCGATGAGGAGGCGCCTCAGGCGTGGCTGGTGCTGGCGATGCGATCGAGTTCTGCGATCGCATCCTCCGGCAGCTTGAGTTCAGCGGCCGCAATATTTTGCTTGAGATGCGCAGGCGACGAGGTGCCTGGGATGAGCAGGATATTCGGCGCGCGCTGCAGCAACCAGGCAAGCGCCACCTGCATTGGCGTCGCATTCAACCGGGCAGCGACATCGGAAAGCGCCGAGGATTGCAGCGGTGTGAACCCACCGAGCGGGAAGAAGGGCACATAGGCGATGCCGTCGCGTTCCAGTTCATCGACCAGTGCATCATCCGTGCGCTGCGCCAGATTGTAGAGGTTCTGCACGCAGACGATCTCGGTAATCCTGCGCCCTTCGGCGATCTGGCTTCGCGTGACGTTGCTGAGCCCGATGTGACGCACCAGACCCTGCCGCTTGAGCTCTGCAAGGGCGGTTAGCGGTGCCTCGATCGAACCCTCGGTCGGGTGATGCGGATTGATCATGACACGAAGGTTCACGACATCGAGCACCTCAAGCTGCAGATTGCTTAGATTGTCGTGCACCGCCTGCTTCAGCTCATCGGCGGAAAAGGCCGGCAGCCAGGAGGCATCAGCGCCGCGCCGCGCGCCGATTTTGGTGACGATGACGAGATCGTCTCGATAGGGATGGAGCGCTTCCCGGATCAGCCGGTTGGTCACATGCGGACCGTAGAAATCGCTGGTATCGATATGGTCGACTCCGGAGGCGATGGCTTCGCGCAGAACCGTGAGTGCCGTCTCGTGGTCCTTCGGCGGGCCGAACACGCCGGGGCCTGCAAGCTGCATGGCGCCGTAGCCGAGCCTTTTGACCTTGAGGTTACCGAGAGTGAAGCTGCCGGATTGATCGATGCTGGACATGGCTATCTCCTTTTCAAGATGAAATAAGAAATAGGCTCAGTCTTAGTGTGTGATAATCGGGTGCAATCCGCACGGCCTGTGCGGAATTGCGAACAATAAAACGGAATACGACCAGCCGAGCGTCACTTCCGTTCCGGCGCTGGCTTATCCTCGGTCTTCAAATAGCTGTCGAAGATCGCTTCCATGTTCTTTTGATAATTCTTCTGCACTTCGAGGCCGCTGTCGAACATGGCGTTGAACATCTCGGTATAAGCAGCCATGTCGATGCCGGCGGCAGGCTTGGCCTTCGGCTCTTCCTTCGGCGGCTCTGCCGGCATCGGGAAGTTCTTCATCATGTCCTGGAACGCCTTGGCGAAGGGATTGTCGAAGAAAGGATTGGTCGGCGCCGGCTTCTCGCGCTTGACCGCATCGGCGCCGAACATCAGCTCCATCGCCTGGGTGAAAGGATTGTCGAAGATGCTCGCCTGCGGCGTCGGCTGCTGCTTGGGCGCAAAGCCGATGCTCTGCAGCCAGCCCTGCATCATTTCGCCCATATCGGTGTTGAGAAAGGGATTGGTCATTTGCGGGATTTGGCCGCTTGTTTCCTTGAACAGGCCGCCCATTAGGGTATCAGCCATAGCGGGCAACATGCGCTTGTAGATTTCCTGCCCGATGCCGGTCATCTGCGCTGCCTGCGCCGCGATCGCGCGGGAAACGTCTTTGGAACCGAACAGCCGTCCGAGCACCGCATTGCCGTCGGCAATGCCCTCGGGCGTAAAGGCCTTGGTCATATCCTCGAAATATTTAGCATAGGAGCCCGAGCTGATGTCCTGCATCACGCCCAGGAAATTATAGGGATCGGTGGCGCTGCGCTTGAAGCCGGAGGAAAAGGCCGGCATCAGCGCGGCCATCGCCTTCGCCGCCTGCTCCTGCGCAAGACTGAACTGCTTGGCCATGGCCTCCGTGGCGGCGCCATTCTGTGCCTGCATCATCATGTCGAAGAGTGGCAGCATCGAAGTCCCTTTCCCCGCTAGAGCGTGATGCCGAAAAGTGTAGGCGGTTTTCGGATGACATCACGCTCTACTTCTTTGATTCTAGAGCGGATTCAGATTTTAGGTCGATTCGACCTAAAATCATCCGGCTCTAGGAGGCCGCTTCGGAATCACGCGGCGCTTGCTTAAAGCAGTATAGCGGGAAAAAAGGGTGCGCCTACCGGTTTCTGTTCCGGCTCGACCGGGTAACGACAGCAGGCAATCGCCTATCAATACTGATATTCCTCGAAGATCGGTTCGACAGACTGGTTCCAGCGGCCATTGTAGAGCATCAGCAGATCGTCAGCGAGCGTACCCTTCTTGGCAAGCACCTCGTCGAGCGGCGAAAGGAAGACGGTTTCGTCCTGGCCGTCGCCATTCAAGCGATTGCGGTTCTTCAGGCCAAGGCGCGAAATGCCGACCACTTCGCGTGCAATATCAAGCAGACCGTGGCCCTTGATGGAAGCCTTCAAGCCCTGCGCCGGCACCGCATCACGCAGTGCGTTGACCTCCTGGAAGTTCCAGTCCTTGGTCAGCTCGTCGGCCGCCGTCAGCGCCTCTTCGTCATAGAGCAGGCCGACCCAGAAGGCCGGCAACGCACAGATGCGGCGCCACGGGCCACCATCTGCGCCGCGCATTTCGAGGAAGCGCTTGAGGCGAACGTCCGGGAAGAGCGTCGAGAGATGGTTCGTCCAGTCACCCATCGTCGGTTCCCAGTCGGCGATTTCGCCCTTCAGCGCTCCATCCATGAACTGGCGGAAGGTGACATGCGTACAGTCGTGATAACGGCCGTCGCGAACGACGAAATACATGGGAACGTCGAGCGCCCACTTCACATAGTCTTCGAAGCCGAAATCGTCGCGGAACGTGAAATCGAGCAGGCCGCCGCGGCGGTTGTCAGTATCTTTCCAGATTTCGCCGCGCCAGGAGGAAAGCCCGTTCGGCTTGCCCTCAGTGAAGGGAGAGGAGGCAAAGAGCGCCGTTGCCAGCGACTGCAGTTTCATCGACACGCGCATCTTGCGGCGCATATCCGCTTCCGAGGAAAAGTCGAGATTCACCTGGATGGTGCAGGTGCGATACATCATATCGAGACCCATGGTGCCGACCTTCGGCATGTAGCGGGTCATGATGTCGTAGCGCGATTTCGGCATGCGCGGCGTTTCGGCAAGGGTCCACTTCGGGCTGCCGCCGACACCGAGGAAGCGGATGCCCATCGGTTCGGCGATCTCGCGCACCGTCGCCAGATGATTGTTGGATTCCTTGCAGGTCTGGTGGATGGTTTCGAGCGGCGCGCCGGAAAGCTCGAACTGGCCGCCCGGCTCGATCGAGATCGCGCCCATGCCCGTGGGTTCGCCGAGCCCGATGATGTTGTCGCCATCCATGATCGGATCCCAGCCGCACTTCTTCTGCAGTCCCGTGAGGAGCGCGGAAATGCTGGCTTCGCCGAAATAGGGGACCGGGCTGTTGTCGGCGCGGAAAAACACGAATTTCTCGTGCTCGGTGCCGATGCGGAATTTCTCCTTCGGCTTGTTGCCGGCAGCCAGATAGGCCGTCATTTCCGAGACCGAGGAGAGCGGAGTCTGGTCGGTGGTATCGCGCGCCATGGTATTACCTTAGATCTCGGAGAAGAGCCCGCGCCAGCCGCAGGTCAATTGGAGGGTGATTGACGCGGATTGACGTACGGCGCAAGTGAATTTCTTTCAAGGGTCGTTCAAAAAAATAGGATTTCATGTCTCGCAAGTGCATCACGCCAGTGGCTGACACAAGCATATTTGCACAAGCGTTCAAGACGCTTCTCTATTCACGCCGCTAGTTTTGCTTCCACTGACATCAAGCGGAGCACATCGATGAACGGTCCGAACGCCCTTTACTATTCCATACTGTCACTGCTGCTTGCTTCGGTGATCATCATGGGCAGCCCAGGTCCGTCCACGATCAGCGCGACGGCGATGGGCGCCGCTTACGGTTTCAGGCGGTCGCTCGCTTACGTTTCCGGTCTCATCGCAGGCACCGTAGCGGTCTTGCTGGCCGTCGCCGCCGGCGTCGTTGCGATTCTGCTGTCCGTGCCCCACGGCGCATTGCTGCTGACGGTGGTTTCCGCTGTCTATATCCTCTACCTCGCCTTCAAGATCGCCACGGCGCCGCCGCTGTCTCGCCGCGACGATCACGTTGCGGCGCCTGCCTTTTCTGGCGGTTTCCTGCTCGCCGTCGCCAATCCCAAGGCCTATCTGGCGATTGCAGCCGTCTTTGCCAGCGTCAGCCTGTTTCAGGATCGGCGGCTGCTCGACGCCACCGTCAAGATCGCGCTGCTCACGGCCATGATCGTGGCCATTCACATGGCGTGGCTCTTTGTCGGTGCTTCCCTATCCCGTTTCCTCCGAGATCCGAAGATCTCGCGGATCGTCAACATCTCGCTCGCAATCCTGCTGGTCGTTGCGACCATTGTTGCCCTCTTGGAGTAAAGGGTCAGTTCCAGTCGCCGATTGCGGCCTGGATTACCGCCATGGCGGCAACGGCGGCCGTATCGGCGCGCAGGATGCGCGGGCCGAGCGGAATGGCCGTGACGAAATCGAGGTCGCGCAGCAGCGCACGCTCCTCTTCCGAAAAGCCGCCTTCGGGGCCGACCAGCAGCGCCAGATGTTTTTCCTTTACCTGCGTCAGCAGCGGCAGCGGATTTTGTCCGGCATCGCCTTCGTCGCAATAGATGATGCGGCGCTCGTGCGGCCAGCTTGCTAGCAGATCGGTAAGCTTAACCGGCTCGGCGACGTCGGGAATGCCAAGAATGCCGCATTGCTCGGCAGCCTCGATGACATTGGCCCTGACCTTGTCGAGATTGGTGATCTTCCCTTGCACATGCTGTGTCATGACCGGCTGCAGCAGCCCGGCACCCATCTCCACCGCCTTTTGAACGAGGTAGTCGAGGCGCCCAACCTTCAGCGGCGCGAAGAGATAATGCAAATCGGACGGGGCAGGCTGCGGCCGCGTTTCCTCCAGTGGCGTCAGCAGAATGCGCTTGCGAGAGGGGAAGGAGACGCCGGCTTTCCATTCGCCATCGCGGCCGTTGAAGATCAGGAGCTCGGCGCCATTGTCCATGCGCAGCACGTTGGCGAGATAGTTGAACTGATCATGGTCCGTCTCGATAGCGGCACCTGCCTTGATGTCGGACGTCACATACAGCCTCTGCATGCGGAAATTGGCGCGCATGGATGATCCCCGGAATTGCTTAGAACAATGAGATAGAGCGGTTCGAAGACCCGGTGGGAACCGAACCGCTCTAAATGAAGAGCGCGACCATAACCCAATAAACGACGGCAGCAAGCAGGGCTGCGACCGGCACGGTGATTGCCCAGGCGGCGATGATGGTCATGAAATGCGAGCGGCGCACGAGCCGGCGGCGATGAACCTCATCGGGATTGCGCTCATCGGTGGCTTCCGGCTCACTCCAGGGTATGCCCGCCGCTTCGGCCTTTTTGCGCATATAGTCAAATCGCCGCTTGGAACGGACGGTGGACCACTCGCGAAAGAAGCCGACGCCGAAGACTGCGCCAACGGTAATGTGGGTCGAACTCACCGGGAAGCCGAACCAGGCGGCCACGATGACGGTGAGGGCTGCAGACACGGCGACGCAATAGGCCCGCATCGGATTGAGTTTGGTGATCTGCTCGCCGAGAAGACGAATAAGCCGCGGGCCGTAAAGCAGAACGCCGACGGAGATGCCGCAGCCGCCGATCATGACCACCCAGAAGGGTGCCTTCTGGGTGGTCGTTTCAGCGAAGACGTTCAGCGAGCCGCCAAGCCCGATATCGCGGACGATCGCGGCCAGCGGCCCGATCGCGTTGGCGACGTCGTTGGCGCCATGCGCGAAGGACATCAGGGCTGCCGAACAGATCAACGGCAGGCGAAAAAGCTTGCGCAGCGAGCTATTCTTGTTTTCCAGCCCGACCGATTGCGCTTTTACCAGCGGCCGTGCCCCGAGCCAGACGATGATGCCGACCGCGAGGCCGATCGTCAGATTGAGGATACTGGGTATCGCGCCTTTGGGTTCGAGCTGGACTACGAGATAACCTGAAAAGGCACCGGCCATCAGCCCGATCAGGATGGGAATCCAGTATCTGGCGGCGGCGATCTTGTCGTCGCGATAGATGATGCAGGTCTCGATGAAATAGAGGATGCCGGCGGCGATGGCACCGCCGAGAAAGGGAGTTACAACCCAGCCTGCGGAAATGGCCGCCAGCGTGTTCCAGTTCACGAGCTCCGGGCCGACGGCTGCGGCTCCCGCGCCGACGACGGCTCCGACGATCGTATGCGTGGTCGAAACGGGCGCTTTCCGCCAGGTGGCGAAATTGATCCACAGGGCTGCGGCGAGAAGTGCCGCCATCATCAGCCAGGCAAGCTTGCCGACACTGATGATGCGGTTGGTGTCGACGATATGGGTCGAGATCGTGTTGATGACCGGGCCGCCGGCGATCGTCGCGCCGAGAATCTCGAAAATCGCCGCCATGACGAGCGCCTGCGTCATGGTGATCGCGCGCGCGCCAACCGCCGCACCGACATTGTTGGCGACGTCTTTCGCGCCGATGTTCATGGCCATGTAGCCGGCAAGCGCCACCGCGGCAAAGATCAGCGTGGCCCCCGGTTGATCGAGCACGTAGATACCGGCAAAGACCATGGCGAGGCCGAGAAAGATCAGGCCGATGCCCGGCGCCACCAGGCGCCTCGTGACGTGATGGGTCGCATCCTCGACATAGGTGAATTTGTCGAGGTCCTTGTCGAGCGTCCTTTTTGCAGGCGTGGCCGGTCGGTCGGGCATTCAATTCCCTGGATCAAAACTCTCCTATTGCGCTGACCGATGAGGCGCGCAATATCTGCCAGGGACACTGGCACAGTTTTTTGTGACGAATGTGGCTTATTTCGCCTGGATCGCAGCGGAAGCTGCCGTCATCCGCTGGGCGAAGGCAAGAATGAGATCGTGCAGCTCCGGTTCGCGAACACGTTCGGCGGCTTCCTCGAAGGGGACCCACTCCATGGAGCGCTCGCCCTTTTCCTTGAAGTTCTTGACGAGTTCGCTGACTTCGAGGGCATAGACCTGTACCCGGCACGGCACCTGGATGCCGTCCTTCAGCAGCTTGTCATAGCCGAACGAGCCGAGCGGCTCGGTTTCCACCACGCCGCGCACGCCGGCCTCTTCATAGGCCTCACGGGCGGCGACCTCGTGGGAGAGCTTGCCCGGCATCGGCCATCCCTTGGGGATGACCCAGCGACCGGTGTCGCGGCTGGTCAGCAACAGCATCTCAAATTGACCCGTCTTCTTCTTCACCCGATAGCAGAGCGCAGCATATTGCTGTCGCGGCGGACGCCGAAACATGAGTTGCACATCATTTGCTATACGGCTGAGAAAGGCCAATTGTCGGTTCACCTTTAAGAGTTGGAGTGTCGGCTTGATTCTATATTATCACTTTGGGGAAAAATTTTGCGTTCCACAGAGCGCTATATGGTATTTCCCCACATATTTATTGAGTGCTACGTAGATAAAAATACAAAGTTTTGCCTTCTGATATTCGCCAACGCTTATGCTGAAAGCGACATTCCGCAGCGTTTCCGTGCCGCATATGGCGCAATTGCTTGGATGTGGCTGCTATCGTTTTGGAAAGAGAGAAAAAATTTATTATGTCCGGACGCATCCCGCCTCCACGCTTGCCGCCTTTGAACGCGCTGCGTGCCTTCGATGCGGTGGCGCGCTGCGGCAGCATTTTGAAGGCGGCTGATGAGCTTGGCGTCGTGCGCGGGGCTATCAGGCAGCAGCTGAACCTGCTGGAGGCACATTTTGGCGTACCTCTGTTCGACCGGGAGAATGGCCGGCTGGTGCTGACAGCGAAGGGCCGGGCATTCGCCGATTCCGTTGGCGTCGCCTTTGGCATCCTGACGCGGGCCTCCGCCGAACTTTCCGTTGGCCAACGGCGGTCGATCCGGCTCGGCGTTCCCTCGGCCTTTGCCGTCTGGTGGCTGATGCCGCGTCTCGCGGCGCTTCAGGCGGCACTTCAGGATATCGATATCGACATCGTGCCGATGGCTACGGTCGAGCCGCTTGCCAAGCGCGCCGACCTGGAAGCGGTCATCATGGGCGGTGAATATCGGCCGATGCGCGATATCACGGCCATTCGTTTCATGGAGGATGAGTTCGGTCCCGTCACAACGCCAGATATTGCCGATCGCCTCGGGCTTGCCAATGGGGTTTCGGCACTTGCCGGAGCCGTCGGCCTTGCCAGCCGTTCCGCCCCGAGCCTGTGGGAGGATTGGTTTGCCGAAAGCGGTCGCGCGCCCATCCCCTTTGCCGTCGATCGCGAATTCGAGGATCTGCTGCTTGCGATCGGCGCCGCCCGCTCGGGCCTCGGGGTTGCCATCGCCCCACACACCGCCATTGGCGAGGATATCGATCGCGGTGCTCTGGTTGCCCCCTTCGGCTTCATCCGTAGGCCGGCGGGCTACAGCCTCAGCATTCGCAGCGGCGACGTGAAGGACCCGGCGTTGGTACGATTGGCGGATTGGCTAAGCGAGACAGGGGCCGAACCGGCTTAGCAAAACATCAAAACGAAGCGCATCGACATGGCAGATTTTCTGCCATACAGCGCATTGCAATGTCCATCGACACCTCCTTTACGATCATGCCAGATCGCGGCATCGAACCAACCGGCAGGAGCGCATGATGGATCAGTTTTCTTCTCTTTCGCGTATCGACTGGGTGGCGCGCAGCTGCCGTCTGCTGGCGGCCACAGCAGCCGAATTTCGTAGCACAGAACCCTTTGCCAGCCTCACCATCGGCACCGGCATTCACCTCGAGCCGAAGACGGTTGCGCTGCTGATGACGCTGCGTGCCGGCGGCGCCGATCTCGTCTGCACCGGCAATCTCAACAGCACCCAGCCGGAAACGGTGGACTATCTGCGCGCTCAGGGCATCAAGGTCTTTGCGACGCAGACCCGCGACGCAGAGGAGCATGGTGCAAGCCTCGATGCAATCCTGGCGGAAAAGCCAGACCTGCTGCTCGACAATGGCGGCGATCTCTTCGCCCGCGCGGCCGACAGGCCCTATGCCAACCTGCTTGGCGGCACCGAGGAAACCACATCCGGCCGCACCCGCCTGATGCCGATGCGCGACAAGCTCAACATGCCGATCCTCGTCATCAATGACAGCCCGATCAAGCAGTTCGCCGAAAATCGGCATGCCGTCGGGCAAAGCCTATTCGAGAGCTATCTGCGCTTCACCAACCGTTCCACCAACGGCAAACGTGTGACCGTCTTCGGCTACGGCTCTTGTGGCAAGGGCACGGCGGCGTGCTTCCGCAACGCATTCGCCGCAGTCAGCGTCGTCGATATCGATCCGGTGACCACACTTGAGGCACATCTCGATGGCTTCACAACGCCGCTGCGTGAATCAGCGATCCGCTCTGCCGATGTGTTGATCACCGTGACGGGCTATCCGGACATCATCACGGTTGCCGATCTGCCCTTGATCAAGGACGGCGCGATCCTGATGAATGGCGGCCACTTTCCGCATGAGATCGATGTCAAAGGCTTCCGCAGCAGTCCCGATGTTGTCGGCGTCGATGGTTACGAAGCTGAGCAGATCGAGACTGTTCGCATGCGAGACGGCCGAGCCTTCCACATTCTCGGCGGCGGCTACATGGCCAATCTGGCCGGTCCGCGTCCGCTGGGGAATACCGTCGAATCCATGGATCTCGGCTTCGCGCTGCAGGCGCGATGCCTGGAGCGGGTCGCCAAGGGCGGCCTCGGCAAGGAGGCCTGCGTCATCCCCGTTCCCACGGATATAGATGCCCTGGTCGCCTCCGCCTATCTCGATCTGGCGCGATAGGCATCAGGCTCCGGACAGCATCTGCGGCAGCAATCGGTCGTAGAGTGCCGCCATGTCGTCGCCGAAGCAGCAGAAGATGATCTCCTCGAAAGCACCATCCTTGCTTTCGGCAAGGGTGGTGCGGATCGCAATCCCTGCCGCCGGCTCGGCGGGAAAGCGGTAAATGCCGGTGGAGATGGCCGGGAAGGCAATGGTTTTGAGCGCGCGTTCCCGGGCAAGGCTGAGGCTGTTGCGATAACAGCCGGCAAGCAGTTCTTCCTCGTCATGATCGCCACCGTTCCAGACAGGGCCGACGGTGTGGATCACATGCCGTGCCGGCAGGCGGTATCCCATGGTGATCTTCGCTTGCCCGGTTCTGCAGCCGTTCAGGCTCCGGCATTCGGCAAGGAGATCCGGTCCGGCAGCACGATGGATCGCGCCATCGACGCCCCCGCCGCCGAGCAGGCTGCTGTTGGCCGCATTGACGATGGCATCAACCGGAAGCTTGGTAATGTCGCCGAGAGCCACGGTGAAGCGCGTCCTCGCGACGGAGGCGACATCGGAACGAATGGTCTCAGGCGCGGACATGATGATCTCCTCGATTCTCGAAAGGGTTCTCATCGCTCCCAATAGGGAACAGGCCCGTAAAGTTCCGCCAGAAAATCGATGAAGACGCGCACTTTTGCCGGTAGGAATTGTCGGCTGGGATAAACGGCCGAGAGCGTGACGTTGTGCGAGCCCTCATAGGCCGGCAGAACTTGAACGAGGCGGCCGTCGCGCAATTCCGGCCCGATATCCCAGGTCGAGCGCAGCGCAATGCCGAGGCCGGCAATGACGGCTTCGCGCACGACCTCGCTGGAGTTGGTGATGAGCCGACCCTCGGGGCGGAAGATCAGGCTGCCTTTCGGCCCCTCCAGTCGCCACGGATCGAGATTGTGCGCCGGCAGGCAGATATGCCGGCGCAGATCGTCGATATCCTGCGGAAGGCCATGGGCATGGATGTAGGCGGGCGAGGCGCAGAGCACGCGGCGCACCGGTGCGAGCCTGCGTGCGACGAGACTGGAATCCGTCAGCTCGGCAATGCGGATGGCAAGATCGAAGCCGCCGCCGACAATATCGACGAATTCATCGCTGAGCACGAGGTTGAGCGCCAGTTCGGGATGGGCCTGCATGAAGGATTTCAGATGCGGCGCAATGTGCAGCCGGCCGAAGGACGTCGGGGCGGAGATTTTCAGCGTGCCGTGCATCTGCGAGGAGCGCCCGGCAATATAGGCTTCCGCCTCTTCCAGCCCGGCGAGGATGGCGAGCACGCGGTCGTAGAAGCCTTGGCCAGCCTCCGTCAGCGAAATCTGCCGTGTCGTGCGCTGCAGAAGCCGGGTGCCAAGCCTGTCTTCCAGGCGCTTGATGCGCTTGGAAATGACGGCGGGCGAAAAG